>JAWOJB010000065.1:0-20018 GCA_046484325.1 Acidimicrobiia bacterium | reverse complement strand
GCCGCCATCTCCGCCTGGTCCCCCCGCTCGATGCCCAAGAGCGACCGCAGAGGGTCACGGAACGCCCAGTAGGGGTTGGTGGCGCCGTACGGTTCGGCGCGGACCGTGAGAGTCGGGATGGGGGAGCCGGTGAGGGACTCGACCACCAGCCGGCTCTTCCCGAAGCCGGTGTCGCCGGTGACGGTGATGGCTCCACCGGTCCCGCCATCGAGGGCGTCGATCGCCTTCCGGAGGGTGGCGAGCTCGTCGTCGCGACCGGTAAACGGCAGCTCTCGATGGGTCGGGGTCGTGCGCGACCCGGTCTCGGCACCGACCGCATAGGCCTGCACCGGCTCGGCCTTGCCCTTCACGTGGAAAGGTTCCAGCGCCTCGGTGGCGAACAGGGTCCGGGACCGGTCAAGCACGCCGGGAGCGGCGTACACGGCTCCCGGAGGTGCCGCCGCCATCAGCCGGGCCGCCAGGTTCACGGTGTCGCCCATCACCGTGTAGGTGCTGCGGAACTCGGTGCCGATCTCGCCGGCGAACACGTGGCCCCGGTTGACGCCGATCTTCAGCGGGAACGAGGTGGCGGCGTCGGCGATCCGGCGCACCGCCCGCAGCATCCGGCCTTCGTCGTCCTCCTGGGATCCGGGCACGCCGGTCGTGAGGATCGCCTTGCCGCCATCCGCGTCGATGTCGGTGGCGAGGAAGGTCACCCCCTCGGGGTCGACCGCCGCCTGGACCGCCGTGATCAGCTCCTCGAGGCCCGATGCCACCAGGTCGTGGCCGCCTGCGGCCATGGCGGCATCGACCCCCTTGAACTTGATGAACCCCACGGTCGCCACCCGATGCTCGGGCTCGGCGACCCCGTGGTCGAGGTGGGAGCGGAGCACGGTCGGGACACACCCGGCGAGCACGTCGGGACGCACCGGGCGCCGGAACAGCGGGCCCACCGGTTCCGCCGGTGCCCTCCTCCAGCGGAGCAGCACTCCCGGTCCCTTGAGGGCTCCGGCCGCCCCCCGGGGGAGCCTCGATGCCAAGTCCGGGCTCACCAGGATCTCACCGGCGTCGGCGGCGGACTCCATCTCGGTGGTGGTGGTGGCGGTGGCCCCGGTGACGACGAGCTCGCGGTGGGAGTCGCCCACCAGGAACAGGTCGATCATCCCGGTGTGGAGGCCCACCGACATCTTCAGCCGGATCACGCCCACCGAGGTGGGGATCTCGGTCGCCTGGCGGAGAGCGGCCCGCATCTCCACCGCCGCCGAGGCCCCCTGCACCGGGTGATCGTCCCCCTCGAACATCAAGAGGAGGGCGTCGCCGCCGAACTTCAGCAGGCTTCCCCCCCGGTTGTAGGCGAGGCGGAGCATGTTGCCGAACACCCGGTCGAGGACGTCGGTGAGCTCCTCGGCCCCCACCCGCCCGCGCCGGGCCAGCTTCTCGGAGAGGTTGGTGAACCCGGAGATGTCGACGAAGCAGAGGGTTCCGTCGATCCGCCGCCACCGGGCGCCGGGTACGTCGAGGTCCCATTCGGCGGACACGCGAGGGACGAACCGTTCGAGTGAGGCGCGGGCGTCCCTCATCGAGGGTGCGGGCTGCTCACCCGACGTCGAGGACCATGCCCTCGTAGAAGGCGTCGGTCTGGGGGAACTCGTTGCGAGCCATGGCCACAATCTTGTCGATGTCGTCGTCCGACCGGGAGGGGTCGTGGCTGGTCAGCACGAGGCGTCCCACCCCGCACTCCTTGGCGAGATGCACCGCCTCGGTCCAGGTGGAATGGCCCCAGCCGACTTTGGCCATCTCGTACTCGTCGGGCAGGTACTGGGCGTCGTAGACGAGCACGTCGGCGCCCTCGGCCAGCTCCCGCAGCTTGCGGTCGCTATCGGGCTCGCCGTGCTCGACATCGGTGGCCAGGCAGAGCGAGGCGCCGTTGCGCTCGATCCGGTAGGCGGTTACGCCGTCGGGGTGGTGGAGGCGGGCAGAGGTGATGCGGAGATCCTCGACCTCGAAGGCGTCCTCGTCGAGGTGGTGGAATCGCTTCTGGGCCGGCGTGGACCGGAAGTTGACCGGGAACCAGGGTGGGCGCATGACGATGTCGAGCGCGTCGTCCATGCTCATGCCCGCTACGTGGTGGCCGTAGAAGTCGAAGCGGTTGGCCGGGTCGTAGAAGGGGCGGAAGAAGGGGAGGGCGAAGGTGTGGTCCCAATGGAGGTGGGTGACGAGGATGGTGAACCGCAGGGGGCGGCCGATCGGAAGGTCCTCGAGGATGGCGAGGGCGCCGGTGCCGGCGTCGATGAGGAGGCGATGGTCGTCGGCCAGCTTGATCTCGAGGCAGGTGGTGCCGCCGCCATAGCGATGGAACTTGGGACCGCTGACCGGGACCGAGCCTCGGCACCCGTGACAGACGACGGTCATTTTGGCCATGGGTCGATCCGTCCCTTCTCCGGAGTGGGAGGGAGCTTACGAGGTTGCAGGGTCGCCCGGGAGTTCCGGCCAAGGTCTTTGTGGTGTGTCCCCGGGCCGGCGAGCGGCGTTGGAGAGGCGGCCCCCCTACCCCACGGCTTCGCCGCGGGGGCCCCTTCCCCCACTTCGTGGGGGACAAGGCTCGAGATCCCTTCTTGCGCTTCGTGGGGGAGAGCGTGCGACGTGAGACGTGAGACGTGCGACGTGGGACGTGGGGCGTGGGACGTGAGACGTGGGACGTGAGACGTGGTCAGCCCTCGGTGGCCACTGGTGAGTGCCGGTGCTCGCGCTCGAGCAGGGAGAAGAGGGTGTGGTCCACCCACTGCCCGCCGATGAGCAGCTCCTCGCGGAGGATCCCCTCCCGGTGGAATCCCAGCTTGGCGGCGACCCGTTCGCTCGCCAGGTTTCCGACCGCGATCCGCAGGTTGATCTTGTGCAAGCCGAGCTCGTCGAAGCCGAGCTCGACGAGGGCGGCAGTCGCCTCGGTGGCGACGCCGTTGCCGGCCCGGTCGCTTCGGACCCAGTAGCCGATCTCGCCGGTGCGCCCCATCCGTGACACGAACCAGATCGAGGCGTTGCCCAGGTGCAGCCACGGCCGGCCGAGGTCTCGCATGGCGAAGTCGAAGGCCCGCCCGTCCCGCCAGGCCTGGGAGGACTCACGAATGAAGGCGGTGGCCTCGTCGCGGCCGTAGCCGGGATGGGCCCAGGGCAGCCACTGCTGCAACTCGGGCATCGATGCACGCACGGCCTCGGCCACCGCCTCGGCGTCGCGGCGGTGGAAGCGTCGGAGGACGAGGCGTTCGGTGGCGAATCGTTCGGGCACCATCCCGCGAGAAGCGTATCCGGTCGTACCATCGCCGTCTCGTGTGGGATCGCATCCATGTCGTCGCCGAGGAACCGCCGGGTGGCGATCTGCCCAGGGCGGCGGTGCTCGCGGCCCTCTACGAGGATCGGCTTGGCGACATCCGGCTGATCCTGACCAAGCGGCCGTTGACCATGCCCACCCATGCCGGCCATCTGGCCTTTCCCGGCGGCCGGCCCCATCCCGGGGACTCCGGGCCCGTCGAAACCGCCCTGAGGGAGGCGAATGAGGAGGTGGGAATCGAGCCGGGGGCCGTCGAGGTGCTCGGATATCTCCCGGCCATCCACACTGTCGAGTTCTCGCTGCTGGTGGTGCCCGTGGTGGGCCGGCTGGCCGGCGAGCCGATGCTCCACCCCTCACCCCGGGAGGTCGATCGGGTGCTGGTGCCCCCACTGGCCGAGCTCGCCGACGAGGCACGGTGGCGGTACGAGCTCTGGGGCGACCGTCGGGTGTGGTTCTACGAGGTCGAGGGAGAGATCCTGTGGGGGGCGACGGCGTCGATGACCCGGCGGCTGGTGGGTCTCGAGACGTGAGGGGCGCTCAGGCGGGGGCGGCCCGGACGATCGCCTCCCAGGCCCGCTCGACATGGCGCCGCTCGGTTCGGCTCCCGCCGATCGCCATCCGCAGCGTGAGCGCGCCGCCGAGCCTGGTGTGGGTGAGGTAGGCCTCGCCCGAGGTGTTGACCTGGTCCATGATCCGCTGGTTGGCCCGGTCGCCGCCCGTGTGCCGGAAGCAGACCAGGGACAGCGGATGGGGGGCGGCGATCTCGAAGTCGGGATGGGCCTCCACCCACCCGGCGAACTCCTGGGCGAGGGCGATGTGGCCCCGTACATGGCGTTGGAGACCGTCCACCCCGTAGTGACGGATCACGAACCACAGCTTGAGGGCCCGGAACCGGCGACCGAGCGGGATCTGCCAGTCCCGGTAGTCGATCACCTCGCCGGCGGCCGAGGCCCGGTTGCGCAGGTACTCGGGGACGACGGTGAGGGTCTGGACGAGGTGGTCGCGGTCGGCGACCCAGAACGCGCTGCAGTCGAAGTTGGTGAGCATCCCCTTGTGGGGGTTGAAGCAGTAGGAGTCGGCCAGCTCGAGGCCGTCCTGGATCCAGCGGAACTCGGGGCAGATGGCGGCGGTGCCGGCATAGGCGGCGTCCACGTGCAGCCACACTCCGTGGGCCCGGCAGATCTCTCCGATCGCCCGGATCGGGTCGATCGCCGTGGACGAGGTGGTGCCGATCGTCGCCACCACCACCGTCGGCGTGAGCCCCTCGGCCCGGTCGGCGACCACCTGGCGCTCGAGATCGTCGGGGTCCATGGCGAAGGCCTCGTCGACCTCCACCATCCGGAGCCGGTTGGTTCCGAGACCGGCGATCCGGACCGCCTTCTCGACCGAGGAGTGGCCCTCGGTGGAGGTGTAGGCGACCAGGTCCCCGCCTGCCCCGTGTCGGTTGGACGCGAGGTGGGTGGCACGTTCCCGGGCGGCGAGGATCGCCACCAGCGTCGCCTCCGAAGCCGACCCGTGGATCACGCCACCACCCCGGGAACTCGACCGGAAGCCCTCGGGGAGGCCGGCCATCTCGGCCAGCCAGTCGAGCACGAGGGTCTCGAGCTCGGTGGCTGCGGGGGAGGTGGCCCACAGCATGCCCTGGATGCCCAGCCCCGCCGAGAGCAGTTCGCCGAGCACGGCCGGCTCGGAGGCGTTGGCGGGGAAGAACCCGAAGAAGGAGGGTGACTGCCAGTGGGTGATGCCCGGCAGGATGATGGACTCCACGTCGGCGAGGACGGCGGCGAACGGCTCACCCTCGGCGGGGGGGTGGGCCGGGAGCCGGGAGCGGATCTCGCCGGGGGCCACCGGTGAGAGCACCGGGTACCCGTCGATCCCCTCGAGGTACGAGGCGATCCAGTCGACGAGGTCGTGGCCGGCCCGGCGGAACTCGTCGGGGGTCATGTGGGTGCCGGGGGGCATGGCCGGATCGTAGGGTTGCCGTTGTCGCGGGGGATCGGGCATCATGGACATATGCGTCGCTCTGCATTGATAATCATCGCCCTGCTGTCCGTGCTGGTAGCCGCCTGCGGGGGCGCCGCCGTGGCCACCGAGCCCGGCGTGCGCCTCGTCGACGCCGAGACCGCCGCAGGCCTGGCGACGTCGGACGGCGTGGTCGTGCTCGACATCCGCACCCCCGAGGAGTACGCCGCCGGGCACATCGAGGACTCGCTCAACATCGACTTCTATGCCGCCGACTTCGCCGACCGGATTGCGGCCCTCGACCGGGAGGCGTCGTATGTGATGTACTGCCGCTCGGGGAACCGCAGCGACGCCGCCGCCAATCTCATGCGAGACCTGGGTTTCGACGACGTCGCCGAGCTCGACGGGGGCGTGCTCTCCTGGGCATCCACCGGCCTCCCCCTCGTCACCGGGGGCTGAGCAGGAGGGTCGTACAGCGAACCCAGGGCTGGGGAACACACCCAGTGTGGTCCCGGGCCCACGGTTGGCGGGGACGGTCCGGGTTGCGGCGACTCTCACTCCGCTGCCGATTCGCCGGTTGGCCGACTTCCTCATGTGCCGTGGTGGCGGTCCACCATCGGGTGCCGGTGCTCCACGCCGACGCCGCCTCGAGGGCATCGCACGGCTCGAGCTCGCCTGACCTGGGAAGCGGCCGAACCGTGGGCCGGTGAACACGATCTGTGTGTTCCCCAACCCAGGGTTGGCTCTTTGCTCGGCGCCGGTCAGCCCCCCAGCCGGAGGAGGCCCACCACCAGGCCGTCGACCAGGGCCTCCCAAGAGGCTTCGATCACGTTTTCGTGGACCCCGATCGTCCCCCACGCCTCATCGCCGTCCGAGGTCTCGATCAGCACCCGTACCCCCGCCCCGGTCCCGTCGGTGGAGTCGAGCACCCGGACCCGATAGTCGGTGAGCCGGAGCCGGTCGACCTGGGGGTAGGCGGTGGCCAGGGCCGCCCGCAGCGCCTCGTCGAGGGCGTGCACCGGGCCGACCCCCTCGCCGGTCGTCACCACCCGCCGGCCACCGACCGACACCTTGACGGTTGCCTCGGCCACGATCTCCTCGTCGGCCCGCCGCTCGGTGAACACCCGGAACGACTCGAGCGAGAAGAACGGCTGCTCCCATCCGGTCGCCCGCCGCACGAGGAGCTCGAACGAGCCGTCGGCCGCCTCGAAGTGGTATCCCCGGTACTCGAGCTCCTTGACCCGGTCGAGTACCGCTCTCGCCAGGTCGCCGTCCATCTCGAGCCCGAGCTCGGCCGCCTTCGCCTGCACCGAGGCCCGGCCCGCCTGCTCGGACACGACCATCCGGGTGTGGTTGCCGACGAGCTCCGGCCGGGTGTGCTCGTAGGCGTCCGCCCGCCGGGCGAGGGCCGAGGTGTGGAGGCCCGCCTTGTGGGTGAACGCCGAGGTCCCCACGTAGGGGCGGTGAGGGTCGAGGTTGAGGTTGACCACCTCGGCGACATGGTGGGAGATGGGGGCGAGGCGGGCAAGCCGCTCCTCGTCGACCACCGGGATCCCCATCTTCAGGACGAGGTCGGGCAGGATCGAGCACAGGTCGGCGTTGCCGGTGCGCTCCCCGTACCCGTTGACGCATCCTTGGATCTGCCGGACCCCGGCCTGCACGGCCGCCAGCGACGAGGCCACCGCGCAGCCGGCGTCGTTGTGGAAGTGGACTCCCACCTCCGCCTCGGGCACCTCGGCGCGGACCTTGCCGATCGTGTCCACGATCTCGTGGGGAAGGGTGCCGCCGTTGGTGTCGCACAGCACCACCCGCTCGGCCCCGGCGTCCACCGCCCCCCTCGCCACCCGCAGAGCGAACCCGGGATCCGATCGGAAGCCGTCGAAGAAGTGCTCGGCGTCGAAGAACACCCTCCGGTCGTGGGAGCGCAGGAACTCGATCGACTCCGCCACCATGCGGACGCCTTCGTCGAGGTCGGTCCGGAGCGCCTCGCGGACGTGGTAGTCCCAGGCCTTGCCGACGATGCAGATGACCTCGGTCTCGGCCGCGAGCAGGGCTCGAAGCTGGGTGTCCTCGGCCACCGAGCCTCGCGGGCGGCGGGTCGACCCGAATGCCACCAGCGTGGCACCGCCCAGGGAGAGCTCGGTCCGGGCCCGGCGGAAGAACTCGTCATCCTTCGGCAGCGCACCCGGCCAGCCCCCTTCGATGTAGTGCACCCCGAGCTCGTCGAGCAGGCCGGCGATCCGCAGCTTGTCACCAACGGTCAGCGAGATGCCCTCCTGCTGGGCACCGTCTCGCAGGGTGGTGTCGTAGATCTCCAGGCTGGGGGCCATGTCGTGTCCTCTCATGAGAAAACCCTCTGCCGGGGCAGAGGGTCTCGGGCACACGCCGGTCGGGCGTGCACCTAGTCGATAATGATGATGACGGTCGCCGGAGTCATCGGAGCCGCAGTATGCCCCGACCGGGATGCGCCGTCAATCACCCGGTTGCGAACAGGTGTTCGGGATCCTACGATCGCCCCCCGAGGATCGGAGGGCGTCGGTGTCGGAACCCGGGTCGCAGATCGATCGGCTTCGGGCCGAGCTGGCGACCTACCGGGTCCGGTATCCGATCGCCGGTGAGCTCGTCCCGGTCGATCGTCTCGAGCAGAGTGTGGAGAGGCGCCGCGGCCGGCGGCGAACCCTCGAGTTCGAGCTCCGTCACCTGCACGAGCGGCTGGCCGGCGTGGAGGCTCAGACGCGGGCGGTCGACGCGGAGATCGCCGGCTGCGAGCGGGGGCTGGGGCTGCTGATCGACGATCTGCTCGACCGGGTCCGGGTCCGGTTTGGCGAGGCCTGGTCTCCTGCACCCGTGGCGGGCTTCCGGCTGTGGCGGGTCGAGGCGTCCGGGTTGTTCGGCGCCCGGGAGCGCTGGCAGGCTGCCCGGCTCGCTGCACGCTGCCTCGCCGGTGGACCCGCCGTCGACGTCCCCCATGCCGTCGAGACCTGCGGGGGCTCACCCCCGTGCGGGATCTACGCCACCAAGCGCCTCGACGAGCTGCTCGCCGAGCACGGGGTCGTGCCCGGGGTGCGGGTGGCGATGGGGGCGGTGGCGCTGCGCGGCAAGGTCGTCGAGCACGAGCGCGGCTACCGGGCCGCCGCCGCCGAGGTCGAGGCACTGGCGCTCGTCACGCGCACCGGCATGCTCCTGACATCCGACCGGGCCTGGATCGAGGCGGTGTTCGAGGACTGGGAGGGGGCGATGCGCCGGTGGGGGGTTCGCAGCGAGAGCCCCTTCCAGTCCGGTGTCGAGTTCCTGAGTCGACACGTGGAGAGGAGTGCACCATGGACCTTGGCCGCCAGTTGAGGGTGATCGCCGTCGAGCCCGATGAGCTCGTCGTCATCACGGTCGATGCGGACCTGATGGCACCCATTGCCGAGCCGGTCGAGGAGAGCGTCGCCGACCCGGTCGAACCGAGGCGGGGAGGCCCCGGATCGGATCGATCGTGAACGAGCCTCATCCCGGCCTCCAGGCGGTGTTCGGGAAGGCCCCGTTCATCGCCGACCTGGGCGTACGGCTCGTGGCCGCGGGGGAGGGGTGGCTCGACACCGAGCTCGACGTCTCGGAGCGGCTTCGTCAGCAGCATGGGTTCGCCCACGCCGGGGTGGTGGCGACCCTCGCCGATCACACCGCCGGCGGAGCGGCCTCGACGATCGTGCCCGAGGGGCGATCGGTGCTCACCTCGCAGTACACCATCCACCTGCTGCGACCGGCGGAGGAGGATCGCCTCCGATGCCGCGGCGAGGTCGTGAAGCGGGGAAGGCTGCTCATCGTGGCCCAGGCCGATGTCTGGGCGGGTGAGCAGCACTGCGCCCGGTACCTGGGGACGATGGCGGTGGTGGAGCGGGCCCTCTGAGCCGTTCGCCGGCTCGAACCGTGGGCTGGGGAACACGATCTGTGTGTTCCCCAGCCCTGGGTTGGTCTTGTCTCAGAGGCGGTACGGCACCACTTCCGGGCCGCCGGGCTCGGCTACGACCAGCACACGGGGTTCGTCGAGCTCGGCCAGGCGTTCGAGCACCGACTCGGTGTCGAGGGTCACCGCCCCGTCGTCCAGACGGTGCCACACCGCCACGTGGGCGCCGGTCCGCTCGCGGATCTCGGCCGCCACCCGGTCGGCGTCCTCGCCGCCCACCACGAGCACGTGGCGGATCCGGCGCGGTGCGTCGGCAGGCACGGCCGCCCGATCGGAGCGCCACACGGCAAGGTGGAAGGCGCCGATGGCCCCCGCCGCCACCAGCGTGCCGATGGCACCGCGGGCCGAGTTCAGCACCACCACGAGCGAACGGCCCTCGAGGGCGCCCTCGACGAACTGGTACACGGTGACGATGAGGGCGATCAGGGCCACGACCCCGACCACACCGACCCAGAGCACCAGGTAGCTGCGCCGGCTGGGAGACCGGAGCTCGGTCTCGGGGTCGGCCTTCGCCGCCGCCTGGGCCTTGCGCCACGACGCCCACCAGACCGGGCCGCCGACGGCGAGCGCCGTCACCCCGTAGAGGAGCGTGTTGATCGGCCCTTCGCCGGCCGTGGCCGGCTGCAGCGCCTCGATCGCGGCGGACACGATGGCACCGATCCCGACCGCGGCGGCGGCGAGCCCCGCCCCGGCGATCAGGTAGCGGTAGATCCGTCCCGGCTCGGTGCGGAACACGGCGGCATCGGTGCCGAGCACCATCCGGTGATACGCCCAGACGGCCAGTGCCACCAGGCCGATCACCAGGGTCGGGGGGACCGGTTCGAACCACGAGACGGCTCCGTCGCCGAAGGTGTCGCCGAACGTCCAGACCAGCACCAGAGCGAGGAGCGTCCCCGCCGCCGTGAGCATCGTGATGAGCGGGACGAGCACGCCGAGCAGGAGGGTGTACGCATGCCAGAGCCGGCTGCGTTCGAGCCCCAGGCCATGCCTCAGCCAGTACCAGAACCAGACGAGCCCGCCGGTCAGCGTCCAGGCCAGCGCTCGCCAGACAGCCTCGGCCGATCCGCCGATGATCGCCTCGCTGAAGATCCGCTCGTAGGCAGAGGCAGCGAGGGGTACCAGCATCGCGCCGATGGCGAAGGACAGGACGAGCAGGCCGAAGGCCGATCCGCCCAGCAAGGTGAGGGCCCGTCCGGTGGTCGGCCGCACCCCGTCCTGGCGGAACAACCACCAATGCCAGCCCCATACCGCCCCGGCGACCACGAACCTGGCGGTCGAATCGACCCAGGCCTGGTCGACCGGCAATACCACGACGATCAGCTCGGCCAGTGCGGTGGCGGCGATGACGAGAGCCAGCAGCTGGGTCACGGCCATGAACGCCGACCATCCGAACGAGGCTCGCTCCTCCGGGTCGGCCAGGCGCCTCCGGATCGATCGCCAGAGGAGTGCGTACACCGGGGCTGCCACGATGACGAAGGCCAGGTTGCGCGCCAGTTCGTCGGCGTTCGATCCGACAACGGGCTCCGGGCCGGCCAGAACCAGCCGGAGGAGCCCGTAGGCGCCGACGGCAGTGAGCGCGAGGGCGATGAACAGCACGCCATACAGGAACAGGCGGCGGAGCTCGCCTTCGCCGCCCCCTCCGGCGCCTGCGTGGAAGGGGTCGGAGCGACGGCGGGTCAGCGCGACGACGCCGGCCACGATGAGCCCGAGAACCAGCAGCGGGACGATTGCGATCATCGCAGCACCTCCGAACACGGGACGAGTTGGTACGGGCCCGACCGGACCCGCCACGAGCCGTCGACCATCCTCAACCGGAACGATTCGGTGTTCGACCACTGCCCTCCGTCGAAGGGGCCTTCGCCGTAGGACTGGGTCACGGTCACCACGACCCGAGCCTCGTCCCCGGTGATCGTCGAGTCGCCGATGGCCACTCGCATCCGGACCTCGCCGTCCCAGAAAAGCCGGTCCTCACACCGCTCCAGGGTCTCGGGATCCAGCAACGACCGGGCGGTCTCCTCGTCACCGTCGATCACGGCCTGAGCGTAGATCTGCACGGTCCCCTCGGGGGTGGCGGGGTCGAGAGTCGGGCCCGGCCGGGTGCCGAGGACGAGGGCCACGACGGCGAGCAGACCGAGGGCGATGCCGGTCCCCCACAGCACCATTCGCGGTCCTTTCGTGTCCAGTTCCGGTGCGTCGCTCATGAGCTCACCGTCTCTCTCGTCGCCATGGCGTTCCAGTGTCGATCGGCCCTGGCAAATCCCGCCCGCCGCCGACCGGCGGCCTCCTACCATCGGAGTCGCCTCTTGGACTCCCTTCCCGTCATGGACGTCACACCCACGCTCGGATCGGTGCTGTCCGGCGGCCGCCGGCTGGTGGCCCGCCTGGTCGGCATGCACCCTTTGGCCTTCGGCCTGGGGGTGGTGGGCGCGGCCATGTTCGCCGCCGCCATCGTGGCCTCTGCCCAGGTGATCGGCTGGGCGACCGATGAGCTCATCGTCCCCGTGCTGGAGCAGGGGGAGGACCCGGCCGGCCTGGTGCTTCCGGTGGTGCTGGCGGTGGCCGCGGTGGCGCTGTGGAAGGCGACCGGCATCGTCCTCCGCCGGATCGGCGCCACGTGGGCCCAGGCCCGGACCCAGGCCGACCTGCGGGGGCGCATGGTCGACCACATGCTCGGGCTCGAGCTGGCCTGGTTCCGGAAGCAGTCGACCGGCGACCTGCTGGCGGTGAGCGACTCGGACGCCTCCCAGGCGACCTTCGTCCTGGGCCCGCTGCCGTTCTCGATCGGGGCGTCGTTGCTCCTCGTCGGGACGATCGTCCTCCTGTTCGTGACCGACTGGACGCTGGGGGTCGTGGCCCTCGTCATGCTCGGGATCACCGTGGCACTCGACGTGCGAGGGAGCTGGCGGACCTTCGCCGCCTTCGAGCGGGTTCAGCAGCACCGGGGCCGGGTCAGCTCGGTCGCCCACGAGAGCGTCGACGGTGCGCTCACCGTCAAGGCCCTCGGCCGGGAGGCGGACGAGGTGGCGCGGATGCGGTCGGCCTCGGACGGCCTCCGCGACGAACTGATCGAGGTGACCAGGGTCTGGACCGGCTACCGGGCGCTGGTGGAGACCCTGCCGCAGGTGACGATGATCCTCATCGTGGTTTTGGGGGCGTTCCGCGTGGACGCCGGGATGCTGACCGCCGGAAACCTGATCACGGCCTCCTACCTCCTGTCGCTGCTGGCCTTCCCGATCCAGCTCATCGGGTTCGTCCTGTGGGAGGTCTCGGCCAGCCTGGCCGCCTGGAAGCGGGTCGAGGCGGTGCTCGAGGTGACCGATGTCGTCTCCTACGGCGAGCTGCAGGTCTCCCACGCGCCCATGGGGGCCACCGTGGCAGGGGAGGGCATCGCCTTCTCCTACGAGGGGGACGACCTGGTGCTCGAGTCGGTGGCGGTGGACATCCCGTCGGGGAAGATCGTGGCGATCGTGGGCCCCACCGGCTCGGGCAAGACGACCCTCGCCACCCTGCTCGCCCGCCTGTGGGATCCCGCCCGCGGCCGCATCCTGCTCGACGGGCGCGACCTGCGCGACTTCGCCCGATCCCAGCTCCCCGGCGAGGTGGCCTTCGTCGCCCAGGAGCCGTTCCTCTTCGACGACACGGTCTACGGCAACATCGCCTTCGGTCTCGACGTCGACCGGGCGGCCGTGCTCGAGGCCGCCCGCCTGTCGGGGGCCGAGGAGTTCATCCGGCGCCTGCCCGCCGAGTACGACACGCGCCTCGGGGAGCGCGGGACGACCTTGTCGGGGGGTCAGCGCCAGCGGATCGCCCTCGCCAGGGCCCTCGTTCGCAAGCCTCGTCTGCTGGTGCTCGACGACGCCACATCGGCGGTCGATCCCTCGATCGAGGCCCAGATCCTGAAGGGCCTGATCCGGGCGGAACTCCCGTCCACGATCGTCATCGTCGCCTACCGGCGTTCGAGCATCGCCCTCGCCGACGAGGTGATCTTCGTCGAGGGCGGGAGGGTGGTCGCCCAGGGGAGGCACGAGGATCTGCTCTTCTCGGTCCCCGGCTATGCCCGCCTCCTCCAGGCCTACGAGCAGGATGCCGCGGCGAGGGCGGCGGAGGGCGAGCCATGACCCAGGCACCGATCCCCACCACGACGGCCATCCGCCGGGTGCTGCAGATCGCCCCGGCCCTCCGGCGCGGGCTCCCGGTCACGGTCGTGCTGACCGTGATCGGCACCTCGCTCCAACTCGTGGTGCCGGTGGTGATCCAGCGGGTGGTGGACCAGGATCTGTTCGCGCCCGGTGGGGTCGACCTGGCCGGGGTGCTCGAGAAGGGGGCGGTGGCGCTGGCGGCGATGGTGGTGGCCGCCTTCTCCCAGCGGATGGCCCTGTATCGGCTGGGTCGGGCGGCGGCGACCGGGCTCGCCGACCTCCGGGTCCGCACGTTCGCGCACCTCCACCGGCTGTCGTCCCTCCACGTGCAGTCGGAGCAGCGAGGGGCGCTGGTCGCCCGGGTGACCTCGGACATCGCCCGCATCCAGGACTTCATGGACTGGGGGGGCATCGGGATGCTCGTGGGCTCCGCCCAGGTGCTGCTGGCCATCACCGCCATGCTCCTCTACGAGTGGCGGCTGGCGCTGATGGTGGTCGGGGCGGTGGCCTTCTACGCCCTGCTGCTCGTCTGGTTCCAGCGGATCCTCGCCCGGGCGCACGACCGGGTCCGCCAGACCGTGGCCGACTCGCTCTCGGCGATGGGCGAGTCCATCTCCGGGCTCGAGGCGGTCCGGGCCTACGGGGCGGAGGGCCCCACCATGAACAAGGTTCGTGGGGCGCTCGACACCCAGTTCTCGGCTGAGTTCCGGACCTCGAAGCTCGGCTCGTTCCTGTTCTCGAGCGCCGAGGTGTTCGCCGGCCTCATCACCGCCGGGGTGATCGCCGGAGGGGTGCTGCTGGGCCAGGACGGGGGCATCACCGCCGGGACGTTGCTGGCGCTCCTGTTCCTCGTCAACCTGCTCGTGCAGCCGGTGCAGACCCTGGTTGAGACCCTCGACATCGCCCAGGCGGCGGCGGCCGGGGTCCGCCGGGTTCTCCAGGTGCTCGACACGCCGGTCGATCTGGCGGATCCGGTCGACGGCGTCGACCTCCCCGACGACCGGCTGGACGTCGGGTTCGTCGGCGTCGGGTTCCGTTACCCGGGGGGAGAGCAAGCTCTGCGCAACGTGGACCTGCACGTCCCGGCGGGGTGCCGGGTGGCTGTGGTTGGTGAGACCGGATCCGGCAAGACCACGTTCGCCAAGCTGGTCGCCCGTCTCCTCGACCCCACCGACGGCCGGGTCGAGGTGGGCAACATCGACGTGCGCCGGGTGCGGTTCGCCTCCCTGCGCAACCGGGTCGCCTACGTGCCCCAGGAGGGTTTTCTGTTCGACACGACCGTGGCCGAGAACGTTCGCTATGGCCGGCCCGGGGTCCCCGACGACGCCCTGCGGCTGGCCTTCGCCGACCTCGGGCTCACCGACTGGCTCGACTCGCTGCCGAACGGGCTCGCCACCCCGGTGGGGGAGCGCGGTTCCCAGCTCTCGGCCGGCGAGCGTCAGCTCGTGGCCCTCGTGCGGGCGTGGATGGTCGACCCCGACCTGCTGGTGCTCGACGAGGCGACCTCGGCGGTCGACCCCGCCCTCGACGTCCAGCTCCGGCGGGCGATGGGCCGGCTCATCGCCGGCCGAACGTCGATCACCGTGGCGCACCGGCTCTCGACCGCCGAGGCGTCCGACCTCGTGCTCGTCTTCGACCGGGGCGAGCTGGTCGAACGTGGCTCCCACGCCGATCTCGTCGAGCGCGACGGGGTGTACGCCCATCTCCACGCCGACTGGGCGGCGGGGACGAGGATGGGATAGGGCGATGCGCCGTGTGCATTGCGCACTGCGCATCGCGCACGGCACACAGCGGTAACCTCGCCCGTCTGATCAGTCGAGGAGTGGACGCAACGTGAACGAACGACAACGGGTGTTCTCGGGCATCCAGCCGACCGGCACCGGCGAGCTGCACATCGGCAACCTGGTGGGCGCGTTGCGCAACTGGGTCGAGATGCAGGCGGACTACGACACCATCTACTGCGTCGTCGACCTCCACGCCATGACGGTGCCCTACGACGCCGAGCAGTTCTCGTCGGCCCGGCGTACCACCGCCAAGACGCTGCTGGCGGTGGGGGTCGACCCGGCGAAGTCGCTCCTCTACTACCAGAGCCAGGTCCCGCAACACGCCGAGCTCTCTTGGATCCTCTCCACGATCACCGGCATCGGCCAGATCGAGCGGATGACCCAGTACAAGGACAAGGCCGACAAGGCCGGCCAGAACCTGGGCCTGCTGGCGTACCCGGTGCTCATGGCGGCAGACATCCTCCTCCACAAGGCCCATGCCGTCCCGGTCGGCGACGATCAGACCCAGCACCTGGAGCTGACCAGGGACCTGGCCGAGCGGTTCAACTCGCGGTTCGGCGACGAGTTCCCGGTCCCCGAGCGCATCACCCCCACGTTGGGTGCCCGGGTCATGTCGCTCCTCGACCCCTACGCGAAGATGTCCAAGTCGGACGCGTCGCCAGGCGCTTACGTCCTGCTCACCGACGAGCCGGACGTGATCCGCAAGAAGATCAGGTCGGCGGTGACCGACTCGGAGCGATTCGTGGAGTACGACTGGGAGCGGAAGCCGGGTATCGCCAACCTCCTCGAGCTCAGCTCGTTCTTCTCGGGCCGGTTGGTCGGCGACCTGGTGGCCGAGTTCCACGACGCCGGGTACGGGCCGTTCAAGGAGGCGGTGGCCGAGGTCGTGGTCGCGGGGTTGACCCCGATCCGCAGCCGCTTCAAGGCCCTCGACGACGCCGAGGTCACCCACATCATGCAGAAGGGGGCGCTCGAGGCGCGTCAGCGGTCCGAGGCGGAGATGCAGTCGGTCCGGAGGAAGGTCGGCCTGGCGGGATGAGCGTGCCGGCCGATCAGAGCCAGACGACCTCGAGGTCGAGGTGCTCGGCCAGCCCCGCGAGCTGGGGCCTCACGTCGCCGTGGACGACGCCGAAGGTGTGGCCGAGGCCCTCGGCGACGACCCTTCCCACCACGTCCGGCCCCAGCCGGTCCAGCCGCACCACGGCCGAGGTCCCGGCGTAGGGCCGGGGACGGTCGACGATCTCGCCGCCGCCCAGCACGAGGCGGGGCCGGTGGCGGGTTCGGCTGAGGCGGGCCACCGTGACCCGCCCGGGCGCCAGCCGGAACTGGTGGAGGAGCGGTAGGCCACGGTTCGGGTGGGTGGTGGCCTGGGGACGGTCGCCGGGGTGCGCCATCGACCTCGGTGCGATGCCACACCGCCAGATCGCCAGGGTCCCGTCATCGGGGTCCAGGTCGACGAGCTCGGCGATCAGGCCGGGGCGGCCCGCCGACCATTGGAGGAGCAGCGAGGTGAACGCGCCGAAGACGTCGGCCTCGCACGTGGCCGGGATCCCGTCGTCGGCGAGCATGCCCTGGGCGGCGCAGGCCGCCCCTCCGAAGTCGGTGAAGCACTCCGGCCAGCAGCGGGTGGCGACGGCGGTCCAGCCGTGATCGGCTGCCAGCGTCACCAGGCCGCCGTGGAGGCGGAGGGTCCTCTCCACCGCCTCGGCATCCAGTCCGTCCACCCCCTCGAGGTCGGCAACTCGCTCACGCCGGTCGGCGAGCGGCTCGTGGCGGGCTCGTTGGAACAGCTCGTCGAGCTCGACCCGCTCCAGCCCCGGCGCGCCGAGGCTGATCAGCTCGTCGACCGTCGCCCCACCGGGGGTCAGGCCGGCCAGGTGCTCGCCGATCAACCCCACCCGGACACCGGCGAGCCTGGCCGCCAGCTCGGCGCCGGCGGCCGGGTCGGGGCCCACCGACGGCCCCGGCCTCGGCGCCGGTGGCTTGGGGCCGAGGGCGTGGGCGACGCGCTCGGCCGCCGCCGGATGCGACGGATCGAGGTACAGCCAGCGAAGGTCGTGGCCGGCCCGGGTCAGCTCGAAGGCGGCCAGTTCGATCCCCGCCAATGAGTTCAGCCGGAGACGGTCACCAGTCCGGGGTTCGGGGAAGGCCCAGAGCAGGATGGGCACCGAGGGGGGCCCGATCAGCGACAGGGCGATGGTGGCATCGGTGAACGTGGCCTGAAGCACCACGGCGGCGTCAACGTTGCGGGTGTCGAGCGGCAGGTCCGGCGTGCCCACGACCGTCGAGGTCGGGCCGGAGACCTCGTGGTTGGCGACGAGCAGGTCGCGGGCGACTCGCGCCGTATCGGTGGCCAGCGAGATGTCGTAGCCGGCCCGCGCCACCGCTCCGACGGCCAGCCTCACGACCATGCCTCGCCGACGAGTACCTCGACCTCGTAGCGGGCGGGGATCCCGGCGCGACCCACCGGTCGGGTGCACTTGAGGGCTGCGGCGGCGGTTGCGAACCGGAGGGCTTCGGGCTCGTGGCGTCCCTCGGCCAGTGCGAGGGTGAACGCCCCGTGGAAGACGTCGCCGGCGCCGAGGGTGTCGACCACGTCGACGGACGGTGGCCGGAGGGTCTCCACGCCCCCGTCCTCGAGCCACGAGACGCCTCCGCCCCCGGTGGTGACGGCGATCCAGGCACCCGTCCGCTCGCGGAGCCGACGGAGGGCGGTGGCGGGGTCGGGCGCCCCGACGAACTCGGCGAGCGCGGGCTCGGCCGCTACGACGTGGGTCGCCCGGGCGGCCGCTTCGGCGAGAGGGGCCGGGTCGGTGCGGTCGAAGTCCAGGACTCCGGGGACCTCGTACCGCTGGGCGGCGGCCATCGCCGCCAGCGCCCCGGCCGGCCAGCGGGCGTCGGCCAGGATGGCGTCGGACGGCTGGATGATGGCGGCGTCGGGGGGCACCGTGTACAGGTTGGGGTCGGTGTGGTTGATGACCGTCCGGTCGCCCTCGGGGGTGATGAAGACCGATGACACCGGCGAGGTCGCGCCCTCGACCCGCCGGACCCCGCTCACGTCGACTCCCTCGGCGACGAGCCCGGCCAGGATCCGATCCCCGCGCTCGTCGTCGCCGATCCGGCCGGCGAATCGGGCCACTCCTCCCAGGCGGGCGATGGTCACGGCGGCCGTCGCCGCCGGACCTCCTCCGATCGTCTCGGCCCGCCGGGCGATGTGCTTACCGGGTCGCTCGGGCACACGCTCGATCCACATCACGAGGTCGATCACGGCCAGACCCACGCAGGTCACGGACACCGTCATGGCGGTTCTCCCGGGCACTCGGGCGGTTGCAGCGCCGATGATGGCACCTCCGGCGGGCACCCGAATCCGCCAACCCAGGGTTGGGGAACACGGAGTTCGTGTTCCCCGGCCCACGGTTGGCGACATGTAGGGCCAGGAGGCCGAGTCGCTGGTACATCAACAGCAACCCCGGTTCATCCCGTGCATGTCGTCCGACGATCCGGCCGGGGTGGCAAGCGGCGAAAGACCCGGGCGTTCAGATCGGCAGGTCGAGGGCGAAGAGCAGGAGGATCACCGCGATCAGGTTGTACCCGGCGTGGACGAACACGGCCGGGCCGAGCCGCCCGTGACGGCGGACCAGACGGCCGAGCACCAGGCCTACAAGGAATAGTTGGGGGAGGGCGAGGGCGGCGGCTGCGACCGGGTTCTCGCCCGAGATGCCCAGCAGATGGAACAGGGCGAAGATCGCAGCCGACCACAGGAGGGCGGCTCGCATCGACACCCGCGCTTGCAGCGCCTGCAGCAGCACGCCCCGGAACATGAGCTCCTCGGTGAGCGGCGCCAGCAGGGCGATCCCGAGCACGAGGAGGATGCGGACGGCGACCCCGTCGGACTGCGGCAGCACCTCGGCCACCGCCTGGCCGGAACTCTCGAGGCCGAGCAGCGACGCCAGCGGGAAGAAGGCGACCGCCAGGCCGATCAGGAGGGCGAAACCGAGGAACAGATACCGGCCGTCGGAGGTGCGCAGATCGAGGCCGAGCGAGTGCCAGCTCAGCCCCTTCGTCCGCAACAGGAGCGCGAGACCGACCAGGTTGCCGCCGTACTGGAAGGCCAGGCCGGCCACCAGGGCCGTGCCGATGTCGCTCGCGACGAAGCCCGCCGCCGCCCCCAGCACGCCGCCGGCGAAGCCGGCGAGCACGACGAGGACGAAGTCTCGGACAGACCACGAGGCCGAGGTGACGGAGGGCGCCGGTTGCACGGCGGCAGGGTACCGGTGGGCGGTCCCTACCCCCCGACTGGTACCCTCGGCCGGGTTGGAACCCCCGGGCGGAGGATCTCGTGGACATCGACATCGGCATCGGCAAATCGGGCCGTCAGGCCTTCGGACTCGACGACATCGCCATCGTCCCCAGCCGTCGGACCCGTGACCCCGACGACGTGGACATCAGCTGGCAGCTGGACGCCTTCCGGTTCGAGCTGCCCATGCTGGGCTCGGCGATGGACGGGGCGCTCAGCCCGGCGACGGCCATCGAGATCGGCCGCCTCGGCGGTCTCGGCGTCCTCAACCTGGAGGGCCTGTGGACCCGCTACGAGGATCCCGAGTCGGTCTTCGAGGAGATCGCCGAGCTCCCCGCCGAGAAAGCCACCCGCCGGATGCAGGAGATCTACCTGGAGCCGATCAAGCCCGAGCTGATCGGCCGCCGGGTCGCCGAGATGAAGTCGGCCGGGGTGGTGACCGCCGGCAGCCTGACCCCTCAACGCGTGAGCGGGCTGTCGCCTCACGCCCTGGCGGCCGGTCTCGACATCATGGTCATCCAGGGGACGGTGGTCTCGGCCGAGCACGTGTCCAGCCGGGAGGAGCCGCTCGACCTCAACCGGT
>JAWOJB010000069.1:0-17209 GCA_046484325.1 Acidimicrobiia bacterium | reverse complement strand
GATGGGCTTCCGCCTCTCCGACGCCGAACTCGCCGAAACCATCGCCGCCCTCATCCCCCAACTTTACGAGAACGGCAAATTCGTCGGCGCTGAAACCTACCGCGCCTTCCTCGCCCAGCAGTCCATGACGTCGGCCCGGCCGCCGAACGCCCCCACCGGCAGGCCTCCCCCAATGACCTTGCCGAAGGTGGTGAGGTCGGGCCGGACCCCGTACACCGACTGGAGTCCACCCGTGGCGAGACGGAAGGTGATGACCTCGTCGAAGACCAGGAGGGCGCCATGCCGGTCGCACAACTCGCGAAGGCCCCGGAGAAACCCCGCCTCGGCGGGGATCGCCCCCGCCGACCCGAGCATCGGCTCGACGATCACCGCCGCCACCCGGCCGGCAAGGCGCCCGAGCAGCGCCTCGGTGGCAGGTAGATCGTTGTACGGGGCGACGACGACGTCGGCGACCACGCCGGGGGGGATGCCCGGCCCTTCGGGCACGGCCACCGGGGCGCCGGCGGGACCGGCATGTGCCAGGTCGGGGTCGACGCTGATCTCGGCCACGTCCGCCGAACCGTGGTACCCGCCCTCGAACTTCACCACCATCGAACGTCCGGTGAACGCGCGAGCGGCCCGCACTGCGTGGATCACCGCCTCGGTCCCGGAGTTGGCGAACCGGACCGAGTCGACCGAGGCGACCCGGGCGACGATGGTCTCCGCGAGCTCGACGGCGGCCTCGTTCCCGGCGGCATGGGCGGTTCCCCGGGCAGCCTGTCGGGAGATCACCTCGACGATCGCCGGATGGGCGTGCCCGTGGACGAGCGAGGTGTAGTTGCCGAGAAGGTCGAGGTAATCGTTGCCGTCGACGTCGGTCATCACCGCGCCGGCAGCCCCTTCGATGTAGAGCGGATGAGGTGTGAAGAAGACGATCGTCCGAGTGTCGCCGCCGGGCATCGAACGGCCGGCGCGAGCGTGGAGGGCGGCCGACCGAGGCGTCCGCTCCACGTACCGCTCGACGATGGACTGCATCCGGCGAGGTTAGGACCGAGGGCCCTGGCGACGGAAGGCCCTTCCGGTAGACAGGGGAGGTCATGAGCCCCTCACGTCTCGCCGTCGCGCTCGTCGTCACCCTGGTCGCGAACGGGTGCTCGACGGGCACCGACCTCCCCACGACCACAGAGGGCCCGATCCCGCCCGAGACGACGGTCACGACACGACTGCCCGAGACGACGGCCCCACCCGTCACCACGCCGGCGATCGACCCCCTGGCCGCGCCGGTGCTCGCCTGGCTAGAGCTGGTCGGCCGGGGCGACATGGACGCGGCGTGGGATGCAATGGCCGAGTCGTCCCGGCTGGCACTGGGTTCCAAGGACCTGTTCGTGTCCTTCGGCACCGAGCTCGAGGAGGGTTGGGGGGCGTGGGCGAGCGCCGAAGACCTCGCCTTCGACGTCGGGGAGACGGTCGATCACCCGCGCGGCACCGTGACCGCGGTGGAAATCTCGGGGACCGTCAGCCAGGAGGGGATGAGCGAGGACCGCGTCGCCGTGATCAAGGTGGTGACCTCGGACGGGGTCTCGAAGGCGTCTCCGTTCGAGGAGTTCGATGAGATCGCCGAGCGGATCTACGACGATGAACGGCCGGCGGTTCCAGCGGACTCGGGCACCGGCCGGCGGATCGTCTACGCCAACGTAGCCCAGCGGGTGTGGCTCGTCGAGGAGGACGGCACGCTCGCCGACACCTACCTGGTCTCGGGACGGCACGGCGTGCCCGCCCCGGGCACCTACCAGGTGTTCTCGAAGTCCGAGACCGCCGCCGCCGGCCACGATGGCATCACCATGCAGTACATGGTGCGGTTCACCCGGGCCACGTCCGGGGTGGCCATCGGGTTCCACTCGATCCCGTACTGGGGCAACGGTCGCCCGATGCAGTCCGAGGAGGAACTCGGCGAGTTCCGCTCGGCGGGCTGCGTCCGACAGAGCCTGGGCAAGGCGGCCACCCTCTTCGAGTGGGCCCCGGTGGGGACCGTCGTGGTCGTCCTGCCGTGACCGGTCCCCGCGCCGTCACCAGGCCTGGAGACGGTCCTCGGCGGTGGGATCCGGATCGCGGCCAAACGACACGGCGAGCTCCACCGTCGCCTCGCGGGCGTCGGCCCGGCCACGCTCCCATGCCTCGGCCAGGACGTCCGGATCGAGCCGCTCGCGCAGCCGTGCCCGGGTCTCGTCGATCCTCGGCCGGTCCCAGGGAGGCAGCATGCTGCCGTGCACGGTGAGCCCCCCCGGCTCGCGCCAGCGCTCGGCGGCTCCGAGGAGCCTGGCCGCCTCCTCCAGGCGGCCGGTCTGCGCCGAGATGGCCGCGGCCAGCTCGGGGACGTAGGGATTGAACTCATCGCTCTCCTGGCAGATCCGGGCGAACTCGACGATCTTCCGGTGGGCTGCCTCGAGGTCGCCCCGCCGCCAGGCATTGTCGGCCTGGTGGGTGACGACGAAGCCGATCTGATGGAGGGTCCCGTGCTCGACCACCTCTCGATGGGCTCGCTCGAGCCACTCCTCGGCCGCTTCCAACCTGCCGCGCCGCCGTTCCACGGCGGCCAGGAACTGATACATCGCCGAGCGCCACCATCCCACCCCGAGCTCGTCCGCCCTTGCCCCCACGTGCTCGATGACGCCCCAGGCTCGGTCGGCCGCCTCGGGATCGTCGGAGGCACCGAACAACCCCGCCATCGAGGCGATCTGTCCGAGCGGGTCGCCGCGGGCCTCCGCCAGGTGCCGGAGCCTCTCGAAGATCGCCAGCGACGCCTCCGGCCGCCCGCGCCACCACTCGATCCACCCGAGCGCATCGAGGGCGAACACGGTGGGCCGGTACTCCCCCGACGCCTCGAGCCGGGCTAGGGCCGACATGCCCGCCTCGACCGGGAGCGCTCCGGAGACCGCCAGCCACACCTCGGCCCGCAGCATCGTGATGGGATCGTCGGCCTCGACGGCGAGCCCCGCCAACCTGGCCGGGAGCCCGGCCTGCGGCTCGACCCCCATGCCCGCCAGATGCCTGCTCTCGAGCAGGCTCAGGACGGCCCGAAGGGTGAGCCGCCGATCGCCCAGGCGCTCACAGGCCTCCAGCAACCGCCGCCCGGTCAGGTCGGCTTCGCCGGCTGCCGCCAGCACCGCCCACACGTCCACCAGGCCCTCGACGAGTTCGACCGCCATCTCGACCCGCTGCTCGGCAAGCGCGTGATCGAAGGCCGCCAGCAGGTTGGGTCGGAGGGCTCGCATCGTCCGCATCACCCCGGCAGCCCCCGGGCCACGCAGACCCCGGCGTGCCTCGATGGCCAGATCCCGAAAACGCCGGAGATGGCGGTCCCGGGCCTCGACCTCGTTGCCCTCCTCCCGCAGCCGGTCGAGGCCGAAGCGGCGAATCGTATCGAGCAGGACGAACGGAGCGGACTCGTCGCCCGTCCTGGTCACGAGCGACCGATCGCTCAGATCCCGCATGAGATGAACGGCCCTCACCGGCTCGATGCCGGCCACCGCGGCGGCGTCGTCGAGCCCGAACGCACCGACCAGCACCCCGAGCATGGGGAAGGCGACGCGGTCGTCTTCGTCGAGGAGCTCCACGCTGCCGGCGATGGCGGCGTGCAGGGTCCGGTGTCGCTCGGGGAAGGCCTCGCCACCCTCGAGCACGTCGAGACGCTCCCCGAGGATCCCGGCCAGCTGGGGTACGGGCAGGAACCTGGTCATCGAGGCCGCCAGCTCGATCGCCAGCGGAAGCCCGTCGAGGATCCGGCAGATGCGCTCGACGTGAGGCCGGGTCGTGTCGTCGAGCAGGAAGCCGTCCGAAACGGCTGCCGCCCGCAGGGCGAACAACTCGACGGCGGGCCCGTCGGCGCCATCGCCCCCCAGCGGCAGCGGGTCGACACGGACGACCCGCTCGCCCGGCGTTCCCATCGGGGATCGACTCGTGGCGAGCACCGTGAGGGCCGGCGCCGCCTCGAGCAGGCGGGTGACCACGGGGCTGAGACCGGGGAGTAGGTGCTCACAGTTGTCCAGCACCACCAGGGCCGGCGCCGATCCGACGGCGTGAGCGATCCGAACGGTCGGATCGGCGTCGAGGTCCTCGGAGATCCCGAAAGCCGCAGCCAGCCGGGACGGCACGAGGCGAGGCTCGGCGGAGCTCGCCAGCTCGACGAACAACGGCACCGGACCGAACCGCCCGAGCCGGTCGGCGAGCTCGCGGGCAAGCCGGGTCTTGCCGGCACCTCCCGTCCCCACCAACGTCACCAGCCGGTGCGTCGACAGCGCCTCCAGGGCCCCCTCGATCTCGGACTCGCGACCGACCAGCGACCCGAGCGGCAACCCTGCCGCGTAGGCCCGGACCGCCCGTAGCGGCGGAAACGACTCGCCGAGGCCCGGCCCCGTCGCCTGGAGCAGTCGAACCGGAGCCGGGATCCCGGAGAGGTGATGGAGTCCCAGGTCCCGGAACCCGATGCCGGGGACCGGATTTGCCGCCACCGCCGCCCGGGCCGCCTCGGTCACCACCACCTGACCGCCATGGCCCACCGCCCCGACCCGGCGGGCGAGGTGGGCCTCCAGCCCGAGATAGCCGGCCTCGGTGGGTCGGGCCTCACCGGTGTGTACCCCGATCCGGATCCTCACCGGCTCGGGCCACGGATGCCGGTCGTGGGCGGCCACGGCTCGCACCGCGCCGACCAGGGCTCCCGACACGGACTCGAACACGAAACAGCTGCCGTCGCCCTCACGCGTCACCCGGGTCCCTCCGACCGATCCGAGCTCGCCGTCGAGAAGCCGATGGTGTTCGGCGAGCAGTTCGCCATATTCGTCACCGAGGATCCGGAGGAGACGCGACGAGCCCTCGATGTCGGAACACACGAAGGTCAGCACTCCCTCCGGCAAGGCCCGATCGGTCATGATGCGAATGTAGGCGGGGGATCGGTTGCCTGCCTTCGCCGCCTATGGTTGGGGACAACCGACGACGAGGCTCCCGCCCCGAGCCGAGAGAGGAGCACCACCATGCAGATCGACACCGGCCTTGCCGAGGAGGCACGCCAGGAGATCGCCGACGGCCTGTCCCGGATGCTCGCCGACACCTACACCCTCTACCTGAAGTCCCACGGGTATCACTGGAACGTGACCGGGCCGATGTTCCGCTCTCTCCACCTCATGTTCGAAGAGGAGTACATCGACCTCCGGGACGCCGTCGACCAGATCGCCGAGCGGATCCGCTCACTCGGCCACCCCGCCCCGGCCAGCTACGCCGAGTACGGGCGCCTGGCGTCCATCACCGACGAGGAGGGCGCCCCCGACGCCATGGAGATGGTGCGCCGGCTAGCCCGGGACCACGAGACCGTGGTCCGCACCGCCCGTGAGGTCGTCAAGATCGCCGAGGAGGCGGGCGACGTGGCCACCGCCGACCTGGCCACGACCCGAATCGACATCCACGAGAAGACCGCCTGGATGCTCCGGTCGACCGCAGCCTGACGAAGGTCAGGAGTCCACGCCGATCAGCTTCTCGCGGCTCACCGCCCGCGCCCCCCGGGCCAATCCGATGAGGGCAACCGCCCAGGCGATCGCCCCAATGACCAGCGCGGCAACGACAGCGTTGAACAGCAGCCCGGTGGCCACGAAATAGGCGATGATGATCACCGGGAGGCTCACGAGCTGGGAGGCCTGCTGGGCCCCGGCGGTGGTCTTGGCCCTGGCCGAGATCATCACGATGACCGAGAGGGCCACGGCGATGAACGGCGGCACCACCCAGAAGATCAACAGCAGCCAGTCGGTCGTGGGAAAGAACCACCGCCCCATGCTCGGCCCGACGATCAGGTTCACGATCACCGAGTAGACGGCGAACCCGCCGATCGTGGCCAGGTAGCCGGGGATGAGGGCGGCGACGAGCTTGCCGACGTAGATCTCCTGCTCGGTGGCGGGCGAGTGGGCGAGGAACTCTCCGGTCCCCCGCTCCCGCTCCCCAACGATGGCCGCCGCCCCCACCGCCGTCGCCACGGTGAGGGGGACCACGATGGCGATCGGCGCGAGCAGGTAGACGGCGATCGCATACCCGGCTCGCGACTCCGGACGGTCGCCCTCGATGTTCTGGCGGGCGGTCTCCGGCAGCGTGTCGAGGATCACCGCGGCGGCCTGGGCGGTCTCGTTCTCGCCGATCCGGGTGATCATGCTCAGCATCACCACCGGGATCACCACGAAGAACAGCGACGCGAGCAGCCCGAGTGGCAAGAGGTAGTCGCGTCCACGAGCCACCTGCCGGAGCTCGTTGCCGATGATGGCGCGGACCCGGTGCCGCTTCACGACGATCGCTCCCTGGCCCGACGCATTCGGAAGTAGAGGGCTTCGAGGTCGAGCTTCACCGGCTCGACCCGGGTCAGTCGTGCTCCTCGCTCGACCAGGGCGGCGACCAGTGCCGGCACCTCCGCCGGGCCGGACAGCGTCGCCTCGACCACACCGTCGACCCGAACGCCGAGCACGCCGGGCATGGCCGCGAGATCGGCGAAGACCGACCGGTCCTCGGCGTCGAGCCGTACCACCGTCCCATCGCCGAAGCGGGCGGCGAGCTCGGACGGGGTGCCCCGCTCCCAGACCCTGCCCTCGTCCATCATCACGATCTGGTCGGCGGTGCCGTCGGCCTCGTGGAGCAGATGGGTCGACATGACGACGGTGCGTCCGCCGTGAGCCATGTCGAAGAGCAGCCGCCTCACGACGAGCGCCGACTCGGGGTCGAGGCCGGCGGTCGGCTCGTCGAGCAGCAGGAGCTGGGGATCGTGGAGCAGCGAGCGGACCAGCGCAAGGCGGGTGCGCATCCCGGTCGAGTACGCGCCCACCGGCTGGTCGAGGGCATGGTCGATCCCGAACCGCTCGGATAGCGGCCCAATCGGGGGATCGTCGAGCTCATACAGGCGGGCGGCGTAGGCCAGGTTCTCCCGGCCGGTGAGCCGGTCGTACATCGCCGGTTTGGGAGGGACGACCCCGCACCGCCGCCGGACCGAGCCGCCGTGCCGGGCCGGATCGAGCCCGAACACCTCCACAATGCCGGCCTGGGGGGCGAGCACCCCGGTCACGACCCGGAACGTGGTCGTCTTCCCCGCCCCGTTCGGCCCGAGGATGACGGTCACCGAGCCCTGCTCGACCTCGAGGTCCACCGAGTCCAGGGCGCGGACCGGCCCGAACGAGCGGGAGACACCGCGGAGCACGAGTGGGGGGAGCACGTGGCGCACAGGCTACGCCGCTCAAGGGCGTGGCAGAATCCGGCCCGTGACCGACACCTCAACCGAGCCCCGGGTCGGCCCGCCGAGCGTCGACGGCGACCACGAGCGCTTCGCCCACTACGTGAAGAAGTCCGACATCGTCCGGGCCAATGTAGAGGGGATCCCGGTCGTGGCGCTGTGCGGCAAGAAATGGATCCCCAACCGCGATCCCGGTGCCTTCCCCATCTGCCCGACCTGCAAGGAGATCATGGCCCGTCTGAAGAGCGGGTGACGGTCAGTCCGGGTCGCGCTCGCCGGAGGCGTTGGGCATCTCCTGGGGCATGAGCGGGTTGGGCCGGTTCCGCTGCCACCGCTCGATCGAGGCGGCGTCACAGGTCCGGCACAGGTGCACCACCCGGATCCCGACGAAGGAGAGCTGGGTGCCCCGACCCTTCTCGACGACGGCGTGGGGCACGGCCTCGAGGTCCCCGCCACCGCACCGGTCGCACCGCGGACGGAACGGTCGCACCCAGACCCCGCCGCAGGCACCGCAGGTCACGACCACCTCACCGTCCCCCGGTGCACCCGCCAGGTCCTCGTCCTCGCCGCAGAACGGGCACACCGTCGACTGCATGCCGCCACCGTACCGCCCACCTGCATGATCCTCGCCTGCCGCCTACTCTCCTCGTCATGAGCGGCACGTGGATCACCTACAAGCAGGCACTGGCCCAATTGGCCTCCGACGAGCGGTACGCCGAGGTACTGACCCACGGGACGATGTCGGCCGGCCTCTATGCGCCCCATCACACCGACGAGCAGGAGCCCCACGACCAGGACGAGGTCTATGTCGTCATCGACGGCACCGGCTTCTTCCGGATCGGCGACGAGCGGCGCCCGTTCGGCGCAGGCGACCTGCTGTTCGTGCCCGCCGGCATGGATCACCGCTTCGAGGACTTCACCCCGAACTTCGCCGCCTGGGTCGTGTTCTGGGGTCCTCCGGGCGGCGAGGCGTAGCTCATCCGGCGCCGGCGGCTTCGTAGCGCCGGATCGAGAGGAGGTCGGCGATCCCGACGGCGGTGAGCGGCAGGGCCGGGCCGAGGGCCAGGCCCAGCGCCGGCAACAGCCTGGTGGAGGCTGCCGCCACCACCGCCACCACCAGCACGGCCAGCCAGCGAGCGCCCAGCGACGCCCGCCGGTCCTTGGCCAGCGCCGAGATCCCCCCGGCGGCGTAGCCGGCCACCACTCCGGTGACGACGTCCGAGAGGATCGCCAGCAGCGGAACGCCCACCAGCAGCGCGAGCCCCATCGCCTTCACCACCCCCACCGGGGCCTCGTCATGGCCCGACGCGAAGGCGACGACCACGAAGACGAACGGCACCAGGGCCAGCCCGAGGGAGAAGGCGAGCACGGAGCCATCCCCGCCCTCTGCCCCTGCCACGAACGCATAGACGAGCGACCAGAAGCTCACGGTCACGAACACGGTGCCGAAGGCGATCGCCACCCAGGCGCGCCGGAGGAGCCGTTCTCGCTCGCTCATCGGCGTCCGATGGGCTCAGCCCTTGACCGACCCGGCCGTGAGACCTCGCACGAAGAACCGCTGCAGCGAGAAGAACACCACAAGCGGCAGCAGCATCGAGATGAAGGCGCCGGCCGTGAGCAACTGCCACTCCTGGCCCCGGGCGGTGTTGAGCTCCGCCAGGGCGAGGGTGAGGACCCGGACGTTGGGATCGCCGCCCAGGAAGATGAGAGCGACCAGCAGGTCGTTCCACACCCACAGGAACTGGAAGATGGCGAACGATGCCAGCACGGGCACCGACAGCGGGACCATCAGCCGGGTGAAGATCTGGAAGTGGTCAGCCCCGTCGATCTCGGCCGACTCAATGAGCGAGGACGGCAGCGACCCGATGTAGTTGCGCAGCAGGTACACGGCCAAGGGGAGGCCGAACCCGGTGTGGGCCAACCACACTGCCAGATAGGTGCCGGTGAGCTGCAGCCTGGGGAACACCGTCACGCCGAGAATGCTGCCGCCGCCGGTGTACAGGCGGAGGATGGGGATCAGCGCCATCTGGAGCGGGACGACCAGCAGGCCGACCACCACCACGAACAGAAGCGTCCGGCCGGGGAACTTCATCCAGGCAAAGGCGTAGGCGGCGAAGGCGGCCATGGTGATCGGGATCACCGTCGAGGGGATCGTCACGGCGAGGCTGTTCAGGAAGGCGTTGCCGAATCCCTGGCGGGTGAGCACGGTCGCGTAGTTGTCGAGGGTCCAGCTCGCGGGGTTGAGGATCTCGCCGAACACCGTCCACCACCCGGTCGTCACCACGGCCTGGGTGGGCCTGAACGAGGTGATGAGCAAGCCGAGCGTCGGGATCAGCCAGAGCAGCACGATCACGAGCACGCTCAGCTTGATCGGCCAGCGGTCGAGCACCCGCTGAAGGATGCTCGGCTCCTCGTGCCGAGCCGTGCCTGGCCTGGCGGTGCGTTCGGCGACGCTGGTCATCGGGTCTGCTCCTGCTCGCGGAACTTCCTCACGTTGAGGTACATGACCGGAACCACGGCGACGAACATCACGACCGCCAGAGCGGCGCCCCGGCCGTTGTTCCGGAAGGTGAAGAACTCGGTGACCATCTGCTGGGCCACCACCTGGGTCCTGAAGCGACCCCCGGTCATCACCCACACGATGTCGAACGTCTTCCACACGAAGAGGACGACGGTCGTGAGGACGACCACCACCGTCGACGAGATGGCGGGAAATACCACGCGGCTGAACACCTTCCACTCGCTGGCCCCGTCGATCCTGGCCGCCTCGAGGATGTCGGTGGGCACCGCCTTGATGGCCGAGGACAGAATCACCATCGCAAAGCCGGTCTGGAGCCAGACCACGATGACCATCAGGAAGAGGTTGTTCCACGGCTGCTGCTGGAGCCACGCCATCGGGTCGCTGCCGAGGCCTGTCCAGACGGCGTTGAGCAATCCGATCTGCTCGCCGAACCCAGGCGGGCGGAAGTCGTAGACGAACCGCCACACGATCGACGCCCCCACCAGGGAGATCGCCATCGGCAGGAAGATCATCGACTTGGAGACCGACTCGGCGCGCCGTCCGAGCTTGTCGACCATGGTGGCGAACGCCAGCCCGATGGCCACCGTCACCAGCGGGACGATGACCACCCACACGATGCTGTTCCGGATGGCGATCAGCGGGCTCTCGTTCGTGAAGAGGTAGACGAAGTTCTCGAAGCCCACGAACTCCTGGCCGGCCCGATCTCGGAATGCCAGGTTGACGGTGTTGATGGCCGGGTAGACGAGGAAGATGCCGAGAAACACCACGGCGGGCCCGACGAACGCGGCGGGTCTGACCCGCTCGCGGAACCTCGACGGGAGCTGGTTGACCACGAGGTCCATCCCCCAGAACACCCCCCACACCCCGAAGACCCCGACCAGGATCGCCACCGCGCTGACGATCAGCCGGTTGGCGTCGGTGCTCCGCAGGTACTGGAACGAGACGACCAGAAGGAAGAACGTGACGATCGGGACGATCAGCGCCGCCCCCAGGCGCATCAGCTGCACGCCGATGGTGGTGGCGATCCCCTCGGACCGATCCTCCCCGGTGGCGTGCCGACTCTCGGTTTCGACCGGGTGTTTCGACATCACACCTCCCGCCTCAGTGGCGACACATGTGGCCGACTATAGAACGACGGGGGCGGCCGTTGCGGCCGCCCCCGTCGTTTGAATCGCGTGCCGTGGAATCAGTTCGGATAGCCGGCCTGGATCTCCTGCAGGACCTGGTCGGTGGGCTTGCCCTGACTCCAGTCGATCATGCCGCCCCAGAAGGTGCCCTGGCCGACCGCCGGATCCATGAGGTCCGAGGCGTCGAACACGAACGCGTTCTGGGCAAGTGCCTCCGTGATCGTCGTCGCGAACGACTTGGCGGCATCCGTCTCGTAGCAGTTCGGGTCCACGTCCTTGTGGCCCGGGAGCCGCTCGACGCCGACGACGCCGTGCCCGCCGTACTGGCTGGCCGTTCCGCCACTCGCCGAGGCGAGCACGCACTGCCATTCGGGGGTGATCCAGTCCTTCACCGCCTGGACGATCTCGGGCGAGTCGTCCCAGATGATGATGGTGTCACCACCGCCCATGGCGCCCGTGTTGCCCTTGATGGTCGGGAAGGGGAACACCTTCATGACGTCCTCGCCGCCCTCCGGGAAGAAGTTGGCGATGAAGCTCCCCTGCTTGAACATCAGGCATCCGGGCGGATCCTGGAACGCCGGCAGCGGGGTGTCCCGGAAGTTGATCGCGGCCACGTTCTCGGGCCCGCCAAGGACGAAGCCCTCACCGAAGAAGATCTGACCGAAGAGGTCGAAGGCCTCCTTGATCTGCGGATCGGTGAACGGGATCTCGTTGCGGAACCACTGGGCGTAGACCTCGCCGCCGGAGTTCCGGACGACGATGTCCTCGATCCAGTCGGTGGCCGGCCAGCCGGAGGCGGCGGCGGACTCGAAGGCGAAGCACCACGGGGTGTAGCCGTCGTCCACCATCTGCTGGCTCATGGCCACCAGGTCCTCATAGGTCGCCGGGATCTCGTACCCCTCGGCCTCGAAGGTCGCCTCGTGATAGAACACGATCGACTTGAAGTTCGGGAACCACGGGATGCCGTAGTGCTTCCCGTCCTCGCACAAACCGAGGTCCATCCAGAACTTCCCGTGGTTCGCCTCCATCTCGGCGATGTCGAAGCCCATGTCCTCGAGGGCGACCGGCGGATTGGCCGTAGCCACGAACTGGCAGATCGAGGACGGCTGCGGCGTGAACGCCACCACCGGAGGGTCGCCGCCCTCCACCCGGATCCTGAGCTGGTTCTCGAAATCGTCGGAGCCGGTGAAGATGATGTTCGACCCGGTCTCGCTGTTGTAGACGTCGAGGAACCCCTGCATCGCGTCCGCCTCGGCGGCGGCCGGGGCACCGACCAGGGTGAACTCGGCACCCACCTCGGCGGGCTCCCCTCCGTCTGGCTCGGCCCCGTTGCCACAGGCGGCGACGACGATGGCGAACACCGCCATCAACGCGACCATGCCTCTGAATCGTCTCATGCCATTCCTCCCGTTCTCGTCCTCGGGCGCCGGAGGCGCCACGTGCGGCTGGAGCCGCAAGAACGTCACAACTTCACCTTACCGATGCCACCCTCTCACCTCAAAGAGGCCGCAGTGGCACGAGAACCAACGTACCCGGCGCCTGATGCACGGGACCAGGGTCGTCGGTCCCTGGGTGGACCTAGGACCAGATGACCGGTTGCCCAGAGCCGGCGACGAGCGGGATCCGTTGGGCCACACCGGCGAGAAGGCGGCGCGCGACCACAACGCACACCGCTGCATCGAGCACGTCGTCGGGGGGCGCGCCCACATCGCCCACCGGCAGGTCGAGGCCGGCCCCGGCCAGCAACCGGAGCCGCGACGCCAGCCCCGTCCAGGTCTTCTTGGCGGCGAGCGGTCGATCGGCGAGCCGGAGGAATGCGAGCTCGGGGTGGGCCTCGATCCACCCGTCGCCCGCGACGGCGGCCACGTCGAGCACGGCCGGCCCGAGTTGCCAGGCCTGTTTGGAGAAGCCGACGCCGTAGCGTTCCCTCGATAGTCGGAGCGCCTGGAGATACGGCACTCGGTAGAGCTCCGCCGGCAGCGCCGGGAACACCGACGAGCCCCTCGCCCCCAACAACCGGCGGGCCTCGACGTCGACCTCCCGGCCGATGCGGTCGACGGGAAGGCCGATGGGGATGTCGACGGCGACCACCCGGGCCTCCGGCCACCGGGTCATCACCTCGCCCGCCGAGTTCACGAGCCCGATCTCGCAATCCGGGCCGTTCGCGGCCACCGCCACCCATCGCCCACGCGACCGGTCGAGGCCCACGACCGTCATCGGAGGAGGAGCGTCCCGATGGCCCACGCCACGAACAGCCCGATCCCGAGCCCGAGCACCAACCCGGTCTTGCGCCACTCGATCGCCGCCACCACCACCACGGCGATCCAGGCTCCCCCGGTCAGGAGAGTCCACCAGACGGGGACCAGACCGGCGACGGCGGCTCCGACGACCAACACCGCCACCACGACCAGGAGGCCGGCGACGACGAGGGCATAGAGAACCTGACGCGGGGTCGGCTCGGACACCCCCAGGAGGGTACCGGGGGACCGGCTACCGGCTCGAACGGAAGGGCTTCGTCAGCACGTGGCCGACCGAGCCGATCGCCGCGTTCTTCCGGATGTTCCCGGCGTTGTGCCACAGCCGCTTGCGGTCGACCTTGAGCAGTTCCGTCTCGGGATCCGCTGTCACGCCCAAGTGGGCGGCGAGGGAGCGGAGGGTGTGCTGCCACATCAGGTCCTCGCCTTTGGCCGCCCCGAACAGGAACGCCACGTCCCACAGCGGGTCGCTCGGCCGGATGATGAGCTGGACCTGCCCGACCGTTCCTTCGTCGTCATAGGCCGAGAACGTGATCCACCCGGCGAACGGATGACCCTCCGGGGTCATGAAGGCGAACGAGGTCTCGTCGGCGTAGAGGACCATGACGCCGGTCGACATGACCTGCATGGCCTGGATGTTCCCGACCTCACCGGGCTTGATGCCCGCCACCGGTGCGTTGAAACGCGAGTGGGAGGGCCAGAACTTCCCGTAGTTTTCCTTCCACTCCGAGATCACCCGCTCGGGGGCCACGCCCGGGATCCGGATCCGGTAGGTCTTCTGCCACATCGGCCCGAAACCCTGCTGGGGACCGGTCAGCCGCCGGCCCCCGACGTTGATCCCGCCGTCCTCCTTCAGCCGATCCACGTGCGGCGCCCAGTGCTCACGATCCCGGGCCGAGTCCATCGTTCCTCCTCCGTTCATGTGGCCCCGGTGTACCGGACCGCCGCTACGGCTCCGTTACGGACGGACGGGGCGGAGCCAGAGGCCCGCCGCCGGGCTGAGGGTCCGGTCGAGCACCCTCATCAGCTCGTGCTCGATCGTCCACGAGTCCGTCTGCAGCTGAAGACGACCGGCGAAGGCCCCCACCTCTTCGCGGGCCCGATACCGGGACCGGAAGAACCGCCGGTCGACCCACGAGTGCACCCGCCGGAGAAGGGTGTGAACAGGCCGGCCACCACGAGCGTCGACCCGGCGAGCAGAGCCACCACCACGCCGTGCACCACGGTCCGGTTGACGAGGCGGTCGAGGTCGTCGAGCCGATGCCGTGACACCTCTATCCAGATCGCCACGGGGAGCGGCAGGAAGAAGTTGGCGTCGAGGACGACTCCCGCCAGCGCGTTCGGGTTGGGGAACACGAAGAGGGCGAAGACGAGGAAGAAGGCATAGGCGGCCACCCCGTAGGTCAGCCACCCGACCTGGCGTCGGACGATCGGGCTACCTCGACGCACCCGGGCGGCAAGCGAGGCCAGCACGGCGGCCCGAAGGCGAGCGCGATCGTCAGGTCCTGAGCCGGGTTATCGGTCTGAGAGGCGCCCACGCCCGGCCACCGCCCCGAACGTGACGTCGCCCACAGGAGCGGCCGCCAACGAGGGGAGGGCAGATCACCCTCGGGGAAGAGGAGTGGGGCCGCCAGCAAGCAGCCAGCATGCAGGCGACGGCGGAGGCGCCGAGCATCCCGGCGAGCGCCGAGGGAAGAGAACCGACCGATCTTCACTTCGGGCCGGCGCAACCCGATCGCCAGGCCCACAGTGAGGAGTAGCTGAAACAGGATGGCGATTGCCCAGCAGAGACCGAGCACCGCCGGATCATCAGGCGGCGAGGGCGGCCTGCTCGGAGTCGTGGATGCCGATCGCCTCGTCGAGGCGGGTCAGCGAGAAGATCTCCCGGTAGTGCTCGGAGAGCCCGTAGGCGGCGAGCGCCTGCCCGTTGCGCTGGGCCCGGATGAGCATCGTCACGAGCAGCCCGATCCCACCGCTGTTCATGTACTCGAGACCCTCGAAGTTCAAGACGACGGTCTTCACACCGGGAGCCGAGGCCTCGGTGTAGGCCTCGGTGAGGACCGCCTCGCAGAACGCGGTGATCTCTCCGACGATGTCGATGACGCGGGCCGTGTCCCCCGCCTCACGGACGCTCAGCGTGATCTGGGCCTGTGGCATGTGCGGTCCTCCCTCAACCCGCCGCTACGGCGGCGGACTCGTTGTCGTAGATGGCCATGAAGTCGGAGATCCGGGTGATCGAGAAGATCTCTCGGTAGTGCTCGGAGAGCCCGTAGGCCCGGATGGGTCGCCCGGCCGCCCTCGCCTTGGCGAGGATCCCGACGATCACCGCGATCCCGGTCGAGTTGATGTAGTCGACGTCGGTGAAGTCGAGCACGATCGACCCGCCCATCGCCTCCGCTCGGGCGTAGATCTCGTCGAGCTCGGGCTGGGCACCTCGATTCACATCTCCGGACATGTCCACCACGGCGATCCCGTCGACCGACCGCAGGCTCGCCTTGAACGCCGTCCCTGGCATCACCGCTCTCCTTCCCGTTTCATCTCCAGCTCCACCACATGGCGACCGCCGCGCGTCTCGACGCGCAGGTCGTCGACCATCCGCTCGATGAGGAACAGGCCCCATCCCCGGGGTGACTGCTCGCCGGCCAGCTTGGCTTCGAGGTTGGGGCGCTCCGGCCGGGGAAGGTCCGGACCCCCGCCGTCATCCTCGACCCGCACGACAACACGGTCGGGAGAGGCAAGCACCGTCACCTCGACCTCGAGGTCGGGATTCGACCGATTGCCGTGCTCGATGGCGTTCATCGTCGCCTCGGCCACGGCGGTCTCCAGCCGTTGCAGGCGGGCGCCGTCGAAGCCGAGGGTGCGGGCGACCGTGGCGACCCGCTCCATGACCTGCCGCTCGTTGCCCTCCTCGCTCGGCACGGTGAACCGCTCCAGTTCGGTGAGTTCGAAGATCGATGCAGCATCACGGGCGGCCGAGGTACTGCGGACGACGACCATCGTCACGTCGTCCTCCTGCTCGTGCCCGGGACCGCAGAACCGGTCGAGTTCAGCCAACACGGAGGCGACGAGATCGAGATCCCCCCCGCCGCGTACCAGGAGCATGAGCCGCTCGAGCCCGAACATCTCGCCGTCCGGACCGTGGGCCTCGGCGATGCCATCGCTCGTCAGCAGCATCGTGTCGCTCGGGTCGATCGTGGTCTCGACCACGTCGTAGGGCATGCCCGGCATCAGCCCGAGTGGCATCCCGGTGGCGCGGAGCTCGCGCACGTTCTCCCCCGACCGGACGTACGGGAGGTTGTGTCCGGCGTTGGCGAACACGAATCGGCCCGAAGCCGGCTCGAGCACGCCGACCAGGCAGGTGACGAACATCGCAGGCGGGATCTCCGCCACCAGCACCTCGTTGGCTTCGGCCAGGATCAGACCGGGATCCTCGGACCGCTGGGCGGCGGCGCGCAGGGTCGACCGGGTGGTGGCCATGACCAGAGCTGCCGGGACGCCCTTGTCGGTCACGTCCCCGACAACGACTCCCAGCTTGCCGCCCGACAGAGGGATGAAGTCATAGAAGTCGCCACCCACCGCCCGGGCCGGCCGGTAGTAGGCGTCGATCTCCCACCCGGCCAGGCTGGGCAACTCCTTGGGCAGGAGGGTCTGCTGGATCAGGGCGGCGACCCGAAGCTCCTGCTCGATCCGCTCCCGGGCGGTCGCCTCCGCCTCCTGCTGTCGCACGAGTTGGGCCACCCGGATGGCCGGGGCCACCTGGGAGGCGAGGCCCGATAGCAGCCTGCGGTCGTCGGTGGAGTACGGCTGGTCGGAGAGGCGACGGCCGAGGTTGAGCGTGCCGATCAGCTCGCCCTGGGCGACCAACGGCACCACCACGTGCACGCCGGCGGTCCGCAGCGCCTCGAGCCTGGGGGACTCGAGGTTCAGCCCGTCGAGCTCGACGTCCGGGTCCCCATCCCCGATTACGACCCGCTGATGGGGGTGCTGCTCGGGGCCGGCGCCCCGGTCGAGCTCGACGGGCTGAACCTCGAGTCCCCCAGCCTCGAGGCGCTGCGGACCGCCGGCGTGCACGTGG
>JAWOJB010000004.1:0-14301 GCA_046484325.1 Acidimicrobiia bacterium | reverse complement strand
CATGCCGACCTCCCGTGGGGACGTTAGGCGACAGGCCTCGGTCGGGTTCGTACACTCCCGCCGTGCCCGAGCTCGACCGCGCGCGCCGCCGCCTCACGGCCGTCCTGTTCGCAGCGGTCGGTCTGGGGACCACCGGCTACATCGCCGCCGTCACCGTCACCGGGCTCGCAACTCGTGCGATCACCGGGTCGGCGACCTTGGCCGGGATCCCGGGCGCGCTGGCGGTGGCCGGCACGGCTGCCGGGACCGCGATCCTGTCCGCCACGGTGGCCAGGCACGGACGCCGCCCCGCCCTGGCGATCGGGTACGCGGTCGCCGCTACCGGTGCGGCGGTGGCGGCGGTGGGGGTGATCACGTCCTCACTCGCGGTGCTGATTCTCGGGATGATCCTGCTCGGGTTCGGCCAGGCGTCCACCCCAATGGCCCGGTACGCGGCCTCCGACATGGCCCCGGCGGAGCGGCGCGGCACGGCGGTGAGCCTGGTGGTCTGGGCCGGGACCATAGGGGCGGTGGCCGGCCCGGCGCTGCTGGAACCGGCTGGGGCATGGGCCACCGGCATGGGTCGGAGCGGCTACCTGGGGGCATACCTCATCACGATCCTCACCATGGGCGTGGCGTCCGCCCTCTACCTCACCGCGCTCCGCCCCGATCCCCTCACCCTGGCCTCGCACGGGCCCGCCGACGAGGACCACCGAGACGGGGGCGACCGCCGGATCGCCCCGCTCCTCCGGCTCCCCCGGGTTCAGGTGGCTGTGGCGGCCATGGTGTCCGGGCAGGTGGTAATGGTGCTCATCATGACTGCCACGCCGCTCCACATCGAGGACACCGGCCGGGGCCTGGAGATCGTCGGGTTGGTGATCTCGGCGCACACGCTCGGGATGTTCGCCTTCTCCCCGATCACGGGCCGGATCGTCGACCGCATCGGCCCGGTCAGGATGATCTGGGCGGCCGCCGCCACCCTGGGCGGGTCGGCGCTGCTCTCCGCCACGGCTCCTCCCACGGCCACCGTCTGGCTCACCACCGGCCTCTTCCTGCTCGGCGTCGGCTGGAACATGGGGTTCGTGGCCGGGAGCGCGGCGCTGGCGACCGGCATCCCGATGGTGGTGCGGCCCCGTCTGCAGGGGTGGGTGGATTCGATGGTCCTGCTCGCCGGGGCCGCGGCCAGCGCCCTCGCCGGGGTGGTGCTGCAGGCCGCCGGCTACGCCGTCCTGAGCGTCGTGGGGCTCGGACTCCTGGTCGTCCCGGTCGGGATCCTGGCCGTCAGAGGGCGGCGAGCGGCGGCCGTGGCTGCGTGATTCGCACACCCACCTCGGTCACGAGATGGGTCATCCACACGTCGTGCGGTCCCATCGGAAGCCCACCGTCCACGACGAACCGCTCCACGGTGACGCCGATGCGAAGCGCCTCCGGGCGGAGAGAGGGGAGCAGTCCGTCGTAGAGTCCCGCCCCGCGGCCCAGTCGCTCCCCACCCGGACCGAACAGCCTGCCAGGCACCAGTGCCACATCGACGTCGGTCACCGGGACCTCAGCAGATTCCCGCACCGGCTGGCGTATACCGAAGGGATGGGTCTCCATGACGGAATCGAGCGGGTGGATGGTGAGGCCGTCGAGGCTGGTGCGGGTCACGGCCCAGCGATGGCTCGGCAGCGCCGCCACGAGCGCAACGAGATCGACCTCGTCGGGGAGGGCGAGGTAGGTGAGGACCAGCGATGGCCGCAAGGGTGCCAGCAGGCCCTCCAGGTGTGACACGACGGCTGCCGACTCGGCATCGGTGGGAGGGGCGAGGGTACGCGCCTGGCGCCGGAGGTGGCGTTTGAGACCCTCCATGACCGCCAGGGTAGGTCCGTGTACCCTCGTTGCGGATGAGGATCGTGGTGGATGCCGCCCGCACCGGGATCACGCTGTTCGCGGGGATGATGGCCACGCTGCTCATCGGATCGGCCGTGATCGTGGTCGCCCACGTCCGCCCCTCGTCCCCGTTCGTCGAGACGCTCGCCCGGTGGTGGAGTCGCTGGTGGCTGGTAGCAGGCGGTGTCTCGCTCAACGTGCGTGGCCGGGAACTGGTGGACACGGACCGTTCGTACGTCGTCGTGGCGAACCACCGCTCGGATTTCGACATCATGGCGTGCTTCCTCGCCATTCCCCTGCCGATCCGCTATCTGGCCAAGAAGGAGCTGTTCCGGGTGCCGGTGCTGGCCTCCGCCATGCGTTCGATCGGGATCATCGAGATCGATCGGGAGGCCCATGGGACGATCCACGATCAGATCAACCGCCAGGCTCGGGCGCTGGTGGCGGCGGGACGCTCGCTGATCATCTACCCCGAAGGCACCCGGTCGCGTGACGGCAGCATGCGGCCCTTCAAGAAGGGGGCGTTCACGATGGCGATCGCCTCCGGCCTGCCGGTGCTGCCGGTGACGATCCACGGCAGCCGGGAGACCTGGCCTCCGGTGAGGCTCGTCAAGGGCGGGACGATCACGGTCTTGATCGACTCGCCGATCGAGACCGAGGACATGGGCCATGCCGACATCGAGCCGCTGCGCTCTCGGGTGCAGGCACTGATCGAAGAGCGGCTCGAGTTGCTGGGAGCCGAGACTCCGGTTCCTCAGTCGTAGACGCCCGCCAGGTAGGCCTTCCCGTCGCACACGACGCACAGCATGGCCCCGGCCGAGGTGACGAGCTGATACCGGTCGACCGGTTCCTCCCCCTTCCACCAGCGGCCCATCAGTCGCCACGGCCCACTCCACGACAGGACCGGCTCACGACGTGCCCTCAGACGCACCGCCACCGGGAAGCCGGCCTCCCACTCGACGTGCAGCGGTATGGGCTCGGGGGGGACGAGGGCGGGGGTCGGTGTGGGGGTCGCCCCCGGCCACGGTGCCTCCGGGTCCCGGTCCGGGGTGGGGACATCCTCGCCCCACCGTCCCCACACCACCTGCTCGGCGGGCAGCCTCCCGCCCTGCGGTGCGGCATGGAGGACGGCATCCGGGCCGACGAGCGCCTGCACCCTGCCCAGCGCCCGCTCGGCCTCGATCCGCCCGTCCACCTCATCGAAGAAGACCTGCTGGCGCCCGGCCCCCGACAGATCCGAGGGATCGAGCCGGAGCCGGACGACGCCCGACCCCACCCCCGATGTGTCGAGCCAGGCGCGTAGCTGCCAGCGGACCCGCTCGGCCAGCGCCTCCTCGGTGAAGGGATCGACGGACCGCCACACCCGGGAGTAGACCCGCCCCACCTCGGTCTCCACCTCCACCAGCACCCGGTGGGGCGCGATCCCCTCCCGACCCAGCCCTTCGACCAGCCGGGCGGCGAGCGACCGGGCGGCGAATCCCGCCCGGTCGAGAGTATCGAGCGGCTCCTCGTATCGAGCCTCCACGGCCAGGGTGGCTGGGATGGTGCGCGGGTCGACCATCCGGTCCTCCCCGGAGGCAAGACGATGGGCGAGGAGGCCGGCCCGTCCGAATCGGGAGGCGAGCGCCTCCCGCGGCAGGCGGGCGAGCTCCCCGAGGGTCGTGACGCCCAGCCAGCGGAAGACCGAGGCCAGGTCGGCGTCGCCGAGCAGGGAGACGTCGAGGCCCGCCAGGAAGCCGGCGGTGTCGGTGACGACCCTGGGCGTTCGTGGACCGGCCGCAGCCGCAGCCCACCGGGCGGCGAACGGCCCATCGGCCAGTCCGATCAGTCCTCCGGAAGCGAGGGCGTCGAGCTCCTTCGACATCCGCTCGACGAGGGCGTCCTCCCCTCCGTAGTAGCGGACCGCACCCTGGACGGGGACGAACATCATGCCGGGCTCGGCCACCTCCACCCGCGGGACGAGCGCCTCGACGGCGGACACCAACGGCTCGAAGCGACGCGCCTCCTCCCCCCGGTCCCGGACGACCACCGCCGCACCCGGGGCCAGTGCTTCCGCCTCACGGCGCGGCATACCCGAGCGGATCCCCTGCCCCGCCAACTCCGGGGAGCACGCCGCCACCCCGGACCTGAGGTCGACCACGAGCACCGACCTATCCGGTGGCACGTCCTCTCGCCGCAACGGCCAATCCGGATACCACACGCATGCCACGCGCACCGTCGTCCTCCACCTCGACACGCCGGTCGATCCCGGCGACACCTCGACCCGACGCCTCCAGCACCAGGAGCCGGCGTCCCAACCTCCCATGTCCCCGATCGGGACCCTCCCAGCGCACCTCCATCGCCCGCAGTCGGAGATGGGCCACACCGCCCGGAAGCGTTCCCCCCAGTGGGCGCAGGGCCAAGGCCACACCTCTGGCGCGGCCCAGTGCCGCCAGGCGGCGCAGATCCCGATCGCCCACCCCGGCGGGCACCTCGGCATAGACCGCCCGCACCCCCTCGCAGAGTGCCGCCATCACCCGGGCCCAGTGGCGCGGGTCGGGACAGTGCACCAGCACCAGCCGTTCCCGCTCGACCCCCACCTCCCAGGCGGCCCGGGGTGCCAGCCAGCCGCGTGCGTCGAGCGCCACCACCGTGGTCACCGTCGAGGGCAGGGCGAGGAGGTGGAGCCCGAGACGGGTGAGCCCCAGGCCGGGAGGTCCCGAGAGCTCCACCGGCCTGCCCGGCTGCAGGGCGAGGAAGCCCTCTGAGGGCAGGACCTCCGGCACGGTCGGACCCCATCCGGATGGTCTCGAACTGCGTGTCTCCACCCTCGGCCCTTCGTTCGCCGGACCCCGGGCAGCGCTCGGGACGGAAAGGATAATCGAACATATGTTCGATGTCGAAGACGGCGGCCCGGGAACCGTGGGTTGGGGAACACGATTCTCGTGTTCCCCAACCCAGGGTTGCTGGTTCTCAGCGGTGGGCCTCTTCCAGCTCCTCCAGGGTGCGGGGCCAGTCGTCCTTCAGGAGACGTGAGAGGGAGCGGTCGGCCAGCAGCCTTCCCCCCGTTTGACAGCCGGCGCAGTAGTTCGTCTCGTTGTCGGCGTACACGATCCGCTGTACCGGTGCACCGCACCGGGGGCACGGCTCCCCGTACCGGCCGTGAACGGCCATCTCGGGGCGGAGTGCGGTGACCTTCTCGGGCCACCCCTCCCCCACCGTGCCCCGCAGCAACTCGGTCCACCTCGTCAGCTCGCCGACCACCGCCTCGTGCAGACGCTCGAGCTGCTCCTCGTCGAGCCGGCCGGTCCGCAGCACCGGGGAGAGCCGGGCCGACCACAGGATCTCATCGGAATAGGCGTTGCCGATGCCGGAGAGGATGCGAGGATCGGTGAGGGCCCGCTTGAGCGTGCGGTTCTCCCGCAACAACGCATCCCGGAACTCCTCGAAGGTCGCCTCCAGCGGCTCGAGACCACCCCGGTCCTCGGCGGCCACCGCCTCCCTACCTCGGATCACCCACACACCGGCTCGCTTCTTCGTGCCCTGCTCGGTCAGTATCAGCGTGCCGTCCTCGAAGTCCCAGGCCGCCAGGCCGACCTTCCTGGGGATCCCCGCCCCGGGGGCGTCTGCCCAGCGGAGCCGCCCGGCGATCATCAGGTGGATCACGACGTAGAGGTCCTCGTCGAGGGCCCACACGATCCGCTTGCCGATGCGCTCCAGGCCCTGCACCGTCAGCCCGACGACGGTGTCGTAGGGCGGTTCGAACGTGCGAAGGACGTTGGGCGAGGCCACCCGGAACCCCGTCACCCGCCTCCCGAGGATCCGCCGCTCCAGCGCCTCTATGTACACGACGACATCGGGGAGCTCGGGCACCCCGCGAGCCTATCGGGAGGATCCGGTCGGGACCTCCGGACCTGGCGGTACGACGGCCAACCCCGGGATCATGAGGCATGCTGACCAGGTTCGTGGCCGGTGTCGTCGGTCTGCTGCTCGTCGTCGGGCTCCCGGGCTGTAACGGCGACGCACCCGCTCGACCCGCCGCGGGCCGGGCCTTCGACCTCCCGCCGGCTCCGACCAGCGGTTCGATCACGCTCGAAGAGGCCCTGGCTTCAAGGCGTTCGGTGCGAGAGTATCGGGAGACGCCGCTCGACCTGGACACGATCGGACGGCTGTTCTGGGCGGCTCAGGGCCGCACCCAGGCGGGTGGAGCCGGGCGAGCCGCACCCTCGGCGGGAGGCACCTATCCCCTCGAGATCTACGTCGCCACGTCCGACGGTCTTCTGCGTTACCTCCCCGACGGGCATCGAGCCGAGTGGCTCACCCGATCGGACCTCCGACCCGGGCTTCACCGAGCCGCGCTCGATCAACGATCGGTGCTCGAAGCACCGGCGGTGTTCGTGATCGGCGGGATTCCCACCCGAACCGAATCCCGCTACGGCGAGCGAGCCGAGCGGTACGTCTTCCTCGAGGCCGGTCATGCCGCCCAGAACCTGCTCCTCCAGGCGACCGCCCTCGACCTCGGTGCCGTGCCGATCGGCGCCTTCCGTGACGACGAGGTGTCCCGGGTGCTCGGTCTCGCCGAGGGTGAGCACCCGATCTACCTCATCCCGGTGGGGCATCCGGCCGGCTGATCACGCCGGCCGGATGCCCGCTCGTAGGTGACGGCGCGGCCCTTCAGGCGCTCTCGCGCTCCGGGGCCATCACCACGTCCTCGTCTTCCATCTTCAGCGGGAGGACCAGGTTGGCGATCACCCCGACCACGGCCGCCACGGCGAGGCCGGAAACCGACACGTCGCCGATGGTGATCGGCGAGCTCAGGCCGCTCACCCCGAGGCCGAACACCAGGATCAGGCCCACGACCAGCATGTTCCGGCTCTTCTTGAAGTCGACCTGGGCCTCGACCAGCGTGCGCATGCCGATCGCGGCGATCATGCCGAACAGGACGATCGACAAACCACCCAGTACCGGCACCGGCACGGTCCGGAGCACGGCCGCCAGTTTCGGGATGAGCCCCAGGAAGATGGCGAACACTGCCCCGATCCGGATGATGAACGGATCGTAGACCTTGGTGACGGCCAGGACCCCGGTGTTCTCCGAATAGGTGGTGTTGGCCGGGCCACCGATGAGCCCGGCGAACGCGGTAGCGATGCCGTCGCCGAGCAACGTCCGGTTGAGACCGGGCTCCTCGAGGAAGTCCTTCCCGACCACCCGACCGTTGGCGAGGATGTCTCCGACGTGCTCGATCATCGTGACGAACGCGATCGGAGCGATGAAGGCGACGGCCGCCCACTGGATGTCGCCGAGGCCCCAGGTGAACTGGGGCCAGCCGATCCATGCCGCCTCCCCCACCGGGGCGAAGCTGAAGTCGGGGTAGAACACCATCGCCACCAGGTATCCGACCACGGCGCCGGTGAGGATCGGGAGCATCCTGAATAGGCCGCGGAAGAACACGGCGGCGACGATGGTCGTCACCAGCGTGACCAGGGCGAGCCACCAGGCTCCCTCCGACATGCTGATCGCCACCGGCGCCAGCGTGATCCCGATGACGGCGATCACCGGGCCCGTGACGATCGGCGGGAACAGCCGCTTCACGAAGTCGGGTCCGAGGAAGGTGACGAGGATCGACATCACGATGTAGATGGCGGCCGCCCCGATGATCCCCGCCCCGATGGCGGCGAACGAGAACCCTCGTTCGACGCCCATCACGATCGGCGGGATGAATGCGAACGACGAGCCGAGGAACACCGGGACCATCTGCTTGGTGACCAGATGGAAGAGCAGTGTCCCTATCCCGGCTGCGATCAACGCCACCGACGGGTTCAGGCCCGTGAGTAGCGGCACCAGAACGGTTGCCCCGAACATGGCGATCGTGTGCTGCAAACCCAGCACGACCTTCTTCTGCGGTGTCAATTGCACCTCTCGCTCCTCTCCTCGAGCGAATGGGTCACCGCTTGGGCGGTGACTCATTCCTTCCTCCTCCTGCTGCTGCGGTGTGGCTCATCTCGGGCCCGGGTTGCCTCCCCTCTCCGGATCGTTCGTGCGGCCACCGACGAAGGCCGGACCACGGAGGGCGGAGACCCTTCCCCGCCATTCGTCGACCCGTCGGCCCGGTACCCTTCATGCGGCTCGAAACACCATTCCGTAGTAGTCGTCGTAGGCCTCCGAGCGGACGACGTCGACATCGCCGACGACCTCCATGCCGAGCCTGGGTTCGTCGATCTCCAGTTGGCCCAGCATTCGCAGGCCGTTGTCGAGCTCCACGATGCCGAGACCGAGCGTCGCCACCTCGTACTGACCCGGGAGGTTGTACACCCGGGTAAAGGTGAGGAGCTTGCCGGCCCTCGGCAGCGGCACTACGTCGAACTCGAAGAAGTCGTTCTGCCGGCAACCCTTGCACACCATTCGGAACGGGTAGTGCAGCGTGCCGCAGAGACGGCACCGATAGGCGTAGATGTCGCGCTGCATCAGTCCTCCCTCTCGAAGGTCATGCACACCACGTTGTTGCCAAAGCCCCCGAAGTTGCAGGTGAAGCCGACTCGCGCCCCCTCCACCTGGCGCTCGCCCCCGTCCCCGCGAAGCTGGGTGACGATCTCCCATGCCTGGGCGACGCCGGTGGCGCCGACCGGGTGCCCCCGGCCCTTGAGACCTCCACCCACGTTGATCGGAATCGAACCGCCGAGCGCCGTGTCCCCGCGCTCAAGGGCGAGGTGACCCTCGCCCTTCGGGAAGAACCCGACCTCCTCGCTCTCGGCGATCTCGAGGATCGTGAAGGCGTCGTGCAGCTCGGCGACGTCGACGTCCTGGGGTGTGCGCCCGGCCATGGCGAAGGCGTCCCCGGCAGCCTTGCGGACCGCCAGCAGATCGGTGGGGTCCTCCCGATCGTGGACGGCGTGGGTGTCGGTCGCCTGGCCGATTCCCGTGATCCGGATCATCGGCCGCCCCAGCCTGCGAGCGGTCTCCTCGGATGCGAGCACGATGGCGGCGCCACCGTCCGACACGGGGCAGGCGTCGAAGAACCGGAGCGGCTCGGCGACATAGGGATTGTTGGTCATGGCCTCGGGCGAGTCGAGGATGCCTTCGAGGGTGATGGGCTGGTGGAGATGCGCCCATACGTTCTTCATCGCGGCCGTCTGATTCTTCACCGCAACCATGGCGAGGTGGCGTTCGGTCACCCCGTACCGCTCCATGTAGAGGCGCGTGAACATCGCAGCGAGCGACGGGAGGGTCACTCCATAGATGTACTCGGCCAGCGGATGGGTCAAGGTGGCCACGAAGTCGGTGGCCTCGAGGTTGTTCACTTCCCGCATCCGCTCGGCTCCCACCACGAGGACGACGTCGTCCATCCCGGACGCCACCGCCTGGAAGCCCGCCTTGATGGCCGAGGCGCCCGAGGCGGGGCCGTTCTCGATGGCCGCGGCGGCTGCAGGGATGAGGCTGAGCGTCTCCACCACCGCACTCGCCAGCGCGGTCTGATGGTTGAGCCGCCCGCTGCCCATGTTGGCGACGTACACCTGGTCGACCGAGGACACCCCGGCATCCTTCAGCGCCATCATCGAGGCGTAGGCGGCGATCTCCGACAGCGGGTACTCGAGCCGGGTGAAGGTGGTGATCCCGATCCCGACCACGTAGACGTCACGCATCGCCCGACCTCCCCATCGAATCCCAGCGCTGGAGCATGAGGGCCGAGGCCGTCGGGTCGTACATCGCCCGGGTGGCGGCCAGCCGGTCCAGCGGCGGTGTCGGGGGATCCGACGGCGGCAAGATCGCCTGTTCGGCCTTGGCGAGCAGCTCGGGTGGAACCGGCCTGCGGCCGACGACGAGGCTGGACCGTGCTCGATCGAACAGCTCTCGGGTGAGCGCCCATGAGGGAACCCCGCCGAGCTCATGGGGGATGTGGAAGCGCTTCTCGAGCTTGTACTCGAGCATCCAGCGGCGAAAGCCGATCGGCGACTCCGCCACGATGAGAACCTCGTCGTGCCCGAGGATGTCGATGTGGTACTCCATCTTGGCCGCGAAGGCATGGGCACCGACTCGGAGGCCACGCCGGAGCGCCAGGGTGTGGAGTGACATCCCGAGTGAGGGGTTCACCTGACGGCCGTTGACGATGGCGGCCAGTTCGCCGTCGATCTGGACCGCCAGCACGTACTGGTCCTGATAGCGATGCCGGAAGTGGGCGAGCAGCTCGGAGTACACCCGGGCGGCGACCACGTCGTAGAAGTCCCGTTCGACGTGGAGGAGCGGCTCGACGTGGAGCAGCAGGTCCGGTATCTCGTCTCTCCCCACCTGCCGCACCACCGCCGTCTCGCCGCTGGCGAGCGTCATGTGCTTCGGTGGGAACGGCGGCATCGGCGCATCCACCGGGCGGAGGATCTGTTCGAGGTCGATGGGCATCGGCTGGTACTCCTCCCTGGGTCGGGATCAGGTTCGAACGGTGTCGAGGAAGGCAAGAGCGATCCTCTCCTGGGTGATGGGCATCGACGTCAGCCGCACCCCGAGCGCGTCGTAGATGGCGTTCGCGATGACGGGAGCTGCGGCGATCATCGTGTGCTCCCCCACCCCCCTGGCCCCGAACGGCCCATCCGGCTGGGGGGTCTCGACGATGATCGGGATCATCTCGTCGGGGATGTCGAACGCAGTGGGGATCTTGTAGTCGGTGAAGTTCGGGTTCAGGAGCCGGCCGTCGTCGCCGAACCGCATGTCCTCGTAGAGGACCGTGGCCAGGCCCTGCACGAGCCCCCCGGTGATCTGGCCTCGGACGAGATCGGGGTTGATGGCACGGCCGGCATCGACCGCCAGCGCCGCCCGGCGAACCCAGACCCGGCCGGTGTCCTTGTCGATCTCGAGGACCACCCCGCAGGCACCCACCGTGTAGTGCACGTTGGGATGACCGCCCTGTCCGGTCTCCGGGTCGCTGTTGGCGTTGGTGAACTCGGGCATGAACCTCCCACTGGCGATGATCGGGCCGCCGCGCCAGGTGCCGTCGTCGGTCTGGATGCCGTCGATCACGAAGTCGGCGAGGACCTTCTCGAACTCGGGGTCGGTCGAACATCTGACCTTCCCGTCCTCGAGGTAGAGCGACCCCTCCTCGAACCCGTAGACCTCGTGGATGAGCTCGAAGATCTTCTCGCGCGCCTCGATCGCGGCACGCTCGACCGCCAGCCCGGAGCTCCACGTGACGTGGGATGCGACGGTCTGCCATTCGTAGGGGTTGCGGTCGGTGTCCGGTGTCTCCACCCTGATCCTGTCGACGGGTACGCCGAGTACCTCCGAGGCGATCTGGGCCATGACGGTCAGGTATCCCTGACCCAGCTCCATGCCCGAGACCGAGAGGTTGATCGAGCCGTCCTCGTTGAACTTGAGGAACGAGGCGGATGAGGCGTTCGGGGGCATGGCGGGGGCCTTCCAGAACAGGGCCACGCCCTTGCCCATCACGGTGTTGGGGTTGCCGGACTGCTCCTCGACCCCCCAGTCGATCGCCGCCGCCGTCCGATCGATGGCCTCGAGCAGCCCCGACGGGTTCATGTGGCCGCCGTAGGACAGCTCGTCCCCCTCGACGATCGCGTTCCTGCGCCGGAACTCGACCGGATCCATCCCGATCGCCTCGGCGATCCGGTCCATGTGCGACTCGAGACCGAAGTGGAACTCGGAGTAGCCGAATCCGCGGTACGGGCCGCCGGGCGGCAGGTTCGTGTAGATGCACAGCGAGTCGTTGGTGATGTTCGGCACCCGGTAGGGACCGGTCGCCGAGAGCCCTGCTGCGTTGACGACGTTGGCCCCGTACTCGACGTAGGCCCCGGCGTCCCAGTAGAGGGTGTGTTCGACTGCGGTGATCGTGCCGTCCTTCATCACGCCGACCTTGAGATCGGCCACGACACCCTGGCCCTGGTAGGTGTTGTAGAACTCCTGCTCTCGCGTGAAGCGGAGCTTCACCGGGTGGCCCTTCACGGCCGTCGCCATGGCTGCGCCGATGATCTCCATCGACACCCCGGCCTTCCCACCGAACCCTCCGCCCACGTACGGGGTGATGACCCGGATGTCCTTGTGGGTGAAGCCGAGGGGAGCCAGCGCCTGGGCGAAGAGGTGGCGCTGGGTGTGGGGCGACTGGGACGCCGACCACATCGTCAGCCGCCCGGCATGGTCGAGCTTTCCGACCGTCACGTGGGGCTCGATGGCGCAGTGGGCGTAGCGGGGCACCCGATAGGTGTCGGCCAGCACGAAGTCGGCCTCGGCGAACGCCTTGTCGGTGTCGCCCTTCCGCACCTTTCGCCAGTGGGCGATGTTGGTCCCCGCCTTCGGGAAGAACCAGGGCACGTGGTGGTACTCGCCGAGGCCGGGATGGATCAGATCGGCGCCGGCATCGATGGCCGCCTTGGGGTCCAGCAGCGGTGCGAGCACCTCGTACTCCACCTCGACGAGCTTGGCGGCCTGTACGGCCTGGCGGTGGGTACGGGCGATGACACCCGCCACCTGCTCGCCCACGAACCGGACGTGGTCCTGGGCGAAGATGTACCGGTCCTCCATGTACATCCCGAACTTGTACGGGAAGTCCTTGCCGGTCACGACCTTCACGACACCGGCCGCCTGCTCGGCCTTGCTCGTGTCGATCGACACGATGCGGGCGAAGGCGTGGGGGCTCTCGACCACGGCTCCGAAGAGGAGATCTGGCCCGAAATCGAGGTCGTCCACGAAGCCTGCCGCCCCGCTGACCTTGTCGAGGCCGTCGACGCGTACCGCCGGAGTGCCCACCGATCGCAGTTCGGTGTGGAGGCCGCCCTCTTCGAACAGACCGGTGGTCTTCATCTCGGGTCCCCTTCCGCTGCGGCCAGTACCGCCTGGATGATCGGCTCGTACCCGGTGCACCGGCAGAGGTTGCCGGCCAACGCCTCCTGCACCTCCATCCTCGAAGGGTGCGGGTTCCTGGCCAACAGCTCGGTGGCCGACAGGATGATGCCCGGCGCACAGAAGCCGCATTGGAACGAGTTCGCCTCGAGGAAGAGGCGCTGCAACTCGGTCAGGCCGGCGGCGCCGATTCCCTCGACTGTGACGACTTCGTGCCCGTCCGCCTCGACCGCAAGGATCAGACAGCTCCGGACCGAGCGGCCATCGAGCAGCACCGTGCAAGAGCCGCAGTCACCGCGCTCACAGCCGATCTTCGGGCTCTTCGCCCCGATACGCTCGCGGAGGACGTCGAGGAGGACGTCGGCTGGAGCCACATCGAGCGTCCACCGCTCGCCGTTCACGCTGACACGAAGCTCCATGGCCATCCTCTCAGATCAGTCGCCGTCCGTAGGGCGGTCCGGTACCCACCAGCCGCTCGGCGGTGGCGCGTAGCCCGCGTTCGAGCATGACCTCGCACATCCGCGCCCGATACTCCGCCGACGCCCGCATGTCGGTGATCGGCCGGATCTCGTCGCGCACGAGTCCCACCACTTCGGACACGACGGTGTCGTCGAGCGGTCGGCCGGCGAGTGCCGCCTCGATCCGTGCCGCCCGAATCGGGGTCGGAGCGACGGCGCCGAACGCCACGTGGTAGTCGTGCTCCGGACGGATCACGATCCCGACCGAGGCCTGGGCGAGATCCTCTCCGCCGTATCGCATGAGCTTCACGTAGCAACCGGCATGCGACCCGAGGAGGATCGTGAGCCGGGTGACGACCTCGTCATCGGTCCGAGCCGTGAGCCGCGGTGCGACGAACCAGTCGTGGATGGCGACGGCCCGTTCGCCTCCCGGTCCCACGACGTGCACGGTGGCGTCATAGGCGAGAAGCACCGGGCCTGCGTCACACGAGGGGACCGCCGAGCAGATGTTTCCCACCAGCGTCGCCCTGTTCCGGATGCCCGGGGAGGCCACGGTCTCGGCCATCTCGAACAGGAGCGGTGCGTGAGCCCGGATCACCTCCGATTCGATGATGTCGCTGAAGGTGACGAGGGAGCCGATGGTGAGCGTATCGCCGTCGACGACGATCTCGTGGAGGCCGGGAACCGCCTTGAGATCGATGACCAGGTCCGGGGCGATCGCATCGTCGCGCATCCATGCCACGAGATCGGTTCCTCCGGCGAGCAGGCGTGCCGTTCCCGGATGCTCCTCGAGCAGGGCGGTGGCCTCGGCCAGTGTGGCCGGCCGCCGGTAATCGAAGTCGTGAGCGATCACCACGGGCGACCTCCTCGCCGGGTCCGAGACGACCAGTGCCCCCCGGAGGCCGGGGGGAACCGCAGGCGCAGCATCACCGTCACCCCACCACCTCCGCTAGGGCCTTGATGCCCTGCACGAAGCAGGCCATGGGGGCTTCGACCAGACCCGCCCCCACCATCCCGGTGCCGGGCACTCGTCCGGCGATACCGGTGTTGATCTGGGGACGGACACCGGTGCGGACGACCAGGGCCGCATCGATGCCCACGGGCGTGCCACGGAATTCGAGCATGGGTATCTGATAGACAGGGTGCTCCCCGAGCGTGATCTCGTACATGACGAGGG
>JAWOJB010000059.1:0-30601 GCA_046484325.1 Acidimicrobiia bacterium | reverse complement strand
GACCAGAGCCTGGACCTGCTCCGCCCACGGGGGACGATGGTGACCTTCGGGAACGCCGGCGGCCCCGTCGATCCCGTCTCGCCCCTGCGGCTCATGCAGGGAGGCTCCCTCTTCCTCACCCGACCCACCCTCGTCCATCACATCGCCACGAGGGCCGACCTGCAACGGCGGGCCGCCGATCTGTTCGGGTGGATCGCGACGGGGGAGCTCGATGTCCGCATCGGAGCCCGGCTGCCCCTCGAGGAGGCTGCCGAAGCCCATCGACGGTTGGAGGCGCGCGCCACCAGCGGCAAGCTGCTGCTGGTCCCGTGACGGCGCCGGTCAGATCGCACCCCGCGCCCGCTCGAGCACCCGCATGATCCCCAGGGTTGCATCCAGGGGATGCCGGGGACTCTCGGACAGGCCGAGGGAGAGGCACCGGTGCACCTCTTCGACCTCCCATCGGTAGCCAGAGCCCCGGTAGGACACGTCGATCTCCTCGATCTGGTCGCCGCCCACCCGGTGCGACAGCCGGCCGCTCTGGTGGAACGGGGCATCGAGCCGAATCCGGCCATCCGGCCCCGACAGCGTCGCCTCGATACCGGTGTCGGCCACGAACGAGCAGCCGAGCACCGACAACACGCCGCCCGGGTGGCGCAGCACCATCCCGGTCTGGGCATCGACCCCGGTGTCGGCGGCCACCTGCAGGGCCCGCACCTCGTCGGGGACGCCCGCCAGCAGACAGGCGAGCGTGACCGGGTAGATCCCGACATCGAGCAGGGCCCCACCGCCCTGGGCCGGGTCGAACCACCGGCGCCCCGGGTCGGGGTCGGCGTTGATGCCGAAGTCGGCGGCGATGTGCCGAAGCGGGCCGATCCGTCCCGAGTCGATCCACTCGGTGAGCCGGTCCCAGAACGGCTGGAACCGCATCCACATCGCCTCCATGAGGAAGACACCGGTCCGGCGGGCCGTGGCGACGAGCGTCTCGGCTTCGGTGAGGCTCACGGTGAGCGGCTTCTCGCACAGGACGGGTGTGCCCGCCTCGAGGGAGGCGGTGGCATCGGCCAGGTGGTGGGAATGAGAGGACGCCACGTACACGACATCCACGTCGTCGCACACCGCCAACTCGCCGGCCGACTCGAAGCGGTACCGGATGCCGTGGGCTGCCGCGAAGCGGGCCGACCGTTCGGGAGAGCGGGAGGCGACGGCGTTGACGACGCCGCCCTCCACCTGCCGGATGGTGGCCGCCATGGCGGCGGCGATGCCGCCGGTGCCGACGATGCCCCAGCGCACGGGGTCTCCTCTCGGTGCTCGGTCGGAGAGTAGAGAGGTCACCCGAGCACCTGCAGACGCTCGAGGGCCTGGGTCAGCACCCGCTCGTCCTTGCAGAACGCGAACCTGACGAGCCGGAAGCCTTCGTCGGAGCCGTGGTAGAAACTGGAAGGTGGGATGGCCGCCACTCCGATCTCCGTGATGAGGTGGCGGACGAACGACCCGTCGTCTTCGAACCCGAAGCGGGTGTGGTCGGCGAGCACGTAGTAGGACCCCTCCGGCGGCCGCAGCTCGAACCCGAGCTCGGCCAGGCCGGACACGAGCAGGTCACGCCGCCCCCGATACGAGTCGACGAGGTCCTCGTAGTACGTCTGGGGGGCCCCGAGGGCCGCCGCCGCCCCGTGCTGCATCGGGTTGGGCGTGGTGAAGGTGAGGAACTGATGGGCGGCGCGGACCGCCGCCGTCAGCGGCTTCGGACCGATGGCCCAGCCGGTCTTCCACCCGGTGAGCGAGAAGGACTTCCCGATCGAGGACAGCGTGAGCGTCCGCTCCCACATGCCGGGGAGGGTGGCCATGCGCAGGTGGGTGCCCTCGTAGACGATCCGCTCGTAGACCTCGTCGGTGATGACGACGAGGTCGTGGGCGCGGGCGAGCGCGGCGATCGCCTCCATCTCGGCGGCGTCCAAGACGCGACCGGTCGGGTTGTGCGGGGTGTTGACGAGGATCGCCCTCGTCCGCGGGCCCACCGCGGCGACGAGCTCGGCGACCGAGAACCGGAAGTCGGGGGCACGCAGCGTCACATACCGGGGAACCGCCCCGGACAGGGCGCAACCGACCGGATAGGCGTCGTAGGCGGGCTCGAAGAGCACGACCTCGTCGCCGGGCTCGAACAGCCCGAGGAAGGTGGCGGCCAGCGCCTCGGTGCACCCCGAGGTCACGGTCACCTCGGCCTCGGGGTCGATCGCCATGCCGGTGTCGGCAAACCAGCGCTCGGCGATCGCCCGGCGCAGCTCCGGCACCCCGTTCGATGGGGGGTACTGGTTGGAGCGCTCACGGATGGCGGCGATCGCCGCCTCCTTCACGAAGCCCGGCCCCTCCCAGCTCGGGTATCCCTGGCCGAGGTCGACGGCGCCGTGGGCGGCGGCCGCCGCGGAGATCTCGGTGAACACGGTGGAGCCGAAGGGGGCGAGACGCGAAGCCACCATGGGAGCGGGCAGGCTACCGGGCGAAGACCAACCCAGGGCTGGGGAACACACAGATCGTGTTCACCGGCCCACGGTTCGAGCGCCGACGCCCCTCAGCCGCCGGCCTTCCGGCGGCGCAACTCGACCACGGCCGCGAAGTAGCGGTCCATCTCGGCCACGTACGCCTTCGAATCCTCCACGACGGCCGGGTCGAGGTGCCCATGACGGAGCCCCATCGCCATGGCCGCGAACCGGGCGCCGCGCAGGTAGTAGGGAAGGCCATCGAGGGGCATCGCCCTCGGGCCGGGCTCGGGCGCCCCGGGCTCGGGCGGCGGTTGGACGGCGGGAGGCCGACCCAGCTTCCGGACGGCCTCGAGGACGTCGTCCTCTGGCAGCCGATCGGCGAAGTCACGGGACACGAACCGGAACCGTTCCTCACCCCCACCGTCGACCAGCACCATCGCCGGCCGGGCGAGCCCCCGCTCGTCAACGGGATCGGCCAGCCCCCACGGCTCGATCAAAGCCGAGCGGTCCGGGTCGGACAGCATCGGGAAGGGCAGGTCGAGCTTCTCGACCATCGCCGCGTGGCGACCGGGCGAGTCCACGTCGATCGCGAAAATGCGGGCTCCGGCTTCGAGAAACTCGGGATGGCGGCTCGCCAGGCTGACCAGCTGGCCGTTGCAGTACGGTCACCAGTCGCCGCGCAGGAAGACGACGAGAGCAAGAGCGTCGAGGTGGTCGCTCAGGGTCCAGGGGCGGCCCGCCTGATCCAGCACCGTGAAGTCGGGGAGCCGCGCCATGCCGGGACCTTACCGGCGAGACCCAGGGCCCGATCCGACCGGTCCGCAGGCCCGCCGGATCAGCTCCGAGTAGAAGGTCACCGCCCGGTCGGCGTCGGAGAGGCGGATCCGCTCCCCGGTGCCGTGGACCCGACCCATGTCCTCGGGGGTCACGGTGAACGGGGCGAAGCGGTAGACGTTCTCGGCGATCGGGACCATGTGGCGGGAGTCGGTGGCCCCCATCAGGATCCACGGCGCCACCGCCGCTCCCGGGAACACCTGGCCGATCGTCTCCGCCAGGAGCCGGTACGTGCTCGAGTCGGTGTCCGAGAGCGGAGGGGGATCGGCATCGAAGCCACCCTCCATTGGCCGTACCTGGATGGCCGGTCCGGCCGTGGCCCGTACGTGGGCGAGCACCTCCTCCACCGAGTCTCCCGGCATGATTCGGAAGTTGACGATCGCCGAGGCCTGCTGGGGAAGCACATTGGGCTTCACGCCCCCGGCGACCATCGTGACCGCCGACGTGGTCCTGATCAGCGCATTCGAGGCAGGCCGGGAGGCGAGCAGACGCGCGACGACCCGCCCCAGGCGGCGGACGTGGCGAAACGGGAGCGCCCGGTGGACGGGCAGCACGCTCGCCAGGACGTCGAACAGCCCCCGCTGGAGGTCGAGGCGGGCCGGCATCGGGTTCGCCTCGAGGGCTGCGATGGCCGCCGCCACCAGCCCGATCGCGGTGCTGGGTGGGGGCACCGAGGAGTGGCCACCAGTCCCTGACGCCGAGAGCTCGACGTTCAGCGACCCCTTCTCGCCGATCCCGAGCATGGCCACCGGCCTCCGGGCACCCGGAAGCACGTCCTCCACGACGGCTCCCCCCTCATCGAGGACGAACCTAAGGGACACACCCCGATCGGCGAGGTGTGCCGCCACCGAGCGAGCGCCGTCCCCTCCGATCTCCTCGTCGTGGCCGAGCGAGAGGTAGAGGGTGGCCTCCGGGGCGAAGCCCACATCCAACAGACCCTCCACCGCCTCGAGGAAGGCGACGAGGCTGCCCTTGTCATCCAGGGTCCCCCGTCCCCAGAGATGGGTTCGATCGCGCTCGCCGGAGAACGGAGGGAAGGGCCAGTCCGGCTCGGTACCCTCCTCGACCGGGACGACGTCCATGTGGGCCATCAGCATGACCGGATCGGCCCCCGGATTCGTCCCCTCCCAGCGGAAAAGCAGGGAGTGGCCCCCCACCACCTCGTGGTCGAGGGACGCGAACACCCTCGGGTAGGTGGCACGGAGGAACTCGTGGAAGCTCACCAGTGCCCCAGGATCCGTTCTCCCCGGCTCCTCGAAGGCCACGGTGGGGATTCGCACCGCCTCGGCCAGGTGCTCGAGGAAGGCCGCTCCGACCGGGCCGGGTGGGGTCTCCCTGTCGACAGAGGCCGATCTGCCAGAGCGCCGGAGCCGGCCCGCCACGACGGCGGCGGCGACCGCAGTGGCACCGACGACCATGCGCCTCCGACCGCTCAACGGCACCTCCTCGGCCCGACTGTAGGCGCCGGTGGGCGGCGAGCGATCGTGACTATGCCGGGGTCCGGGCCCGCCGGCGGGCGGACAGCGCGAACGTGACGTTGACGGCGGCATGCACCGCTGCCGGCGCCCACACACCGCCCGTCCAGAAGCGGATGAGGCCGAATCCGACGCCGGCGAGGGCCGTGAACAGGACCGTGCCCGCCACGTGCCCGTTGCGTCTGCCAACGGCCATGCCCTGGGCGCCGGCCTGCTCGAGGCCGGCCATGACGTGCCACAGCCCGAAGGCGATCGAGGACACGCCGATGGCGACCCAGGGCGGAGCGACCACCGCCACGAGCCCATAGACCACCCCGCGGAAGAGGATCTCCTCGGCGAGGGCGCTCACCAAGGGGATGCGAAGGCCGACATAGGCGGCGAACTCGGCACGATCGAGCCGGGCTACGCGAGGGTCGGCGACCGTCGACTCCAGCGCCGGGATCCTGCTCGCCAGCCAGGCCAGCGTCGCGGCGACGAGAAGGGCTGCCGTACCCCACGCCGGCACCCACCGGACCGCAGCGAGGCCCAGACCGGCGCCGGCCAGATCCCCCTGATGGAAGCTGAGCACCACGGCGGCGACTGCGGCGAGACCGACACCGATCGCCGGGGTGAGGCGGGGAAACCTGCGAGCGACCGGCAGCAGCTGCAGGCCGTTCTGGTAACCCGCCACGAGGGCGGCGACGGTGAGGGCTTCGACCATGGGGTGAGGAGGAGAGTATCGGGACCGGACGACTATGACTTCAGTCGGACGTCGCCCGTGCCCCGCCGGTTCCCGGAGACACGGAGCGATGACACACCGCCCCGTGACCTGGGGCTGGCCGGCGATGATTGAACTTCGCCACACCGTCCCGTACACTTCCGGCAGGCGGTTGTTGGGGGTCCTGCGAGGATCCATGTTTCGTCGCGGACGACACGAACATCCGACGCTCGGCCATCTCGCCTCAGCCGTCGTCGCTCTGCTGCTGATCTTCGGTGTCGCCCTCGGTACCGGCGCCTACGCCGTGACCGCGGCGGACGCACAGTCGGTGGCCCGGATCCCGATGCGATCCGCCTCGGTCCACCCCGACGTCGGCGGCTTCGGGCCGGAACGGCGGGCGGCCGTCCGGGCGCAGGTGCTGGCCGAACTGCAGGAGGCGCTCGAGCCGGAGACCCGGGCGACGCAAACCCTTGCGGAGATCAGCTTCCAGGCCGAACGCGAGGCTGCCCTCGCCGTTGCCGGACCCCACCACGTCGTGAGCCCACGCCACGTGGCCGACCTGCCACCGCCCCCCGCCGACTCGGGGAGCGGCCGGAGAGTGGTGTACTCCAACTCGGCCCAGCGGGTCTGGCTCATCGGTGACGGCAACCAGGTGCTCGACTCCTACCGGGTGTCCGGCCGGCGCGGTACCCCGGCTCCCGGCACCTACCAGGTGTTCTCCCGCTCCGAGGTCGCCTGGGCGGACCACGACGGGATCACCATGCGGTACATGGTCAGGTTCGCCCGCGGCCAGACCCTCGCCATCGGCTTCCACTCGATCCCGGTGTACCCGAGCGGCCGACCGCTCCAGACCGAGGAGGACCTCGGAGACTTCCGGAGCGCAGGCTGTGTCCGTCAGTCGCTGATCGATGCCCGGCGGATGTGGGCGTTCGCCCCGATCGGGACCGCCGTGGTCGTCACGCCCTAGCCCAGTTCACCAGGATGGTGGCGATCTCCGGCCCGCGGTCCTCCTGGAGGAAGTGGCCGCCGCCGGCGATCGTCGCGTGTGGCTGGCCCGCACAGCCGGGGACGAGCTTGTGGAACACCCGCTCGCCTCCCGCCGTGATCGGGTCGGAGTCCGAGAACAGCGTGAGAAACGGGCGATCCCACGCCGCCAACACCCGCCACGCCTCCCGGTTGGGCTCCGACGCCGGATCGTCCGGTCGGATCGGGACGAGCGAGGGCATGGCGCGCGGCCCGGCCTTGTACGACTCGTCCGGGAACGGGGCGTCGTAGCCGGCCACCACCTGGTCGGGGAGCACCGAGACGGTGGCGCCCTGGACGATCCCACCGACGGGGAACTCGGCGACCGAGCGGGCGTATTCGCGCCAGGCCGCGAAGGCCTCGGGTACCCGCTGATCGCCGGTGGGCAAGCCGGTGTTCGCCACCGCCACGCGGGCGAAGCGGTCGGGATCGGTCGCCATCAGCCGGAGGCCGATGAGCCCGCCCCAGTCCTGGCAGAACATGGTGACGCCATCGAGGTCTACGGCCCGGAGCCATCCGAGCATCCAGTCGACGTGTCGGCCGTAGGTGTGGTCGTCGACAGCCGCCGGCTTGTCGGAACGTCCGAATCCGACGAGATCGGGGGCGACGACCCGAAACCCGGCGGCGACGAGCGGCGGCACCATCGTGCGATACAGGTAGGACCAGGACGGCTCCCCGTGCATGAGGAGCACCGGCGGCCCCGAGCCCTCGTCGAGGTGGTGGACCCGGATCCCATCGAGCTCGGTGTACCGAGGATCGAAGGGATAGCCGGCGAGGTCGGCGAAGCGCTCGTCGGAGGTCCTCAGCAACTCCATGGCCGTGAAGCTAGCCCTGATCGTCGGCCTAGGATCGGCAACGACACGACGAGGAGGTTCCATGGCAGTCGCGTCGACGATGCTCGACCTGGGCACGCCCGCCCCCGACTTCTCGCTGACCGACGTGGTGTCGGGGGGAACCTTCTCACGCGACGACTTCGAGGGCTCCGCCCTGGTCGTGATGTTCATCTGCAATCACTGTCCCTACGTCAAGCACGTGCAGACGGGCCTGGTCGCGTTTGGTGAGGACTACCGCGACGCCGACGTCTCGATCGTCGCCATCTCGTCCAACGACGCCTCCGCCTATCCCGATGACGCCCCCGACGCGCTCGCCCGGGTGGCCGGAGAACTGGGCTACACCTTTCCGCTGCTCTACGACGAGACCCAATCAGTCGCCAAGGCTTTCGGGGCGGCCTGCACCCCCGACTTCTTCGTCTTCGGGCCGGACCGGACCCTCCTGTACCGGGGCCAGTTCGACGGGTCCCGCCCGGGCAACGACCTGGCGGTCACCGGCGAGAGCCTGCGCGCCGCCGTCGATGCAGTCCTGGCGGGCAAGCCGGTGACCAGCGATCAGCGGCCCTCGCTCGGTTGCTCGATCAAGTGGAAGTCCGGCAACGAGCCGTTCTACTTCGGCTGAGGTGGCCCCGGCCGAGGTGGTCGTGCTCGGAGCTGCCGGGCTCGACACAACCGTGGCCGTCGACGGTCTCGACCTCGAGACGGGGGAGTCTCGCTTCACGTCGGTCGTCGACGGGGTGGGTCAGGCCGGCGGATACGCCGCCCGCATCTACGCAGCCGCCGGCCGGACCGTGTCGTTCGTCGGCGGGATCGGCGCCGACCTCGCCGGTGAGGAGCTCCGCCGGGTGCTCGAGATCGAGGGCGTCGACACCTCCCCCTCCTTCCCCGAACCGCTGGGCACCGCCCGGTCGGTGAACCTCGCCCTCCCCGACGGCCGGCGGCGTAGCTTCTACGACGGGCGCCTGGGGAACGGACGGCCAGACTCCGGCCTGGTCGGGCGACTGCTGGCCCGGGCCCGCCTGATCCACGTCAACCTCCCCGGATGGGTACGGCCTCTCCTCCCGATGGCGAGGTCATCGGGTGCGGTGGTGGCATGCGATCTCCAGGACCTCCCCTCCCCCGACGACTCGTATCGGTCGGAGTTCGTGCGGGCCGCCGACATCCTGTTCTTCTCGGCGGCCGACCTCGGCGAGCCCGATCGGGCCGTCCGGAGATTGTGGGAGCGCAATCCCGACGCCCTCGTGGTAGCCGGCCTCGGCGGATACGGCGCGCTTCTCGGCCTCGCCGGCCGGATCACCCGGCACCCGGCGCCCGAGGTCGACCTGCCGGTCGTCGACACGACGGGGGCGGGGGACTCGCTGGCCGCCGGGTTCCTCGTCGCCCACGTCCTGCAGGGCCGCACCCCCGAGGAGGCACTCGCGCGGGGACAGGTCACGGCCCGGCACACCTGCTCGCTGCGGCAGCCCAAAGCGGGATTCGCGGATCCCGGCACGATCGAGGCGTTGCTGACGGCCGCGGCCGCGCGATCATGACGTCCTGATGCGATGGGTCATCCGAATTGCCGCCGCGGTGCTGCTCGTGCTCCTCGCCATCGCCTTCCTCGGCCCGATGGCACCCGAGGGGACGTTCGTGCGGGATTGGGCGGATGCGTTCCGGCGCGCCATCCCGTCGTCCTGGGGCTATCCGATCAGCGTCGGATGACCGCCGCCGGGCGAGGTCAGCGCTGCGCCGATCTCGCTCTGATCCGGCGAACGTGGAGGAGCCAGCCGAGGGCGATGCCCAACCCGAAGAACACCAGGGCCAGGCCCCACAGGGGCATCTCCATCCCGAACGTGAGCCATTCGAAGCGAACGGCACCCTGATTCTGCAGCACAAACGCCAGCACGGCCACGACGATCAAACCTGCCACCACCAGCCTGATCGTGGATCGGGTATCACCACCCGACTTCCCGGATTCGTCCGTCATCGCACCCGCCTCTCGTGAGAGTCGCACCGAACCGCTGCCGGCATCGTACCGACGAACGGAGTCCCGTGAGGCGCCCGGACGGTCTCAGAGGGCGTCGGCCGTGGCCGCGAAAAGCTCTCTGGTGGGGGGTTTTCGCGGCCGGGGTGAGGGTGTGTAGGTTCACGACCACTTCCTCGCCCGGCCCAGGCCGGGGACTGGACTTCCCGTGAAAACGACCTCGCCGGCGTGACCGCGAGGTGAATCCGTCACCGCCGCCGGATACCGTTGACGTAATTACCTCCGTGTGATTAGGATGGCGAGTCCGCCCCAAGATGTGGTGTCCGAGCCCAGAAGGACCACAACATCTTGTGGTCGGAGCTGGTCGTCCACACGACAGCGAGCAGCGGGAGACGGTAGACGACGGCGAGGACGCGGCACCCGACTCCAGGGGTGCCGGCGTCCGACGACAGAGAGGGAGAGGGCATGAGCGACGGCCTGCGGATCGAGCGGCGATTCACCAACCGGGGAGACGACCCCTACGGCTCCATCGAATGGGCCCGACGTGACTCGCGCATCGCCAACCCGGACGGCTCGGTGGTATTCGAGATGACCGACGCCGAGATCCCCGCCGGCTGGTCGCAGGTGGCGACCGACATCATGGTGTCGAAGTACTTCCGCAAGGCCGGCGTGCCTCAGGTCGACGAGGCGGGCGACCCGATCGTGGATGGCGACGGCAACCCGGTCACCGGCCCCGAGCGGTCGGCCAAGCAGGTCTTCGACCGGCTCGCCGGCACCTGGCGCTGGTGGGGGGAGAACCACGGCTACTTCGCCACCGCCGCCGACGCCCAGGCCTTCGAGGACGAGCTGAAGTACATGCTCGCCACCCAGATGGCCGCCCCCAACTCGCCCCAGTGGTTCAACACCGGGCTCCACCACGCCTACGGGCTCACGGGGCCGGCGCAGGGGTTCTGGTACGTCGACCCCGACACCGAGGAGCTCGTCGCCTCCCCCGACTCCTACTCGCGGCCCGCCCCCCACGCCTGCTTCATCCTGGGCGTCAAGGACGACCTGGTGAACCCGGGCGGGATCATGGACCTGTGGACCCGCGAGGCCCGCATCTTCAAGTTCGGGTCGGGGGCCGGATCAAACTTCTCGTCGATCCGGGCCGAGAACGAGCGGCTCTCCGGTGGCGGCAAGTCGTCGGGGGTGATGAGCTTCCTCAAGATCGGGGACCGCGCCGCCGGGGCCATCAAGTCGGGCGGCACCACCCGCCGGGCCGCCAAGATGGTGATCCTCGACGTCGACCATCCCGACATCGAGACCTTCGTCGATTGGAAGAAGGTCGAGGAGGACAAGGCCCGGCTGTTGATCCAGCACGGCGGCTTCCCGGCCGATTTCAACGGGGAGGCGTACGCCACCGTCTCGGGGCAGAACTCCAACAACTCGGTGCGGGTCACCAACGACTTCATCCGAGCGGTGGTCGAGGACGAAGACTGGGCGCTGCACAATCGCACTGACGGCTCGGTCCGCAAGACGATCAAGGCCCGCGATCTGTGGGCTCGCATCGCCGAGGCGGCCTGGGCGTGCGCCGACCCCGGCCTCCAGTTCGACACCACCATCAACGAGTGGCACACCTGTCCGGCGGGCGGGCGGATCAAGGCCTCCAACCCGTGCTCGGAGTACATGTTCCTCGACGACACCGCCTGCAACCTGGCATCGCTGAACCTCGTGACCTTCGAGACGCCCGATGGGGGCTTCGACATCGAGTCGTACCAGCACGCCATCCGGCTGTGGACGATCGTGCTCGAGATCTCGGTGACGATGGCCCACTTCCCGTCGATGGAGATCGCCCAGGGCTCGTACGACTACCGCACCCTCGGCCTCGGCTACGCCAACCTCGGCTCGCTGCTCATGCGCCAGGGCATCGCCTACGACTCCGACGAGGGTCGGGCGATCGCCGGAGCCCTCACCGCCATCCTCACCGGTTACAGCTACGCCACGTCGGCCGAGATGGCGGCGGTGGTCGGCCCCTTCCGGAGGTTCGCCGAGAACCGCGAGCACATGCTCCGGGTGATCCGCAACCACCGCCGGGCCTCCTACTCCGCCCCGCTCTCCGAGTACGAGGCGATCACGTCCCAGGTGATGGGCATCGACCCTGCCCATGCCCCCGAGGACCTGCTGGCGGCGGCCCGGCAGTCGTGGGATCTCGCCCTCACGCTCGGCGAGCATCACGGCTACCGGAACGCCCAGGCGACCGTGCTCGCCCCGACCGGGACCATCGGCCTGCTCATGGACTGCGACACGACGGGCGTGGAGCCCGACTTCGCCCTCGTGAAGTTCAAGAAGCTGGCCGGCGGCGGGTACTTCAAGATCGCCAACCAGTCGGTGGCGCCGGCCCTCCGTCACCTCGGATATGCCGAGGACGAGATCGCCGAGATCGTCCGCTCCATCGTGGGCACCTCGTCCCTCGAGGGGGCACCGTACGTGAACCGGGAGAGCCTGGCCGAGAAGGGGTTTACCGAGGAGGAGATCGACAGGATCGAGGCCGTGCTGCCCGGGGTGTTCGAGCTCCGTCACGCATTCAACGTGTTCGTGGTCGGCGAGGCCGCCCTCCAACGACTGGGGTTCGGGGTCGACGAATACACGTCGTGGGACTTCGACCTGCTCGCCGCCCTCGGCTTCTCCCGTGACCAGATTCGGCAGGCCAACGACAGCGTCTGCGGTCGTCAGACCATCGAGGGCGCCCCTCACCTGCGGGACGAGCATCTGCCGGTGTTCGACACGGCCAACAAGAACGGCCGCTACGGCAAGCGGTTCATCCACCACGATGGCCACATCAAGATGATGGCGGCGGCCCAACCCTTCATCTCGGGGGCGATCTCGAAGACCATCAACATGCCCACCGAGGTCACCACGGGCGACATCGAGGATGCCTACCGGCTGAGCTGGGAGCTCGGGCTGAAGGCGATGGCCCTGTACCGCGACGGCTCCAAGGCCTCGCAGCCGCTGTCGGCCACCACCGACGAGGGAGACGACGAGGGACAGGAGTCGGCCGAGCTGAGCGCGGCGGTCGATGCCGAGAAGCGGATCGCCTGGGGCGAGATCCCGGCCGGGATGTCACCCACCCAGGCGTACGCCCAGGGCATGCACCCGCCCCGCTTCCTGCTCCCGTCCCGCCGCGGTGGCTGGACCCAGGAGGCCCGGATCGGCGGCCACAAGGTGTACCTGCGCACCGGCGAGTACGGCGACGGCACCCTCGGCGAGATGTTCATCGATCTGGCCAAGGAAGGGGCGACGCTGCGAGGTGTGCTGGCCAGCTTCGCCATCGCCGTCTCGAAGGGCCTCCAGTACGGGGTGCCGCTCGAGGAGTTCGTCGACACCTTCACCTTCCAGACCTTCGAGCCACGGGGCCTGGTGGAGGGCCACCCGAACATCAAGATGGCCAACTCGATCATCGACTACGTGTTCCGGGCCCTCGCCATCGAATACCTGCACCGGGACGAGCTCGCCCAGGTGCCGCCCAACCGGGACGGCGACCTGCCCGGGCCTCCCAAGGGCCTGGCGGTGGAGGCTGGGGTGCAACTCGACCTCACGGATGCGGTGGCCGAACAGGCGGTCGAGGCGGTCAAGGCCGCCGTCGAGTTCACGTCGGCCCCGGTGACGGTCTCGGACGGCCCGGGCGCCCGGGCGACCAAGGTCGAGCGGGCCGCCGCCCGGGCCTCGGTGGCGACGGCCGACGCTGGCACCGCCTCGATGCAGTCGGTGCTCGGCGAGATGATGGGCGACGCCCCGCTGTGCGACGTCTGCGGGCACATCACCGTCCGCAACGGCAGCTGCTACAAGTGCCTCAACTGCGGGAACAGCCTCGGCTGCAGCTGATGTGACACGTCACAGTCCCGACGAGAAGGGGGGAGCGGCCTGCGAGCCACTCCCCCCTTCGTTCAGCCCCGAACCGTGGGCCGCCGAACACGATTCGTGTGTTCACCAACCCAGGGTTCGCTCTTGCCTCAGAGGCCGACGGGGGCTCCCGGGCCGAGCGGAATACCGAGCAGGAACCAGACCACGAAGAGGGCGATCCAGGCCACCAGGATCCAGAGGGTGTAGGGCAACATCATCGCCACCACGGTCCCGAGGCCGGCGTCCTTCTTGTAGCGCTGGGTCACGGTGAGGATGAACGGCAGGTACACCATCAGCGGGGTGAGCACGTTGGTGGGGCCGTCTCCGATCCGGTAGGCGGCGAGCAGGGTCTGCGGCGCGATGTCGAGCCTCGTGAAGATCGGGATGAACACCGGGGCGAAGATCGCCCACTTGGGCACCACCCCGGGGATGATGAAGTTGAGGACCACGATCACCAGGATGAACCCGACCAGCAGCGGCAGGGCGGGGAACCCGGCGCGTTCGAGCAGGTAGGCCATCTCCACCGCCAGCACCCGGGGGATGTTGGTGTAGTTGAAGAAGGCGATGAACTGGGCGATCATCACGAGCATGAAGATCAGCCCGGCCAGCCCGGCGTAGGTCTTCGTCACCGCCTCGATCGCCTGGTTCCGACTCGTCATCGTCTTCGCCCCCACCCCGTAGGCGAAGCCGGTGACCAGGAACAGCATGCTGATGATGAAGATCAGGCTCGACATGAACGGGGTGGGGCCGATGATCGCCCCCGTGGCGGGATCACGGAGCGGGGCACCGGGGGGCAGGGTCACCGCCAGGATCACGAGCACGAAGACGACCAGGGCCCAGGTCGCATGCCGCAGACCCCTGGCCTCGGCGGCCGCCGCCGACTCGTCAACCTCTTGTGAGCCACCCACCCAGGCCGGGTCCCCGTGGGCGGGGTCGTAGGGCCCCAACCGGGGCTCGATCATCCTGGTGGTGACCACCATCGCCACCAGGGCGAGGACCACCGAGGACACCGCCGAGAAGTAGAAGTTGGCGGTGATCGAGATCGGCTCGCCGCCGGTGCCGATCGCCTCGTTGGTGATCTCGGTGACCATGGCGTCGGTGGGGGTGATGAGCAGGTTGACGGCGAAGATGGCGCTCACCCCGGCGAACGAGGCCGCCACCCCCGCCACCGGGTGCCGGCCCACCACCAGGAACGCCGATGCCGCCAGCGGGATCAGGATCAGGTAGCCCGCGTCGGTGGCGACGCTCGAGAGCACCCCGATGAAGATGAGGATGAAAGCGATCAACTGGCGGGGCGCCACCGCCACGAGCTTGCGGATCAAGGCCGCCATGAAGCCCGAAGTCTCGGCCACCCCCACCCCGGCCATCGCGATGAGGATGACGGCGATCACTCCGAAAGCGGCGAGGTTGTTCACGATAGAGGAGAAGAAGAACCGGATGCCCGCGACGCTGAGCAGACTGCGGACCGGGATGGTCTCCTCTCGCAGCACGTAGTCGGGGATCACCGCCTCCTCCCCGGTGAAAACGTCGTAGGCGATGATCGTCCCGCCCAGCGCGTCACGGAGATCGGCCAGCTCCTGCTTGGGGACCGGCACGACGATCTCCTCGGTGACGCTCACCTCGAAGAAGGCGAGGATCGCCGACAGCACGGCGATGAAGCCGATCAGGTAGAGGAACATGATCACCGGGTGGGGCACCCGGTTCCCCGCCCGTTCGATCCCCGTCAGCAGTCGGTCGTTGAACGAGCGCTTCCCAACCGCGACCGCGTCGGTGGTCATACCCTTCCCTTCAGGTGCCCGGGACTTCGAAGTCCAGTGCCAGTTCGGCCAGGAGGCGAGCCCCGAACCCGGTGCAACCGGGCGGCCGCCAGGAGGCGTCGGCGTCGTTGTCGGCGACGCCGGCGATGTCGATGTGGGCCCAGGGCCTGCCTGCCACGAATTCCTCGAGGAAGAGGGCGGCCGTGATCGACCCGGCGTTGGCGCCGCCGAGGTTCTTGATGTCGGCGACCGTCGAGTCCAGCTCCCGGCGGTACTGCCGGGCGAGGGGCAGCTCCCACACAGGCTCGTCGGTGGCCTTCGCCGCCGCCTCGACCTGGTCAACCAGTCCCGAGTGATTTCCGATCACCGCTGCGATCTGGGTTCCCAGCGCCCGCATCGCCGCCCCGGTGAGGGTGGCGATGTCGACGATGGCGTCGGTGGGCTCCTCGGTGGCGAGGACGATTGCGTCGGCCATGACCAGGCGGCCCTCGGCGTCGGTGTTCGCCACCTCGACGGTCGTGCCGCCACGGACCGACAGCACGTCGCCCATCGCGATCGCCGTCCCCGACGGGCGGTTGTCGGTGCAGCAGAGGTAGCCGACCACCTTGGTTGAGCATCCGAGCCGCCCCAGGTTGACCATCGTGCCGAGGATCGCCCCGGCGCCCGACATGTCGTTCTTCATGGCGGCGTGGACCGGATCGGCCGGCTTGAGCGCCAGCCCCCCGGCGTCGTACATGATCCCCTTGCCCACAAGGGTGAGGGTCCCCCGGGGCTCCCCCTCGGGCCGGTAGGTGAGCTTGATCAGCTTCGGCGGCTCGGCGCTGCCGGCGTTGACGCCGAGCATCCCGCCGCAGCCCATCTCGATCAGGGCGTCCTTGTCGAACACCTCGACCTCGAGGCCGCGGTCTGTCCCCAGCCGACGGGCCACCTCGGCCATCTGGGTGGCGGTGAGCAGCGCCGGCGGGGTGTTGGCCAGGTCCCGGGCGATCTGGGCGGCTTCGGACATGGCCCGGCCCCGCTCGGCCCCCTCGGCGGCGGCGTCGAGGTCATCGGTGACCAGAGCGAGCACGGCAATCGGGGTGACGGTCGGCTTCGCCTTGAGGGCGTCGTAACGGTACCGGGCCAGCGTGGCACCCTCCACCACCATCTGGGCCGCATCGGAGGCACCCCACCCGGCGGGGAGCCGGAACGCCACCTCGGCCACCTTGTAGGTCGCCCGGGAGAAGGCGGCGGCGGCGTTGCGGAGAGCGTCGCGATCGAGGTCCCCGTCCCCGATCCCCACCAGGATCAGCCTGCCCCCGTCGCGGGTCGGTAGCGGGACGGTCTGGCCGACCTCGGCCTCGAACCCCACCGACCGGAGGCCGTCCCAGTCGAGCGGCGAGGCCTCGGGGAGGTCGCCGTCCGGGGCGACGAGCACCCCGAGGGTCACCCCGGCGGGTGGGGTCGATGAGGTCTCGAGCCGCAGGCGCTCGAGGACGCCGACCGCAGGCACCGGATCGAAGGTGCTCCGACCGGTGAAGGGTGCCAAGGCCACACGAACCCCCTGCTTGACGAAGTGTCGGGAAGATAGCAATCAGGGGGCGTGCAGGTGCAATCGGCTTGCAGGTAGGCATCGTCCTGGCACCGTGACGCCGGCGTCGTCGGACGCAGCCACACAACGCCCGCCAACCGTGGGCCCGTGAACACACTGGGTGTGTTCCCCAACCCAGGGTTGGCGGATCGATCGGATGTGGCCACGCCGGGGACCGGAGTAGCCTCCGGTGCCGTGTCCGACGTCGCCGTCATCGGGCTGATCCTGTTCGCCGTGGTGGTGTTGTTCGTCTGGAACCGCCTCCCGGTGGAGATCGTGGCGATCGGGGCGGCGCTCTCGCTGGCGGCCACCGGCATCCTCACCGTTGGCGAGACGCTGGCCGGGTTCGGCGACGCCACCGTGATCTTCATCGCAGCACTCTTCGTCGTGAGCGAGGGCCTCGACTCGTCGGGGGTGACGACCTGGGCGGGACAGCAACTCGTCACCCGGGCCGGCAACAGCCGGGTGCGGCTGCTCTTCCTCACGATGCTGCTCGTTGCCCTGTTCACCGCCGTGATCAGCGTCAACGGGGCCGTGGCGGCGCTCCTGCCGATGGTCGTGGTCATCGCCATCCGGGTCGGGATGCCGCCCTCCCAGCTGATGATGCCGCTCGCCTTCGCCGCCCACGCCGGGTCGCTGCTCGTCCTCACCGGCTCGCCGGTCAACATCCTCATGAGCGACGTCGCCCGCGAGATCGACGGGAGCGGCTTCGGGTTCTTCGAGTTCGCCCTGGTCGGGATCCCGCTGGTGGCCGGGACCTTCCTGTACATCCTCGCCGCCGGATCGCGGCTGCTCCCCCACCGGACCGCGAAGTCGCTGCCCCCAAACCTGAGCGAGCACGCCCGCACCCTCATCGATCAGTACGCCATCCACGAGCCGGTGATCCGCCTGAGGGTGCTGTCCGGCTCGCCCCTGGTGGGCAGGCGGGTAGAGGGGATCGACCTGCCCGCGCTCGCCGAGCTCACCTTCATCGGGGTCCGGACCGGCGAGCGGCATTCTGACGGTAGCGATGAGGTGGCCGAGGGAGACCTGCTCGTCGTCCGTGGGGATCCGGCGGCCGCGCTCCGGTACGCCACGGCCCACGGGCTGGCGGAGGAGCCCCCGCCAGTGGCGCCCGAGGCGGCCCGCTCGATGATCAGCCGGGAGTTCGGGGCGGTCGAGGTGGTGATCCCTCCCCGTTCGGGGCTCATCGGCGAGCCGGCCTTCCCGGGCATGGTCACCGAGTCGGGCGACCTGATCATCCTCGCCGTCCAGCGCAGGGGGGAGGACCTGGGGCCCCAGGAGTCGACGCTCGCCTCCGGTGACGTCCTCCTCCTGCAGGGCACCTGGGATGCGCTCGAGGAGCATCTGGGCGACCCCGACGTCCGGGTGATCGACCCCGTCGACCTCATCCGCCGGCAGGCCGTCCCCCTCGGCCCTCGCTCGAGGTGGGCCCTCGTGATCCTCGCCGGGATGGTGGTGATGCTCGCCACCGGTGCGGTCCCGGCAGTGGTGGCCGGGCTGCTGGCGGCCATCGCCATGATCCTGACCGGGGTGGTGCGGCTGGAGCAGGCCTACCGGGGGATCAACTGGACCACAGTGATCCTGGTGGCTGCCATGCTCCCGCTCTCCAAGGCGATCGAGGTGACGGGTGCCGCCGACCTCATCGCCGACCGGCTGGTGGCCGTGACCGGGCCGGCCGGCCCCTACGCCACCGTCCTCGGCATCGCCCTGCTCACGGCCATCCTCAGCCAGCTCATCTCCAACATGGCGACCGTGCTGGTCATCTACCCGGTGGCGGTTGCGGCGGCGGCCGAGATCGGCGTCTCCCACCGACCCATGTTGATGGCGCTGACGGTCACTGCGGCGGCTGCCTTCCTGACCCCGGTGGCGACGCCGGTGAACCTGATGGTGATGGGCCCGGGGGCGTACCGGTTCTCCGAGTACGCCAAGTTCGGGCTGCCGCTGCTGCTCTTGTTCCTGGCCGTGGCGACCTTCGTCGTGCCGGTGATCTGGCCGTTCTGACGGGCCGGGGGGCTCGGTGGCCGGCACCCCCCGGGGAACGTCATCGATCAGCCCTCGCCGGGGGCGCACTCGCCCCGGTAGAAGGCCCACTCCTCGCATTCGCTGCCGTCGTCGAACACGCACACCCCCACCTGGCCGTCCTCACCCTCGCGGATGTCGACGGTCCCGCCCTGCTCGACGCAGAACTCGGAGGCGGGGTTGGCGATCTCGGAGGCGGGGCCCTCATCCTCGGCGCCGGCGCAGCCGGTGAGCGCGAGGACGATGGAAAGGGCCACGATCACCGACAGGATCTGCCGCTTCATGACCACTCCTCCTTGGAGCTACTCCCTTTCGACGCGCCAGCCGGCCCGCCGGTTCCCGGAGTGGGCCTTAGCCTGTCGGCGTGCCCGGTCCGGTCGCGATCCTCTCTGCCATCCCTCAGGAGCTCGCCCTCCTGAAGTCGTCGATCGAGGGTGGTCTCGAGGCCCCTCCGGGAGTGGCCGGCATCCTCGACGGTCACCGGGTGGTCCTGGTCCGGGCCGGGATCGGCAAGGTGAACGCGGCGGTCACGGCCACCCTCGTCATCGAGCAGTTCCGGCCTCGCATCCTCGTGTTCACCGGGGTGGCGGGCCGGCTCGACCCCGGCCTCGGCGTCGGCGACGTGGTGGTGGCCGGATGCACCATCCAGCACGACTCAGGCGTGATCGAGGACGAACGCGTCCTGACCCACCAGGCCGGTCACCTCCCGTTCTTCAACCCGAGCGACCGGCTCGGCTACCGCCCCTCGCCGGCGTTGCTCGACCGGGTGCGATCGCGCCTGGCCTCCCTCGACCTCCAACCGGTCGAGGCGGCCGGCGGCCACCGGCCCCGGGTCGTGGTCGGGACGGTGCTGACCGGCGACCAGTTCGTCGCCTGCGAGCGCACCCGGGACCGGCTACACACCGAGTTCGACGCCCAGGCGGTGGAGATGGAAGGCGGAGCCGTGGCCCAGGTTGCCGAGCTGCTGGGCACCGACCACCTCGTGATCCGGGCACTGTCCGACCTCGCCGGCGCCCGCTCGGACCTCGACTTCGACCGGTTCCTCCCCCAGGTCGCCGCCAACTCGGCGAAGGTGGTGCGCCACCTGCTCCCGGTGCTGTGAGCCGCCGGCTCAACCCAGCAGCGACGCCAGACCTTCGAGAGCGTCGGTGACAGCATCCCGATCGCCGGCGGCGAGCGCCCGACCGAGGGCGGAGGCGGCGCCGTCGACCAGGAAGGCGTCGAGCAGCAGCCTCAGGTGCTCCCGGTCGGCCGGCACCACCTCGCCCGGGCGCACCTCGGAGAGATGACCGTCGAGGAAGGCCGCGGCGCTCCATCGCCACCAGGCATCGGCCCACGCCTTGGTCCATTCGGGGTCGACGTCGGCGCCGAGGACACCGGACACCGCCTCGGCCCGGAACCCCACCCGGGCGGCCCGCCGGAGCGAGCGGATCATGGCGGCGAGGTCATAGACCGCCGAGCGTTTGATCCGCCGCTCGCCAGGCGGTCGCCAGCGGTCGCCTCCGGCCAGGATCACGAAGTCGTTGCCGGTGTACAGCACACGTTCGAGGCGGTGGTCCCCCACGGTGCGGATCCGCCAGCCATCCATCCGATGTGAGCTGATGTCGCGCAGCCGTTCGAGGATCTCGTCCTCACGGCCGAGCAGCCGGTCGGCGTCGGCCACCACGTCCGGGGCGAGCGTCCGATCGCTCCGACGCATCGCCTGGAACGACTGGCGGACGTTCGAACGCATCGCCTGGTACAGCGAACGCAGATAGAGGGTGGAGATGTGCTCGGGGGCGAAGGCGGGATCGTCCGGATGGGAGGCGAGGGCCAGGTGCAGAGCCGCAGTCCGGCGGCCCAGCAACTCCATGTCGGGAAGCATCGAGCCAAGCGCGGTGGCCAGCGCCTCGGGCGGCTCGGCGCCGACCAGGTCGAGCGGGTGGAGGCGGTCGTCGGTGAAGGGCGGGCCCCCGGCGGTGGCGGCGATCTCGTCCACGAACCGGCGGACCGCGTCGACCGCCAGGCCCCAGGCGGTTCCCTGATGGGCGACATGGTCCTGGAGGAGCGCCACCGCCGTCTCCCCCGTCCCCCGCTGCAGGTAGATCACACCCCGGCCCGCCGGGGTGTGATCGAAGCCGGCTCGCTCGGTGAGGAAGAGGGCCGTCTCGACCTCGGGGTCGGGGCCCTCCTCCAACCGGTGCAGCAGCCGCAGGAAGTAGCGATCGTCGAGGGCCACCCGCGTCCCATCGCTGTCCGCCTCGACGACGGCCACGGAAGGTTCCTCGACTGCCGGTCGCGACGGCCCCACGGTGGTTCCCCGCAGCCCGTAACGCCCGCCCCGGCGGGTCCGGCGTCCCGCCATCAGCCTCACCATCGATGCGGCCAGCGAGGGATCCGAGGGCCGGTGGGCCAGGACCGCGGTCTCGCCGGTCCCGGTGACCACCGCCGCCACCTGCTCCGGGGTCGCTTCGAGCAGGCGCTCGGCCTCCTCACCCTTGACGAGGCCGAGATACAGGGCGAGTCGCACCGGCTCGTCCCCCGCTCCCTCCAGCCGCATCACCACGAAGCGGATCGGGCTCCCGGCGAGTTCGATGACGTCCTCCACGTCGGCCACCGTGGGCAGGCGTCCGGACTCGTCGGCGGGGGTCCGGCGAACGTGGTCCTCCAGGAGGGCGCGGGCTAGCTGGGTGCGTGCCCGGAACACGTCGGCGTCGTCCGACCGAAGCCGGATTCGGGGGTGGCCGTCCCCCAGGTCGATCCGCTCGCGAACAGCCATCCGGAACCAGTAGAAGGCGTGGGGGCCCAGAGTGAGTGGGTAGGGGCGATCGCCGATCGCCGGGAAGGGAGCCCGCCCGAACACCTCCACCGGCCGCAGCCCGGCATGGTGGCCGAGGTCGAGCTCGGCGGCCTGGACGTGGCGCGACAGGTTGGCCGCCACCAGCACGGACTCGCCATCGAGGCGGCGCTCGAAGGCGAGCACCTTGGGGTTGTCGGGGGTGAGGAACTCCAGGGCTCCGGCCGAGAGCGCGGGGATCGATCGACGGAGGGTGATCATCCGCTTCATCCACCACCACAGCGAGTTCGCGTTGGCCTGCTGGGCCTCGACGTTGACGGCCTCGTAGTGGTATTCCGGGTCGGTGATCACCGGCAGGTAGAGCCGCTGGGGGTTAGCCCGGGAGAACCCGGCGTTGCGGTCGGCCGACCACTGCATCGGAGTCCTGACGGAGTCACGGTCGCCCAGGTAGATGTTGTCGCCCATGCCGATCTCGTCCCCGTAGTAGAGGACGGGGGTGCCGGGCAGCGAGAACAGCAGCGCGTTCATGAGCTCCAGCTCCCGGCGGTTGTTGCCGAGCAGCGGAGCCAGCCTGCGACGGATGCCCAGATTGATCCGGGCCTGCCGGTCCCGGGCGTAGACCCGGTACATGTAGTCCCGCTCCTCGTCGGTGACCATCTCGAGGGTCAGCTCGTCGTGGTTGCGCAGGAAGATGGCCCAGGCGGCACCCTCGGGGGCGGGTGGGGTCTGGTCGAGGATGTCGATGATGGGGAATCGGTTCTCCATCCGCACCGCCATGAACAGCCGGGGCATGAGGGGGAAGTGGAAGCACATGTGGCACTCGTCCCCGTCCCCGAAGTAGGCCACTGCCTCCTCCGGCCACTGGTTCGCCTCGGCCAGCAGCATCCGATCCTCGTATCGCGTATCGACCCGGGATCGGAGCCGGCGGAGGAACTCGTGGGTGGCCGGGAGGTTCTCGCACATGGTCCCCTCCTCTTCGTAGAGGTAGGGGACGGCATCGAGCCGCAGGCCGTCCACCCCCAGGTCGAGCCAGTGGTCGAGGGCGCCGTAGATGGCCCGGTGCACCGCCGGGTTCTCGAAGTTGAGGTCCGGTTGGTGGGAGAAGAATCGATGCCAGTAGTAGGCCCCCGCCACCGGATCCCACGACCAGTTCGACGTCTCGGTGTCCTGGAAGATGATCCTGGCGTCGGCGTAGCGGTCGGGAGTGTCCGACCAGACGTAGAACTCCCGCTCGACGGTTCCCGGCGCCGCCAGCCGGGCCCGCTGGAACCACGGGTGCTGGTCCGAGGTGTGGTTGATCACGAGCTCGGTGATGACCCTGAGGTTGCGCTCGTGTGCCGCCCTGAGGAACCGCTTGAAGTCCCCCATCGTCCCGTAGGCCGGGTTGATGCTCCGGTAGTCGGCGATGTCGTACCCGTCGTCCCGGAGCGGGGACGGGTAGAAGGGCAGCAGCCAGACCGCCGTGACCCCCAGGTCCTGGAGGTAGTCGAGCCGCTCGGTCAGGCCTCGGAAGTCCCCAATGCCGTCGCCGTCGGAGTCCTGGAATGAGCGCACGTGCAGCTCGTAGATGATGGCGTCCTGATACCAGCGCGGCTCGGACATGGCCTGATGGTGCCACAGTCGGACGGCCCCGGCCCGCCACGCCCTACCCTCGCCTCCATGCGCATCGCGACCACCGACCTGCTCGATGCCCACCCCGATCTCCAGGTGGCCGATCCGATCTTCCGGGACTTCGGTGGCCGCGAGGCCTTCGCCGGACCCGTCCAAACCCTGGCGGTATTCGAGGACAACACGCTGGTGCGGCATGCACTCGAGGCGCCAGGCGAAGGCAAGGTGCTGGTGGTCGACGGGGGAGGATCGCTCCGGTGTGCCCTGGTCGGCGACCGGCTCGCAGCGCTCGGGGTCGAGAGCGGATGGTCGGGGATCGTGGTGAACGGGTGCGTGCGCGACACCACCGAGCTGGCCCGGCTGCCCATCGGCATCAAGGCGCTGGCCGCCCACCCCCGGCGGAGCCAGAAGAGGGGACAGGGCCGGAGCGGTGTGAGCGTCGTGTTCGCCGGGGTCGTGTTCGAGCCCGGTGGGTGGTGCTACGCCGATGCCGACGGCATCGTGGTCGCGCCAGGACCGGTGCATCGGGCAGAGACACCCGGATAGCCTGGGTGGGCATGCCGGTGACCGATCCCCGCTTCCTGGCCGTCACGATCCTCGGCGGCGCCGTGCTCGGATGGGCGTTGGGACGGGAGCCCGGCGACCGCGTCCCCGTGCTGTGGGCAACCGGGCTGGCCGCCGGGTTGGGGATCCTCGCCTGGATGTGGTGGGCCGTAGCCGCCGATCCTCCCGCTGGCCTCCCGGCGGCTGCCGCGTCGCTCTCGCTGGGCGGAGCGGTGGCGTTCGGCACCGCCGCTCTCACCGGTCGCCGCCCGGCGGCGTGACCGGTCAGACCTCGATCTCGGCCACCGAGGAGACGATGCGGGTCGGCCGGTAGGGCGACCGGGCCACGGCGACCGCCTCGGTGACACCGGAGAGCACCAGGATCGTGTCCATCCCGGCCTCCATGCCGCCCCGGATGTCGGTGGCGAGGTTGTCGCCCACCATGACGGTGCCTTTGGAGTGGACGCCCAGGTGGTCGAGCGCGCTCCGGAACATGAACGGGTTGGGCTTGCCGACCACGTACGGCCCGACGCCCGTCGCCGTCTCCACGAGGGCCGCCACCGCCCCAGCCGCCGGCACGATGCCGCGCTCGGATGGCCCGGCGGCGTCGGGGTTGGTAGCGACGAACCGGGCACCCCCGGCCACGAGCCGGACGGCGGTGGTGAGGGCATCGGTGTCCATCCGGCTCTCGCCGAGCACCACGAAGTCGGGGTCGATGTCGGTGATCACGTACCCGATCTCGTGGAGGGCGGTCGTCAGCCCGCTCTCACCGACCACGAAGGCCTTCGCCGCCGACTGCTGGCTCTGGAGGAACCGGGCGGTGGCCATGGCCGACGTGTACAGGCGTTCGGCGGGCAGGTCGATGCCCATCGCCCTGAGCCGGTGGGACAGATCACCGGGGGTGAAGCTGGAGTTGTTGGTCAACACGAGGTAGGGCCTACCGGCGGCTTCGAGCCTGAGGAGGAAGTCGCCGGCACCGGGTATGGCCGTCCGCCCGGTGACGAGCACTCCGTCCATATCGAGCAGGTAGTTGCCGTACGGCACGACTGGACGCTACCTGCGCACCAGCCGATGGAAGGCGATGGCGGCGGCGTGCCCGACGTTGAGCGAGTCGGCGAGCTCGATCATCGGGATCCGGACGACGGCGTCGGCGGCCTGCAGGGCGGCCTCGCTCAGACCGGGGCCCTCGGCCCCGAGCAGGATCGCCGGGCGACGATCGCGCGGCAGGTCGAAGCGGTCGATGGGCACGGCGTCGGGCCGGGGGGTCAGCGCGATGACGGCGAACCCGTCCGATCGGGCGAGGTCGAGGGCCGCTGGCCATGGCGACAGTCGCGTGAACGGCAGTACGGCCACTGCGCCCATCGACACCCGCACCGTCCGCCGGTAGTAAGGGTCGGCGCACGTCGAATCCAGCAGGACCGCTCCGAGCCCCAGCGCCAGCGCCGACCGGAAGATCGCCCCCAGGTTCTCCTGGTCGTTGATGCCCTCGAGCACCGCCACCGCCCTGGCACCGACCATCGCGTCGTGAGGGTCGGGTGGCGGCAGCCGGGTCGCCGATGCCACCACCCCGCGGTGGAGGTGGAACCCGGCAACCCGGTCGAGCACGGCCTGGGGAACCCGGTACACCGGAGCGGGATGAGGCTCGAGTAGCGGACGCATCCGCTCCCACCGCCGGGTGGTGATGGCCACCGACCGGATGGGGTGCGGCGACTCGACCAGCCGGGCGACCACCTGGGGACCCTCGCCGAGGAAGAACCCGCCGTCGACCTCGACGCGGCGGCGGATCTCGGCGTCGGTCAGCCCGGCGAAATCGGCCAGACGCGGATCGTCGGGGTCGTCGAGGTCGATCGGCCGGGCCACGGCTCGATCTTGGCACGACCCGCCGTGACCTTCGCCCCTGGCGCCGGACGGTGCTCCCGACCAGGGTCGGCCTATGACCGAGCCACCTCTCATCGACCTCGAGACCGGCATGGGCATGCTCACCGGTGCCCGCAGCCGGCGCCTGGCGCTCAGGGAGGCGATCGACCGGCTCGAGAGCTCCCTGTCCGCCCCCTCCCGGCAGACCGGATGGGCCGACAAGGTGACCCGGTGCGTCGCCCAGGTGCGGGCGGCCTTCGACGCCCACGTGGCCGAGGTGGAGGCCGAGGGCGGTCTGCTCGCCGACGTCCTCGAGAACCAGCCGCGCCTCGCTCCGGTCGTCGCCGTCCTCCGCGACGAGCACGTCGCCGTGGACGACGCGCTCGACCAACTGGCCGGCGAGCTCGTGGCGATCGGTGGCGGGCTCGACGAGGACCACGTCGCCTCGGTCCGGAGACTGGGGATCGAGTTGATCGGAGCGGTGGTCGAGCATCGCCAGCGTGGCGCCGACCTGGTGTTCGACGCCTACAGCGTCGACATCGGGGGGTGGTGACCGGTCATGCAAACGCCCACCACCGATTACCGCGAGCCTCGCGACTGCGGGTAACGTCGCGCCGCCTCACCCAGCAGAACAGAAAGGCACACATGTTGCTGGTAGCGAACTTCTGGGCGACCACCGCCAACGTCATCTGGTTCTTCCTGGCGTTGGCGATCTGGATCGCCTTCTTCATGGTCCTGTTCAGCGTGCTGGGGGACCTGTTCCGATCCGACGACCTGGGCGGATTCGCCAAGACGATCTGGGTCATCGTGTTGCTGTTCCTGCCCTTCCTCGGCACGCTCGTGTACCTGCTCGTGCGTGGGAGCGGCATGGGCGAGCGGGCCATCGCCTCGGCCCGAAAGCAGCAGGCCATGGTCGAGAGCTACGCCAAGGAGGTAGCAGGCACGGGGAGCGCCGCCGATCAGATAGCGAAGGCCAAGGCCCTGCTCGACTCCGGCGCCATCACCCAGGACGAGTTCAACGCCCTCAAGGCGAAGGTGCTCGGCTGAGTACGGCTTGCGAGTCACCGCGGCCCTCCCCCCGGGGAGGGCCGCCTCGCGTTCATGGGTGGTGCTCGGCGTGCCCGGTCCGGTCGAAATGGGTGTGCCGGGCGCCGGCCGCCCGGTGGTGGGCATCGTCGAGCACGATCGCACCGTCCTCCAGTGCGGTGAGGGGGATGCCATAAGCGGTCGAAAGGAGCGCAGGTGACAGGACGTCCGCCGGCGGGCCGGCCGCAACGACCCGCCCGCCGAGCAGGAGCACGTGATCGGCCTCTCCCGCCTCGGGAAGGTCGTGGGTGGTCATGATGACCGTCGTCCCGCGGTCTCGCTCCTCGGCGACCACCCGTTGGATCGTCTCCTTGGACACGAGGTCGAGGCCGGTGAGCGGCTCGTCGAGGAGCAGGACGTCTGCCTCCTGAACGAGACCCTGCGCCACGAACACCCGCTGGCGCTGGCCGCCGGAGAGCTCATCCAGGTGACGGTCGCGCAGATCGCCGATCCCCAGCCGGTCCATCGCCGCGTCACACGCCTCTCGGTCGACGCGACCGGCGATCCGGAACATGCCGAGCCTCGCGAACCTTCCCATCAGGACGACCTCTCGCACCGTCACCGGCATCCCCTCGTTCACCTTGGTCGCCTGCAGCACGTAGGCCAGACCGTCGCTCTTCGGGTACCTGGTGCTCACCGTAAGCTCTCCCGCCACCGGCTCGAGCAGCCCGGCAAAGGCATGGAGCAGGGTGGATTTGCCCGAGCCGTTGGGGCCGATCAACGCGGTGACCCTGCCGGCGGGCACGTCGAAGTCCGAGGAGGCCAGCGCCGTGCGCTCGTCCCACGCCAGCACGAGCCCGCGGGCCCGAATCGCGACGTCGTTCACGAACGGCAACGGCTGCACCACCCGTGCAGATCCAGCCGGTGATCCACGACCTCGAAGTCGAATCGCTCGCCCGCTGCGGCCACGAAGGACGTGATCGCCTGCTCGAGGACGGGGGTGATGTCGACGTCGTGGGCCTCGCCGCATCCCAGGCAGACGAGGTGATGATGGTGGTGACCGGTGAGATCCTCGGCGATCTCGTAGCGGGCGAGTCCGCTCACGTCATGGTGCTTGTCGACGATGTCGGCGTCCTCCAGCGCACCGAGCGTGCGATAGATCGACGACGTCGGCACCCGCCCCCGCAGACCCTCTTCGAGCTCGGCCACGGTCACAGGCCCGGATGACGCCAGGAGGCGCTCCATCACCAACTGGCGAGCACGCGTGTACCGGACTCCTCGCTGACGGAGCCGTGACTCGGCCTTGAATAGCACGTCGGATGTCGCCACCCCTTCATCCTATCAGCGGGCTTGGCACTTAGAATGAGACTCGTTATCGTTTCCGACATGAACCCGAACTCCACTACTCCCCCCACCTCCAGGCGACGGCGGCGGTCGCCTGCCCTGCTCATCGCTCTGTCCCTCGTGCTGGCCGCCTGCGGCACCGGCACCACGGCGGGCGAAGGAGAGGACGACCTCCCTCTCGTCGTCGTGACCACCACCATCCTCGGCGACATCGTCGAGAACGTCGCCGGCGACGATGCGATCGTCGAGGTCATCATGCCGCTCGGCACCGATCCCCACACCTTCGAGCCGTCCGCCCAGCAGGCCGCCCGCCTGCGAGACGCCGACCTGGTCATCGCCAACGGGCTGATGTTCGAGGAGGGGCTGCTCACCGCCATCGAGGCGGCGGAAGCGGATGGCGTCAACGTCCTCGAACTGGGGGATCGGCTCGATCCGATGCCGTTCCTGGGCGCACACGACGATGACCACGGGGACGAGGACCACGGGGACGAGGACCATGAGGACGACTCGCACGAGGGTGGGCTCGACCCCCACATCTGGATGGACCCGGTGCGCATGATCCAGGCCGTCGACATCATCGCCGCCGAGTTGGCTGCGATCGCCGACGGCGACTTCACCGCCCGGGCCGAGTCGTATCGGGCCGAGCTCGAGGCGCTGCACGAGGAGATCGCCGAGATGATCCAGTCGATCCCGGTCGAGCGCCGCACGATGGTGACCAACCACTTCGCCTACGGGTACTACGCCGACCGGTACGGGCTCGAGATCCTCGGAGCGGTGATCCCATCCGCGACGAGCGACGCCGAGACGAGCGCCCGCGACTTCGCCGAATTGGTGGAGCTGATCGAAGAGGAGGACGTCCCGGCGATCTTCGCCTCGACCACCGAGCCGACCCGACTCGCCCAGGCCATCGCCGACGAGGTCGGCCGGAATGTCCAGGTGATCGAGCTCTACACCGAGTCACTCGGAGAGCCGGCGTCCGGCGCCGACACCTACCTCGGGATGATGCGGGTTTCAACCGAGCGCATCGTCGAAGGACTCACCGCCTGAGCCGTAACCTGGAAGGGCACACCGGCAGGGGAGCCCGGATTGGACTGGTTGATCGAGCCGTTCTCACAGCCGTTCATGCAACGCGTCCTCATTGCCGGGGTCCTGGCGGTCGTGACGACCTCGCTGGTGGGCACCTGGGTCGTACTGCGAGGCCTGAGCTTCATGGGTGACGCCCTTGCCCACGGCGTCATGCCGGGCATCGCGCTCGCCTTTGCGATCGGCTTCAACCTGACCATCGGTGCCGTCGCATCGGCCCTCGTGATGGTGGCCGGAATCAACCTCGTCCACCGCAGGGCCAAGCTGCGGGAGGACACCGGGATCGGGCTGCTCTTCGTCGGGATGCTGGCCCTCGGCGTGATCATCCTGTCACGCCTCCCCAACTTCTCGAGTGGGCTCACCTCGATCCTGTTCGGCGACGCCCTCGGCATCACGTGGGCGGACGTGCGACTGCAGGCCGCGGCCGCGGCCGTGACGCTCGTCCTGGTGGCGGTCTTCTACCGGCCGTTTCTCGTCCTCTCGTTCAACGAGGAGAAGGCCGAGCTGCTCGGGCTGGCACCCGGGATCAGCCACTTCATCATGCTCGCCCTGCTCACCGGGGCGATCGTGTCGTCGTTCCAGACCGTGGGCACACTGCTGGTCTTCGGCCTCATCGTGGCGCCTCCGGCGGCGGCGTCCCTCCTCGTCCGGCGGGTGCCGACGATGATGATCACGGCGATCGGGCTGGGCGTCCTGGCCGTCGTCGGTGGTCTCCTGGTGAGCTGGCACTGGGGAACGGCGGCCGGGGCCACGATGGCGTTCTGCTCGGTGACGATCTTCTTCATCGTGCTGGCGGCCAGGACAACCGCGCGCTCGCGACGGCGGGCTCGGGCCCCGTCCTGATGACCGCCCCGGCTCGTCGCCCCGGCCGATCCCGCTCGGTGGTCACCGCCGGACGCCCTCAGCTCCGAGCCGCGGTGATGCTGGCCTGGGCGCGCGCCCTCGCCTCGGCCGGGGCGGTGCTCGCCGCCGGACGGCTGGTCGACGCGGTCGTCGAGGGTGGTCGGACGTCCGGTCCGATCGTATGGGTTGCGCTGCTCCTCTCCATCCGGGCGGGGTTCACCGCGCTGGGACCGCTCGTTGCTGCGAGGGCTGCGGGACGCGTCGAGCGGGACCTCCGGAGGAGGATCGTCGGGGCCGTCGAGGCGCTCGGGCCGTTCAGGAGGGACCGGCGCACGGGCGAGATCGTCGCCCGTTCCACCGAGGGCGTCGAGGCGGTGGGAGCCTATGCCGGGCGGTTCCTGCCCCAGCTGGTCGCGGGGATGAGCATCCCACTCCTCCTGGCCGGGGTCGTGGCCGTCATCGACTTGCCGACGGCGCTCGTGCTCGTGCTCGTGCTGCCGGCGATCCCCGCCCTGCTGCGCCTGCTCGAGCACCGATTCGCCTCGGTCTCCGACCGGTACCGGCAAACCGCCGACCGCCTCGCCGCCCGCTTCCTCGACGGCGTGCAGGGCCTGCGCACGCTCAAGGCGCTCGATCGATCGGCCGCCTACGGAGACGAGCTCGCCGCCGAGTCCGAACGGCTCCGAGTCGAGACCATGCGCCTGCTCCGCGTCAACCAGCTCGCACTGCTCGGGGTCGACTCGCTGTTCACCCTCGGTACGGTCGTCGCGGCCACCGGTATGGCCGGCTGGCGGCTGGCCTCGGGCGCGGTCTCGCTCGGCGAGGCCGTGAGCCTCGTGCTGCTCGGGGTGCTGCTCATCGACCCACTCACCCAGATCGGCCGGTTCTTCTACGTTGGAGCGATCGGCCGCGCCGCGCCGCCGACCTGCCGGGCGGCGGCGCGCTGCTCGAGTCGGGAGCCTCCGAACCCCGAGCCGGGGCGACCCCCACGACGAAGCCCGGAGCGATCGTG
>JAWOJB010000011.1:0-34310 GCA_046484325.1 Acidimicrobiia bacterium | reverse complement strand
TAGGTTTGCCCCCCGGCCGCAGGCTGGGGGAAGGCCCTGCCGGCGAGCGTCAGCGAGCCGGGAGGTAGGGGGACCGAACCCCCGCGACGTGCACCATCCCCTACCCCACTCCGCTCCGTGGGGGACAAACCGACGTGCGACGTAGCGGACGTCAGCTCGCAGCCCCGTGGCACCGCTTGTACTTCAAGCCGCTGCCGCAGGGACAGGGGTCGTTGCGTCCGACCTTGGCGCCGACCGTGACCGGCTGACGCGCATGCCCGCCATCGCCTGCCGTCACCGTCTGGGTGGGTTGGATCGACGCCACCGGGGCCTGCGGCGCCCGTGCCAGCTGGACGTGGAACAGGTACTTGACCGAGTCCTGCTTCACACCCTCGACGAGATCGGAGAACATCTCGTAGGCCTCACGCTGGTACTCACTCAGGGGGTCGCGCTGTCCCATGGCTCGCAGCCCGATGCCCGAGCGCAGGTAGTCCATGTCCGACAGGTGCTCGCGCCACTTGTTGTCGATCACCGACAGCATCACCGAACGCTCGACCTGCCGGAGGAGCTCCGGGCCGAGCTCCTGCTCCCGCTCGTCGTATGCGCCGTGCGCCTCCTCGAGGGCCGCCTCCTCGAGCGCCGCCAGCGTCGGACGCTCGAACCTCTCGAGCTGTAGGGTGTGCGAGAAGTAGAGGGACAGATCGCGGTCTAGGGCCTCCCAGTCCCATTGCGAGGGGGCCACTTCTTCGCCCAGGGAACCCGCGACGATCCCCGCCACGACGTGGTCGATCCACTCGCGCGCGAGCTCCTCGGTCTCACCCGTCAGGATCCCGTGCCGCCATCGGTAGATCACCTCACGCTGCCGGTTCATCACCTCGTCGTACTTCAGGACGTTCTTGCGGATCTCGAAGTTCTGCGACTCGACCTGACGTTGGGCACGCTCCACCGCGTTGGTCACCCACTTGTGCTCGATCGGCACGTCCTCGGGGATCTTCAACCGCTCCATGATCGATGACACCCGGTCGCCCTGGAACCTCCGCATGAGGTCGTCCTCGAGCGAGAGGAAGAACCGGGACTCGCCGGCATCGCCCTGACGGCCCGATCGGCCCCGCAACTGGTTGTCGATGCGCCGTGACTCGTGACGTTCGGTCCCCACCACGTAGAGCCCGCCCGCCTGCTTCACCCGCTCCTTGTCGGACGCGATCGTCCGGGTGAACTCGGCAACGCTCTCATGCAGCCGTGAGTCGTAGTCCGGATCGTCGGGAGTGATGCCCTGTCTCCGGAGGTCGAGCCTGGCCATCGCCTCCGGGTTCCCACCGAGCATGATGTCGACGCCCCGGCCGGCCATGTTGGTGGCGACCGTCACGGCCCCGGGCCGGCCGGCCTGGGCGATGATCTCGGCCTCACGGGCATGCTGCTTGGCATTGAGAACCTCGTGGGGGATCCCGCGCTTGGCCATGGCACGGGAGAGGCGTTCGGAACGCTCGATCGAGACGGTGCCCAGCAGCACGGGCTGGTCCCGGGTGTGCCGTTCGTACACGTCCTCCACGACGGCGTCGAACTTCGCCGTCTCGGTCTTGAACACGAGATCCGGCTCGTCGGCCCGGGCCACCGGGACATTGGTGGGGATGCTCAGCACCTCGAGCGAGTAGATCTGGGCGAGCTCCGCCGCCTCCGTCTCGGCGGTACCCGTCATCCCTGCCAGCTTGTCGTACATCCTGAAGTAGTTCTGCAACGTGATGGTGGCGAGAGTCTGGTTCTCCTCCTTGATCGCCACCCCCTCCTTGGCCTCGATCGCCTGATGGAGGCCCTCGGAGTAGCGCCGGCCATGCAGCACCCGCCCGGTGAACTCGTCGACGATCTTCACCTCGCCGTCGTCGAGCAGGTAGTCGACGTCGAGGTGGTACAGCTCCTTTGCCTTCAGTGACGTCTCGAGATGGTGCACGAAGTCCACGGCGGCGTGGTCGTACAGGTTCTCGACACCGAGAACCTCCTCTACCCGGGACACGCCCTCCTCGGTGACGAGCACCTGCCGCTTGGCCTCGTCGACCTCGTAGTGCACGTCCTTTCGCAGCCGGTCGGCGATCCGGGCGAAATCCCGGTACCACTTGGCCGCGTCCGTGGAACGGCCGCTGATGATCAGAGGCGTGCGGGCCTCGTCGATCAGGATCGAGTCGACCTCGTCCACGATCGCGTAGTGGTGTCCCCGTTGCACCATGTCCTCGACACGCATGGCCATGTTGTCGCGCAGGTAGTCGAACCCGAACTCGTTGTTCGTGCCGTAGGTAATGTCGGCGAGATAGGCGGGTCGACGCTCGGCGGGGGACATCCCGCCCTGGATCAGACCGACCCTGAGACCCAGGAAGCGGTGGATCGCCCCCATCCACTCGGCGTCACGCGACGCCAGGTAGTCGTTGACCGTGACGAGATGCACGCCCTGGCCCTCGAGGGCGTTGAGGTAGGCGGGCATCGTGGACACCAGGGTCTTGCCCTCACCGGTCTTCATCTCCGCCACCATTCCCTGGTGGAGAGCGCCGGCGCCGACGACCTGCACGTCGAAGTGGCGCTGGCCCAGCGTGCGCTTCGCCGCCTCCCTGACCACCGCAAAGGCCTCGGGCATGATGTCGTCGAGCTGGGTGCCTGCGGCGACACGGGAGCGGAACTCACCGGTCTTGGCTCGGAGCGCCTCGTCGGACAGGACCTCGGTGTCTTGCTCGAGAGCGTTGACACGTCTGGCCAACCCCTCGAGCTCCTTGAGCGCCCTGCCCTCGCCGACGCTGAGCAGCTTGGAGAAGACGGACATGAGGGTGAGGTTATCGGACCCGGCCGCTTGTGAAGAGAGGGCCGGATCAGCCGTTGCGGATCAGGTCTTCGCGGAGGGCGTACATGACCGCCTCGTTCCGCGAGTGGAGACCGAGCTTGTCGAGGATGTTCCGGATGTGGTTCTTCACCGTGTTCTCGGAGATGAAGAGGTGCTCGCCGATCTCCTTCGACGTGTGCCCGTCGGCCACGTACTGAAGGATCTCGATCTCCCGCCCGGTCAGCGCCGGCTTGCGCATGGTGACGGTGTCGCGGTGGCGCAGGAGATGGGCGACCGTGTCGAACAGCTTGCCCCCCATCGCAGGAGACACCACCGCCCCGCCGTCGAGCACCTGCTGGACCGCCGCCACGAGATCGGGCAGCGGGGTGTCCTTCACGATGTAGCCCCGGGCGCCCCCCTTGATGGCGGCGAGCAGGTCCTCGCCCGACTCCGAGGAGGTGAGCAAAACGACCCGGCTCTCCGGGGAAGCCCGAAGGATGGGCTCGAGCACCTCCAATCCGCTCATCCCAGGCATGAGCACGTCTAGGACGACCAGATCGGGGTTCGTCGCACGCGCCCGGTCGATGGCGGCCATGCCGTCGCCGACCGCCCCCACCACCTCGAATCCCTCGTCTGCGAACGCCGCCGACATCCCGGCACGGAACAGGGGGGCATCATCGACCACGAGCACGGACGGCATGTGGTGGCTATCGGCCGAGAAGCCCAAGGTCTTGAGAGCGGCGGAGGCGAACCGAGCTCAGGCGGGCTCGATCAGCCCCAGCCGGCCATCCTTCCGGCGATAGAGGACGCTCTGACGGTCGCTCCCGGCGTTCAGGAAGAAGAAGAAGTCGTGCCCGAGGAGGTCCATCTGCAGGGCAGCCTCCTCCACGGTCATCGGCTTCATCACGAATTGCTTGACCCGGACCACTTCGTCCTCGTCGAAGGCCGGCGGCGGTGGCGGAGCCACCTCACCGGCCTTGCGGCTCCGATCGATCATGCGCTCCTTGAGGCGGCGGAGCTGACTGGTGAAGCGGTCGGACAGCTCGTCGAGCGCCGCCTCGGGCGTGGCCGCCGCCGCCTCGATCCGCAGCGTCCGGCCTGCAGCCGCCGTCGTCAGCTCGAGTTTGTACCGCTCGGCCGCCCGGCGGGGGTTCGTTCGCTCCGTGATCTCGAGGTCGAGGTCTCCGATGCCGTCGTAGACCTTGGTCGCCTTGGCGAGCTTCTGCTCGGCGGTGCGCCGAAAGCCGTCGTCCAAGTCGCTGTTCCGTGCGTGCAGTCGGATGTCCACCGCTCCTCCACGAGTTCGACGCCGGGGTCCGGTGCCCCCGGTGGGCACGACCTGAGCCTACCGGGCGGACCCGCCCTCGCCACCGGCCGGAAGCCACGTCCGGCCCGATGCACGGTTGGGAACTGCAGTGGCAACCACGGCCCCGATGACATTCGACGACCCGATCGTCCGCTCGGCCGATGCAAGCGTGGAGCCGGTGGTGAGCACGTCGTCCACCAACACCGCCGCTGCGACCCGGCGTCGCAGGGAGAAGCGAGGAGGGGGGCGCTGCCGACGGCCTCGTCCGGCGTGTCGAGGCGCGTACAGGGGAGGCGTCAGGGCATCCACCACGGGGATACCGGTCGCCTTCGTCAACGCCGACGCCAAGAGCACGGCCGGGTCGGCTCCGTATCGGACGCGCCGGACCATCGCCCGGGGAACGGGAACCAGGCATTCGGCATCCGGCAGAAGAGGGCCGAGCACCACCGCCAGCCACACCGCCGCCTCGACGATCCCCTCGTACTTCAGTCGGTGGACGATGCTCCGCGCTGCGCCCGCGTGCTCGAACGCCGAACGGACCACCAGCCCGCCGGATAACACCCGGTCGGCAGAAGGCCTCAGCGACCGCCCACAGCGATCGCATACAGCCGTGCGGGATGGCTCTCGGCACGATAGGCAGAGCACCCGGTCCACGCTACGGACCGGGTGTGACACCTCCGGTCAGGTGCCCTCCCGCCAGCCGGTCAGGTAGGCGCGCTGCTCGTCGGTGAGCTCCTCCAACCGTCCGCCCAGCGCCGCCAGTTTGATCCGCGCCACCAGGTCGTCGATCTCGGTCGGAAGCGTGTAGATCCCGGGAGCCAGCGTCGCCCGATTCGCCGCCAGCCATTCGGCCGCCAGCGCCTGGTTGGAGAACGACATGTCCATGACGTCGGCGGGATGGCCCTCGGCGGCCCCGAGGTTGACCAGGCGGCCCTCGGCCGCCAGCAGGAGACGGCGGCCGTCGGCGAGCTCGTACTCGTCGAGGTTCGCCCGAACCGGGCGCCGGGCCACCGTCATCTCGTTCAGCGCCGCCAGGTCCAGCTCGATGTCGAAGTGTCCGGCGTTGGCGAGGATGGCCCCGTCCTTCATGCGCTCGAAGTGGCGCTTCCGCAGGACGTGCTTGTTGCCGGTGACCGTGATGAAGATGTCGCCGACGGCGGCCGCATCGTCGGCGTTCATCACGCGATGACCCTCGAGGGCCGCCGTGAGCGCCCTGACCGGATCGACCTCGACCACGACCACCGACGCACCCAGGCCCCGGGCCCGGTCGGCGACGCCCCGTCCGCAATCACCGTATCCGACCACCACCATCGTCAGCCCGGCAATCAGGACGTTGCTGGCCCGGATGATCCCGTCCATCGCGGATTGCCCGGTGCCGAACCGGTTGTCGAACAGGTGCTTGGTGGCGGAGTCGTTCACCGCCACCACCGGCAGCCGCAAGGTCCCGTCCTCGGCCATGGCCCGAAGCCGGATCACGCCGGTGGTGGTCTCCTCGGTCGACCCGATCGGCTGGAGCTCGGTGCGGTCGGTATGGAGGATGGTGGCCAGGTCGGCGCCATCGTCCATCGTGATGTCGGGCTCGGTGTCGAGCACGGCGTGGATGTGCCGGTAGTAACTGTCCGGGTCCTCGCCGCGGATGGCGAACACCGAGATCCCCTCGGCCACCAGGGCTGCCGCAACGTCGTCCTGGGTCGACAGGGGGTTGGATGCGCACAGCACCGGGATGGCGCCTGCATCGCGGAGGGCGAGCATGAGGTTGCCGGTTTCGGCAGTCACGTGGAGGCAGGCCGCCACGGTCAGGCCCTCGAGGGGCCGCTCCCGGCGGAATCGCTCCCGGATGGTGGCGAGCGCCGGCATTCGGCGGCCGGCCCAGGTCATTCGCCGGTCACCTTCCTCCGAGAGAGCGGGGCGTGCGATGTCGTAGTCCATCAGGCTCCTTCCGCCAGGCCCCGTTTGAGGCCCTCGATCACGTCGACCGGCACCGGGTCGACACCGGCTCGTGACGCCAGTTCGAGAGACACCAGGTCCCCTACCGCCACGAGGCTCGTCATCCGCGCCAGCGCCGACGACCCCTGCGACCAGACCTCCCCTACCCAGGCCACATCGGCATCGGTGACCTCGCGCGTCAGCCGCACCCGAGCCGCGACCTGGGGATGGTCGTCGAGGTCGCGGAGCACGACGACTCCCACGCGGCGCCGGCTCAGATCTGCCAGACCGCTCCACCCCACGATCTCGTTGTGGTCGAGCTCGGGAAAGAGGTTCCACCAGGCGGGCCACTTGGCGTTCTCGTTGATCTGGGTCTTCCAGCGCTGGGCGGCGGGCCCCGTCAGCCCACTCGAGCCGTAGACCACGGCGATGCGACCGTCGAGGGCGTCGGCGAGGTCGGCGGCCAGCCCTTCTGCCGCTCCGCCCTCACCGGCCAGCGCATCCCAGCCGGAGGCGGCCTCGGAGAGGTCGTCGCGCGGATCGGGAGCGACGCCGGCACTCCCCAGCACCTGAAGGAGGGCCGAGAGCATGTACCCGAGTGCTGCCCGCGGTTGCAGGCCCCCCGGCACGGTGACGAGCGGGAATCCATGGTCCGAGGCGAGCGCGGCGAGCTCGCCACCGGCCGACACCCCTGCAATCGGAAGGCCGGCGGCGAGCGCCGCGGTGACACCCGCCAGCGTCTCCTCGGTGTTGCCACTGTACGAGAGGGTGACGACGAGGAGGCCCTCCTCCGATGGCGCCCACCCCGGCAGTCCGTAGCCCTTGTGCACGTCGACCCGGCGCCCGGAGCGGGCGGCCAGCGCCGCGGCGAAGTCGCCGGAGATGCCCGAGCCACCCATCCCACACACCAGGACGGAGCGGGCCGCCGGCATCGTCGGCACGACGAGATCCGAACCCCATCGGAGCTGGTCGGCGAGACCGGCCACCGCCGAGCGCATCATGTCGTGGCCGGTCATCCGCCATCCCCGTCATCGAGCAGCATCACCGGGATGCCGCCCTCCCGTACCGGGTAGGTTCGACCGCAACCGGTACAGCGCAGGCGGGACTCGGCCTCCTCCTCGGCGAGACTCGACCGACAGGCGGGGCACACCAGGATCGCCATCAGCTCGGGATCGATCAACGGCATCTTCAACCTCCGACGATCTCGCGGACGCTCTCGACCAACCCGGCCACCGCGTGATCGTCCGGTCCCTCGGCATTGAGGCGAAGCAGGGGCTCGGTGTTCGAAGCCCGGAGATTGAACCACCGATCGTCCCAGGAGACGGTGAGCCCGTCCATCCGATCGATCTCTGCGCCGGTGAAGGCCCCGGCCACGGCCTCGAGTGCCGCCGCCTGGTCGGCCACGACGAGGTTCACCTCCCCCGACGCGGCGTACGGCTCGACCTCGGCACGCAACTCGGAGAGCCGCGCTCCCGATTCGGACAGGACCTGGAGCAACACGAGCATCGCCAGCATCCCCGAGTCGGCCCGGAAGTTGTCACGGAAGTAGTAGTGGCCGCTGTGCTCACCTCCGAAGATGGCACCCGTCTCCTTCATGACCTGCTTGATGTAGGAATGCCCGACCCTGGTCTTCACTGGGGTTCCGCCCAGCGCCCGGATCGTCTCGGGAACGGCTCGCGAGGTGATCAGGTTGTGCACCACCGAGGCTCCCGGCTCCCTGGCGAGGAACCACCGGGCGATGAGGGCCGTGGTGGTGCTGCCCGACAGCGGCCGGCCGGCGTCGTCGATGAAGAAGGCCCGATCGGCATCGCCGTCGAAGGCCACCCCCAGGTCTGGCCGCTCACGGGCGATGAGCGCCTGCAGATCGCGGAGGTTCTCCTCCTGCAAGGGATCGGCCGGATGGTTGGGGAACTCGCCGTCGGGCTCGAGGTACAGGCCGATGAGAGAGGCCGGGATCCGGTCGAACACCCGCTCGATCACCACCCCTGCCATCCCGTTGCCCCCGTCGACAGCCACCCGGAGATCCGAGATCCGTGAAGCATCGACGACCCCGAGCAGGTGGTCGACGTATCCGGGTATGGGGTCGAAGCCGGTCACCGACCCGCGCGGCCCACCGGGGGGCAACGGCGACCTCGAAGCCTCCTTGATGTCGGCCAGGCCCGAGTCGATCCCGACCGGAGCCGCACCCGGCAGGCACAGCTTGATGCCGTTGTACTCGGCGGGGTTGTGCGACGCCGTGATCATGGCCCCCGCCACCGATCGGTCACCGGCCACGTAGTAGACGACGTCGGTGGCGACCTCGCCGAGGTCGAGCACGTCGACGGACTGAGATGTGATTCCGTCGACGAGGGCGGCGGCCAGCCCTGGTGAGCTTCGGCGGCAGTCCCGCCCCACCGCCACGCTCACGCCACCCGCGAAACGGGCGAAGGCCGCACCGACCCTGCGGGCCAGTTCCTCGTCCAACTCACCGAGGTCGGTGCGCCCGCGTATGTCGTAGGCCTTGAAGATCCGGTCGAGATCGGACACGCTGCTCCCTCGTCGCCCGGGCATCGTACCTGCAGGCGGGTCTGGGGCCCCATCCCTACACTCTCCCGCCGGTGCCCCCGCTCCTCTCGATCGTCGTCCCGGTCCACAACGAGGCCGAGTTCCTCCCGATCGGCCTGCCCGGCCTGTTCGACGCGGTCGACCAGGTGGGGTCGGTGGTGGAGGTGATCGTGGTCGAGAACGGTTCGACCGACGGGTCGTCCGACGTCGCCCGGGAGCTGATCGCCGGACGGTCGGGCAGGCTCGAGCAGCTGGCGGAGGCCGACTATGGCGCCGCCCTCCGCCACGGATTCCTGCGGGCCGAGGGTGAGTGGATCGTGAACGTCGACGTCGACTACTACTCGGCGGCGTTCTTCCGATCCGTGGTCGATCACGCGGGCGACGCCGACCTGGTCATCGGCTCCAAGCGTGATCCAGGCTCCGACGATCGCCGTCCCCTCCTTCGCCGGGCCGGGACCCGGGTCTTCAACCTGCTCCTACGCTGCATGTTCGGTTCCGGCGTGAGCGACACCCACGGGATGAAGGGCTTTCGAAGATCCGCGGTGGCTCCGCTCGTCGTAGAAGTCGTCAGCCGGAAGGACCTGTTCGACACCGAGCTCGTGCTGCGGGCCGAACGAGCCGGCCTCCGGATCGTGGAGGTGCCGGTCGTGGTCGAAGAGCTCCGGCCGGCCCGGTCGTCATTCGTCAAGCGGGTGCCGAGAACGCTCACGGGGCTGTGGGCGATCAGACGGGTGCTTCCTCGGGCCGGCGGGTCCGCCTCCAGGCGGTGACCCCGAGGGCAGCGAGACCTCCGACGGTGAGCAGCCAGCCGAGCCACTCCGCCCACGTGTTCCGGAACTCGAGCACCACCTCGTTCTCGGTCGGCACGACGACCATCAGCGAGGGAGCGGCCAGCCACGGGCCCTCGGCGCCGGTGGCCTGCCAGTTCGGGAAGTACGACACCTTCACGAGGTGCGGTACGCCCACGGCCTCGGTGCGGAACGAGAGGCGGTGGTCGGTCAGCTCGACATCGCGGATCTCGCTCGCCGCGACCGGGAGCGGGATGTCGGGGAGGTCGGCCCACGATGAGGCACGCGGCCACGAGTCGGGCCCATCCTCGGCAAGCCAGCGATCGAGCACCGACACGTTGGCATACCAGTCGACGATCGCGTCCTCGTACGAGCCATAGGCGGGGGCGCCTGCATCGTTGAGCGGTCCGGCCGCCGTGGCAGCCGGCTCGAAAACTGCCGGCTGGTACCGCGCCACCTCGACGAGCTCGGTGGGCGGCACCTCGAAGATCGCGAACGGCGGACTCTCGGCGACCTTGCGAAGCCTCACATCCGACTCGGCCTTGGTCGCAGCCTCGGGCGTGAAGCTGACGTAGTAGCGCACGCCGAAGTGCTCGAGGTGGGGGATCCCCCGATCGAAGTCGAAGGTCGAGTACGGAAGACCGGGGATCGGATTGGACGGGCGGAAGCTCATCTCGCCGGCGTTGATGAAGTGGAAGGGCGTCGTGAGCGAGGACTCGAAGAAGAGGCCCTCCATCGACGGGTACTGCTCATAGTCGGTCCAGTAGGGGATGAGCATGGGGGCCATCGGAGTTCCGTACTTGTCGAGTTCCCGATTGGCCTCCCACTGCACCCGGCCGGGAGGGAGCCCGGCGAGGGTCTCCATCAAGCCCCGATACTCGGGCCAGGGTTCCTTCGCCTCGTAGCCCTCGTAGTTCCACCGGGACCACCCGTCGACGTAGTTCACCCCGGCCAGGGCACCAAGTCCCATGAGGGCGGCTGCGGAGACGGAGAGCACCGCCGCAGCGGACACCGGGCGGAGGTCGACGAGCGAGATGCCGAGGGACACGGCAACCGCCGCCCCCACGGCCACGGGTGCCCACACCGGGAGCCCACTCTGCACCATGAGGACGACGGCGACGAGGCCGGCGACGGCGACAACCCCCCGAGGCCACCACCCGGAGATGCGCTCGGGCAGGCGCCGGGCGATGGCGGCCACCGCCACCCCCAGCCCGATGCCGGCGAAAAAGGCCACGCCGAAGTACCAGTACGGCAGGAGCCGGCCGTTCCAGAGCTTCCAACGACCGCCGTCGAACACGGACGGGATGAGCTCGGGGAGCCATGTCGGAAGCGGGTAGTAGATCACCGGGATCAGGGTCGCGATCACGAGGGGGGCGGCCCGTCGGGTTCGCCGGGTGATCCACACCGCTCCGCCGACCGCCAGGGGCATCAGCAGCCAGATCTCGAGAGGGAACAGCTCCTCGGTCCGGGAGAGCGGCGTCCAGGCCATGTCCGATGTGTATCCGATCCGGGCCAGGAGGGGCAGCGCCCAGAAGCCGGCGATGGCAAAGCCCCATCCCCAGACCCTGACCGCCACCGGCTGGGCACCCTTCCAGATGAGCGCGGGGATCGAGGCGATCACCAGGACGAGGGTGGTCAGGACGTGGCTGAGGGCGGTGGCGGCGAGCACCGCCGCAGCCCACGGGAGGTACCGACGGTCGTCGTGGATCGCCCGGATCAGCAGGCCCAGGTAGACGAGGCCCAGGGCGAACGACCAGGAGTAGGAGAACTCGCCTGCGAGCGTCGATGCGACATTGCCCCCATAGATCGAGTAGCTCTCCATGAAGACGAGCGAGGTTGACGCGCCCGCCGTGACCAGTGAGACCCCTCGCCCCAGGGTGAGGGAGCGCGCCAGGAAGTAGGCCGCAGCGGGGAGAGCGAGCAGCCCGACGACAGTGACGAGCTTGAATGCCACGCCGTATGGGAGCACGAGATCGAGCGCCACGATGACCAGCGACGGGAGTGGGAAGTAGAAGTAGAAGGCGGGAAATCCTGCGAACCAGGAATTCGACCAGCCAAGGATGCGCCCCTGCGGCAGGAGCGTCTCACGCAGGTAGGCGGGCCCGAAGACATGTGCGCCCATGTCCCCACCGGTGGGGGTGGTGGCCCGCAACAGCAGCTGGGGGTTGAGCACGGAGAGCACGGCGAGCGCCAGACCCGTGATCGCCGCGAACACGACCCAGCGACGGACGGCTGGGACCACGGAGATCAGGTTCCGGCTCGACGCGCCAGCTCGAGCACCTCGCGCAAAGGCAGCTGTTCGCCTTCGCGGTCCCACCAACGTTCCTCGCATCGATGGCACGAGAAGAAGGTCAATTCGACGTCGTCGCCGACGCGGTGCCGGATCTCGATCATGTCATGTGCGCCGCACTGCGGACAATCCACGCTCAACGCTCCCCGAAGGCCGGGGAAGAGCGTACTTCGGCGTCACGCCCTACCTGCAACCGCATCATCCGATCGTCATCCCTCGTCGAGCAACTTGCCGACATACCGCTGGCGCCGTCGACCATTCTCGGTCCAGTAGGCGTACCAGTAGGGACCGTGCGGACAGCTCACGCACGTCGGCTTCCCACACCGGACCATCTGTCGGCGTAAGCGGACTTCCGGCTCGCCGCCCGCGGGCAGACTCCCGGTGCGCTCCAGGTGTGCCCTGGCGAGGATGAGCAGACGGCGAAGCTCATGTTCATCCAGATCGCGTACCGCGTCGATGAGGTCGCGATCGAGCGACACCCTCAGGCGACGCCCTCGTCGAGGTCTGCGAACAGCGCCCGGACGTTCCGTCGGTCGGTGAGCGTCCACCCAACCGGTGGGCTCAGACGGTCGGCGTGAGCCGTGCACAGCACGTAGCCGGGAATGTCGCCGCGAGAGCCGAGGTCCTCGACGTGGACGAGTCGGTCGGCGTAGCTGAAGGTCATGAAGGCGGCCGACGGGGCGCCGCACCGGACACAGGAAGAAATCATGGCGAGGACGGTAGGCCGATCGACGATCGGCGTTCAAGCACCTGAGCTTCGAGCGAGTACCCGCGCCGGTGGTACGCCCTCCCAGAGCCGGCCGCGGCCGTCGGCCTCGAGGACCACCACCACCGGTACCCGTCCGATCCCGTGATGGTCGAACGTCGCTGGATCGTCCTCCCACCGAACCCGCCGATACCCACTCCGGCCGAGACGATCGTCGAGGCTCCCGGCCACCATCTCGCAGGCAGAGCAGGTCTCCGAGGTGAACACGACCACACCGGGCCCGAGCCCGGGCAGGCTCACCCGCCGGCTGGACGGTCGCCGGCTCCACCACCACCCAACGAGAGTGGATCCGGCCAGGAGCACCGCCACCACGCCGATCCGGATAACGGGTTCATCCACTCTCGGGCACACCTGCGGCGTACGCACGGTCGCCGGCCTCGACCCGTGCCGTCCACGCCACCGCCACCGGACCGTCGGCCGTGAGCAGCTGCCCGGGAACGGGACCCCCTCCGAGCGGTATGCCCAAGACCGATTCGCCGAACACGGTGAATGGCTCGGCCCGCGCCCCGGGGACGAGTGCCTGCAGGACGACGGTGACATCGGCAGGATCGGGGTTCATGACCCACACGATGGTCTCCGCCCCTTCCGATGATCCCGCGCCCGGCAGCAGCCACCGGCCCCCCAGACCGGTAGCACCGGAGCCTCCGGCAGCCGATCCCTCGCCCCTGAACACCACGCCGGTGACAACGGGGGCCGAGGCGACCACCCTCACGGCGGTGACGCCTTCGGGGAGATCTTGGCGTGTGAGCGTCAACAACCGGGAGGTGTCGACCTCCTCGCCGTCGACGTACGCCTCGATCACTCCCTCGAGGCCGTACACGTCGACCTGCACCGAGACCGCCGAGGGGGAGTCGGTGGCGACGACGATCGCCAGGTCCGCCACGGCCTCGGGGATCGGGATCCACCACTCCGTCTCCAGCGCCACCGCCTCGAGGTTGGCGACGCCACCCCCGGCCGGCGCGTACCGGACCGAGGCGGCGACCCGACCGCGCTCGGATCGCACGGTCACAGCGAGGGTGGTGCGCAGTGCCAGCACCTCCGAGAGGTTTCTCGTGAGCAACGAGCCGGCGGGGACGGTGAGCGACTCCAGCCCGGCCACCGTGTCGAGACCCAGCTCGCTGGTTGACCGGACGGTGACGACCGCGTCCTCGGCATAGGGATTGGCGAGGACCAGCTCGGCCGAGTCCCCCTCCAAGGTCGAGAGACCTGCCAACGCCACGGTCTCGGCCGGGCGGCCCGGGCACATCGACGCTGCGAGACCCGTCGGCCCCGACTGTACGAGGGCGGCGGCCGATGCCTGGCCCAGTTCCTCGACGACGACACCTGCCGGGGCCGACGAAGGCAAGACCCCGGAACCGCCGCCCGCCTCGTTGACGGCGAGCGAGAAGGGTTGGTCCGATCCGGCGGCGGTGATGATCGTGACGGGAGCCCATCCCGGCCGGTCGGAGCCCAGGACCAGGCGGAGCTCTGCGTCCGGAGCCGCGGACATCGCGCACACCCGGTAGTCGGGCAGCCCGGTCGGAGGCACGGCGTCGTCGCCGTCGAGGCCGATCGGCGGCGCCGCCCAGGCCGCCACGGCCAGGGCCACCCCGATCGCCCACACCAGCCAGCGTGTCATGGGCGAGCCCTCCCCCACACCGCAACGAGCATGCCGAGTACCAAGACGGTGGCGCCGGCGATGCCCAGCGCTCGGCCGGTCGGGTCGGGGATATGGGCAGCTCGCCCGGCCGATGCGGAGGCCGAGATGGCCCAGGCGTCGGCCTCGACGCCCGGCGTCCAGCCGGGCGCCAGATTGTCGGCGATCCGAACCCTCCCGTCGATCGGCGAACCGGTGGCGATGCCACCGCCCACGTCCCAGATGACCCCGGTGTCTGTGACCGCTCTGGGAACGACGTCGAGGTTCTCGTAGACCTGCACGCCGACGGCCAGCGGTTGGGGGCGGAGATCGAGTTGGGCTTCCACGGCATCCGCGAACGGTGAATCGCCCACCACGACGGCCCACCGGAGAGCGAATGGGCCGAGCAGTCGGCCCGGCCGGAGGGACGATGCCACCATGAGCTCCTCGAGCGCAGCCTCGAGCCCCGAGTCCCCGGCCCGCCTCGGTGGCAACCACGCCTGGTCGAGCGTCATGGTCGATCCGGTCACGGTCCGGTAGGCGAAGCCGGGACCCGATCGCCACGCCCCCGGGAGATCGGCGGGCTCGCCGACGAGCAGAATGCGGCTGCTCCCAGGGCTCTCGTCCAGGCTGGCCGCGAACTGCAGGCGGCGGCCCCACTCGTCGCCGCCGATGCCCGCAGTGCCTCCGGGCACGGACGACAGCGTCGTGAGCACCACGATGGACGCCACCAACCCTGCCGCCAGTCGAGCCCCTCGCCATCCCCCACCGGAGGGCCCTGAACCGAACGCCGCGGACACGACCAGCGCCACACCAACCCCCGCCAGGGCCATCGAGGCCACGGCGACCTCCCACGGGGCGAGGAGGGCACCGAGCAGACCGGCTCCCGCCGCCAGGGCTCCGGCCGCCGCCGGCCTCGAGCCGGACCCCCCTCCAACGATCGTGATCGCAGAAGCCGCCAAGACGGCGGCCCACATCCACCAGACCGGCTCGCGGTCGAATGACACCCCCCCGTCGAGCAGCGTCTGCACCGAGGCAGAGGCCAGATACGACCCGAGCACCACTCCCCCGAGCACCGTTCCGACGACCGACTTCGCCAACGACGGTCCGGGTGGCGCAAGTCCTGCGGCCACGAGGATCACGACGCCCGCCACCGGGACCAGGGGCCCGACCGGGGTCACCGCTGCCAGCACCCCGAAGGTGACCGCCAGGGTTCCCAGCCGGCCGGCCCGGCCCCGAGCAGTCGCCGGCCACGGCCGGAGAACGGCGTCGAGCGCAAAGGGGATCGCTCCCAGAGCGAGGATGCCCGGCCAGTAGGCGCGTCCGGCGAACCAGAGCCAGGCGGGGCCGGCGACGGCGGCTAGGCCCGCTGCGTACCGCGCCGGCCCGGTGATCTCGTAACGCCGGAGCAGTCGCGCGAAGCCGAAGAGGCCCGCCACCATCGCTCCGGCCGTCACGAGTCTGAACGTCGCATCCCATCCGAACAGGAGCCACCGGGCCGCTGCCGTGAAGGCCGCCACCGGATGCACTGCATGAGGGCTACCCAGACCGGCCTCGTTCCATCCTCCGGCGTAGGCGGACATCACCGACACCGGATCGTCGGTGATCGGCAGCGTGAACCCGCTCGAGGGCGGGGTACCGAACCACAATCCCCGGGCACCGAGGCCCAGCACGAAGACCGCGATCAGGGCTGCCAGTGGTGCACGACCCGAGAACCGGGTTGCCACGCCCCCCAGGGCACCCTCATCGTCGACGGCCCGCTGCCACCGCCCGCCCACCTCGGCACCTAGCTCTCGCAGGCGTACCGACCCCGACACCTGATACCGGAAGAGCTCCTCGTCGCCGACGGCCCGGAGGGCCCGGGCCGCGCGACGCGTCGAGAGGGTGGACGGCAGATGGCGCAGATTCCATCCGACGGCAGTCAGGAATCCACCCAGTCGCCGGGGCTGACCGAGCACCAGGTGCACGAGCCCGTCGACCAGGCCGATGAGCAGATCGACCGGAACCACCCAGACCAGTGTCACCGGACGATAGACCTTGCCCATGGCCCGCATCCGGCCGGCCGTCTCCGACCACGAACCGAAGTCGTGGCCACAGCTCCGGACGTGCATCACCTCCGCCGACGGGGCCACCATGACCCTCGCTCCCGCCAGCCGGGCGCGCTGGGACAGGTCCAGACCGGCGGCCACGGGAGGCAGGAGAGGGTCGGAACCACCCAGGCCCCGGAGCAGGTCGCGCCGAACGAGCATCGAGACCCCGAGGACGAAGGCGACGTCGCGTACGACGTCGTACTGCTCGAGATCGACCTCGCCCTCGTCGAGGCCCGAGTACGCATCGCCGAAGACATCGGTCGCCGAGCCCACCGATTCCAGGTGCTCGGGGTCGGCGGCATCGAGGACCTTGGAGCCGACCACCGCCGCGTCGTTGCGAGCGGCCTCCTTCGTCAGGGCCGTGAGCGCATCAGGCCGGGGAAGGGCGTCACCGTGGACGACCCATACGTACTCGATGTCCGGCTCGAGATCCTGGACGAGCCCACCGAGGGATGCATGACGTTCGACGCCCAGCTCTGCGGCCGTCGCGGTCACCTCCTCCCCCCCGATCACGACGATCCGGGTCACCTCGTAGACTTGGGCCTGCACCGCCTTCAGCGATGGCTCGAGCCCGGTGTCGAAGGCCATGATGGCGGCGACGACCTTCGCCGTCGTGGGCTCGTCGGGCTCGGCGATGTGCTCGGGCGCGCCGGGACGTTGGGGCTCTGAGAGGGTGGCCATCGAAGTCGCCATTGTGGAGCGGGCTGGACGTCCACGCAATCTCCGGAGGAATGATGCGGATCGTCGTGCTGGCGGGTGGGGTGGGTGGTGCCCGGCTGGTGCGCGGCCTGGCCGGCCTCGATCGGCACATCGAGACCACCGTCGTGGGCAATGTCGGCGACGACGAGCGCGTCTACGGGCTCCATGTCTCGCCCGACCTCGACACGATCGTCTACACCGTCGGTGGCCTCGAAGGACCGTCCGGGTGGGGCCGAACCGCCGATACGTGGCGAACGATGGACGAGCTCGCGAGGTTCGACGTCGACACCGCTTTTCGAATCGGCGACCTCGATCTCGCCACCAATCTCTACCGCACCACGCAACTCGCCGAAGGGGTCGGCCTGGCCGCCGCCACGGAGGCGATCCGGAACTCGTTCGGCGTCGGTATCCGACTCCTGCCTGCATCCGAGGACCCCGTCCGCACCCGGGTGCAGACCGTCGACGGTTCTTGGCTCTCCTTCCAGGAGTACTTCGTCCTCCGCGGGCACCGCGACCGCCTGGCAACCGTCGAGTACGCCGGAGCGCTCCAGGCAAGACCAGGCCCCGGTGTCATCCAGGCGATCGAGGCCGCCGACGTGGTGGTGATCGCGCCCTCCAACCCAGTCCTGTCGATCCATCCGATCCTGGCGGTCCCCGGCGTGCGTGCCGCCGTCAGGGGATCCGCCCGGGTGGTGGCCGTCAGCCCGCTGTTCGGAGGGAAGGCCCTCAAGGGCCCGGCGGCCTCGGTCCTCGCCGATCTCGGCTATCCGGAGGGGAATCGCGGAATCCTCGCAGCCTACGACGGCCTGATTCACGACCTCGTCGTCGATCTCGAGGACTCGGCCGACATCGTGGAGCTGGCCCAACCAGGTCTACGGATCCACGCCCTCGACACGAGGATGCCCGACCTCGCCGCGTCGACCCGCTTCTCACTCGAGCTACTGGAAGCCCTGTGACCATCGAGATCGTCCCCGTACACGGCATCGGAGAAGTGCAACCGGGTGATGATGTGGCCGCGCTCGTCGCCGGCGGGATCGTGGCGAGCAAGATCGAGCCCGTCGATCGTGACATCGTGGTTGTCACCCACAAGATCGTCTCGAAGGCCGAGGGGAGGATCGTCGATCTCGGATCCGATGCACCCGATGCCCACCGCTCGCTCATCCCCGGGGAAGCGGTGGAGATCCTCCGGCGACGGGGCGACCTGGTCATCGCCCGCACCCCACACGGCTTCGTGTGCGCCAATGCCGGAGTCGACCGGTCCAATGCCGGTCCCGGTCGAGCGGTGCTGCTCCCGATCGATCCGGACCGCTCGGCCCGGCGCATCCGGACGCGCCTCATGCGCCGGTTCGGCGTCGACGTGGCGGTCGTCATCTCCGACACCTTCGGGCGGGCGTGGCGGAGGGGCCAGACCGACGTGGCGATCGGGGTGGCGGGGATGCAGCCCATCACCGATCTCCGCGGGACCACCGATGCCCACGGCCGGATGCTCGACGTGACCGAGGTGGCGGTGGCCGATGAGATCGCCGCAGCCGCCGATCTGGTGATGGGCAAGGCCGCCGGTATCCCGGCGGCGGTCGTCAGAGGTGTGCCGTACGTCCCCGGCGACGGTCGGGCCACGGACCTGGTGCGCCCCGCTGCCGAGGACCTGTTCCTCTGACGCCTGCGTCGCACACGTCACACGTCCCGCGTCACAGCTCTGTCCCCCACGAGCGCAGGCGAGTGGAGGTAGGGGCGCCGTCTATCTGGACCGCATCCAGTCGACGGTCTGTGCCAGCCCGGAGTCCATGGCCGTAAACGGCTGCCACCCGAGATGCTCGGCGGCCGAGCGGTTGTCGACGTAGGAACGAGGCACATCACCGGGACGCGGAGGGGCGTGGACGGGCTCGACCGCCGCCCCGGTGACCGAACGCAGGCGAGCCGCCAGCTGGTTGACCGACGTCTCGACACCCGTCCCGATGTTGAGGAGGCGACCCCCCGCCGCATCGGCGGCCCGCGCGAATGCGTCGGCCACGTCCTCCACGAACACGTAGTCACGGGTCTGCTCGCCGTCGCCGAAGATCGTTGGCGCCCGGCCTGCGAGCAGGGCTTCGGAGAAGATCGACACCACCCCGGCTTCGCCGTGCGGATCCTGGCGGGGTCCGTAGACGTTGGAGAGGGCCAGCAGGGTGAAGTCGACGCCGTAGGTGCGCTCGTACCAGTCGAAATAGTCGGCGGCGATCTTCTTGCTGATCCCGTAGGGCGAGTCCGGGCGCTTGGCATCGTCCTCCTGCACCGGGAGCCGGGCATCACCCCCGTAGATCGCACCACCCGAGGAGGCGAAGACGACCTTCCTGGCATGGGCGTGACGGGCCGCCTCGAGCACGTTGATCGTGCCGAGCAGGTTGACGTCGGCGTCCCGCAACGGCTCTCGGACCGAGATCGCGACCGAGGCCTGGGCGGCGAGGTGGAACACCACCTCCGGTGACCGGCGCTCCATCACCTCGGCGAGCAACGGGTCACGGATGTCGATCTGGTGAACGTCGACACCCTGCCGGCGAGCATCGATCAGGTTGTCGAGATGGCCGGTGCTCAGATCGTCCACGACCAGCACCGACCAACCCTCGAGGGCCAACCGGTCGGAGAGATGGGAACCGATGAACCCGGCCCCGCCCGTGACGACGGCTCGCCTGCTCACGCCGAAGGCCGTCCGAGCGCGTGGTACTCGAAGCCGGCGGCCCGGACCTCGGAGGCATCGAGCAGGTTGCGGGCGTCGTAAACGGCCCGGCCCCGCATCCGGTCGGCCACCTCGGTGAGCGGTATCCGCAAATACTCGGGCCACTCGGTGGCCACGAGCAGGAGGTCCGCATCGTCCAGGGCATCGAGGGGGTCGTCCGCCATGGAGAGTTCGTCGGTGGTGGCGGCCGGGTCATGCGCGACAACCTTCGCTCCCGCCGCCACCAACCTTCGTCCGAGGTCGAGCGCCGGGGACTCCCGGACGTCGTCGGTACCCGCCTTGAATGCGAGCCCCCACATGCCGACCCGGATGCCCTCGAGCGAACCCCCGACGATCCGGCGAAGCCGCTCGACGATCCGCTCGCGCTGCTGGGCGTTCACCTCGATGACCGTCCGGACCAGCCGGAAGTCGAAATCCGCTTCCTCACTGAGCGCGACGAGGGCTGCCGTGTCCTTCGGGAAGCACGAGCCGCCGTAGCCCGGACCGGGCTGCAAGAAGTGCCGTCCGATCCTGCGGTCGAGGCCCATCCCCAGCATCACGTCGGCGATGTCGGCGCCCACCTCCTCGGCGAGGTTGGCGATCGAATTCGCGAAGGTCAGGCGGGTGGCGAGGTACGCGTTGGATGCGTACTTGATGAGCTCCGCAGAGCTCGGATCCGTCCTGACGATGGTGGTGTCGAGACCACCGTACAGACTCTCCACCAGATCGCCTGCGTCCCAGTCGTCGGCACCGATCACGACCCTCTCGGCGTGAAGGAAGTCGTCGACGGCACTGCCCTCCCTCAGGAACTCGGGGTTGGAGACCATCCGAACGGTCGACCCGAGCCCGTCGATCCTGCGCTGCAGTCGGCGCGCCGTACCGACCGGAACCGTCGACTTGGTCACGATCACGCCACCCGGGCCTAGCGCCGGGGCGAGTTGGTCGACGGCACCCTCGATGAACGAGAGATCGGCGTGCCCCGTGGCGGTCTGGGGGGTCGGCAGCGCCAGGAACACCGCTCGGGCGCCGATCACCGCCTCGAGATTGTCGGTGTGAAGCGAGAGCAGTCCGTAGGCGTCCGCCCGATGGAGGAGATCCTCGAGGCCGAGCTCGTAGATGGGTGTATCACCGCGCCGGAGTGCATCGATACGCTCGTCGTTGACGTCGCTGAGCGCGACCTCGTGACCGAGGTGGGCGAGACCTGCCGACTGTACGAGACCGACGTAGCCGGCCCCGATGACCGCAACCTTCATCGTGATGCCGAGCTGGCGAGCGGAACGGTCCCACCGGTCACCTTTGCGGTCTCCTCCTCGGGGAGCAGGGCATCGCCGGAGCGGAACGCCTCGAACATGGACGATGCCTCTGGCTCTCGACGCAGGAGCACGGATCTACCTCCGATGGTGTCGGGGACGGCAGGGAGGGTAGCCCTGTCGACGTCGCCCACCCGGAGGCCCCGCATGGCGAATGCCAGCTCGACCACCGACTGACCGGCGAAGGTGGCGTCGACGGTCAGGTGGCGGGCGAAGCTGCGAACGACATTCGCCATCTCGAACACGTTGGACGGGCGGGCCAGCTGATCGAGGATGGCGAGCAGCAGCTGCTGCTGACGCCCGGTGCGCCCGATGTCACCGGATCCGTCGGTCACCCACCGGCCATCCCTGAGCTCCTGGTAGGTACGGGACCGTACGAAGGCGAGAGCCATCGCCCCATCGAGCCGCTGAATGCCGGCGTCCGCCTCGAACCCTGACTTCAGGTCGCGAGCCGGATAGGGGAACTCGATGGTGACGCCCCGCAGTTGATCGACCACAGCCTGAAAGCCGACGAAGTCGACCTCGACGTAATGGTGGATCGGGCTTTCGGTGATGTTCTTCACCGTGTCCACGAGAAGCGGGGCCCCACCGAGGGCATAGGCGGCATTGATCCGGTTGTCGGCGTACCCCTCGATCGGAACCCACAGGTCGCGCGGAAGGGACAGTATCTGGGCTCGACCCTCACCGGGGAGCAGCTGGATGAGCATGACCACGTCGGCCCTTGAACCTCCGAAGTCCCCGAACCCGCTGAGATCGTCGAGGCCCTCGCGACTGTCGCTGCCGATGACGAGGAAGGTTCGAGGCTGCGAGGGTCTGGACGGGGCTGGAGTGAGCTCGCTCACGACTTCCTCGTTCTGGGTCGCCTCCTCCCTGATCGCCACCTCCACGGCGGCGTCGACCTCACGGAGACCGAGGAAGACGGCCAAGACGGCCAGGTTGGCGAACAAGAGCATCCCGATCGCCGTCCACCACAGGCCGCGATGGCGGCGGGAGCGGCCGCGGCGAGGCAGCACTGGTTCAGTAGGAGAAGAAGGGCTCATCGGTCCTCCGACGCCAGAAAGGGTAGCAGGGGTTCCCTCGATCGAGACCGGGAGGTCGAGTCGCTAGCCTGCGGGATCACCGAGGAGGAGGCATACCGGTGGCGGTCCTGCCCCACGAGGGCACGTATCCGGTGATGTACGGCAGCTATGCGGTTCCGGTGGGCGCCGGGTATCGACGCGGTTACCTCGCACGCCCCGACCGTACCGGGGTGTTTCCATCGGTCATCGTCGTTCCCGACCTCGACGGCGTGACCTCGCACGAGCGCGCCGTGTGCCGGGGTCTCGCCCGTAGGGGTGTGGCCGCGGTCAGCGCCGACCTGTACGACGAGCCGGTCGAACCGGGTGACGCCGCCCTCGACGCCTATCACCACATGGACGACGGCGAGGCGCTTCGCACCATCGACGAGGTGCACGACTTCCTCCTCTCGGATGACACACCGTGGGCCCACGCCGATCTGGTCGGAGTGCTCGGGCTCGACGTAGGGGGCCGGTTCGCGATCGTCGCCGCCGCCCACCGACCGTGGGTGGCGGCCGTCGGCCTCGCCTACACCCCTCTGACCGGCGACGAAGAGCGACGATTCCCGGTGGCCGGGATGCTCGGACACGTGGCCGTCCCGCTCCTCGGCGTGTATGCAGCCGACGACTCCCTGATCGCCGTCGAGACGGTCGACGAGGCGCAGCGCCGGAACCCGTCCGGCGACTGGCTGCTCTATGAGGGCACGGACCACGGCTTCCTCGACGGTGCCGCCTACAACCCCGGGGCAGCCGCCGATGCCATGGCCCGGTTCGCCGAGTTCTTCCTCCGGCGGCTCCCGCCGGCCCGCCTGGAAGACGTGGGCTGAGCACCGGTTGGCAGGTCAGGTCTCCGAGACCGGCCGGATGTGTCGAACCGCCCCCGATCGCAGCACGGTCGGACCAGTCGACGTGTCGACCTCGAGCCCGCCGTCGGCAGTCACCCCACGGGCGACACCGGTGCCATCCGGATCCCACGCCACCCGGCGACCGATCGTGTCACAGATCCCCCGATAGTCGTCGAGACTCCAGGTCGCCGTCCCCGAGGTGATCTCGAGCAGCCGCTCGCCCCATGCCAGGGCGGTTCGCTCGACCGCCTCGGACCCGGGATCGGTGGCGTGGAGGCCGGCCACACCCTCCGGGGGAGCCGGCCACCAGAGATTCAGGCCGCACCCGGCGACGACGACGCCCTCCGCCACCTCGACGAGGATTCCCCCTGCCTTGTCGCCCCCCAGGAGGACGTCGTTCGGCCACTTGAGCCTGACCCGGCAGTCCACCACCTCCCACACGGCCCACCCCGCCACCAGCGGGATCAGCCCCCACCGGTCGGGCTCCCAACCCGGCTCGAACGCCAGTGACGCCGCCACGGCCCGCGGGGCCGTGAGCCACCCGGCGCCCGAGCGGCCCCGCCCGGCGACCTGACGATCGGCCACCGCGATCACGGGACGGCCGGCATACGCCTCACGGGCGTCGTCCTGGGTGGATCCGGTCTCGTGCCGGCGAACGACGGAATAGGGTGTAGCCATCCTGGCCTGCCGGGAGTCGAACCGGGACCAGCGTACCGGGAGGAGGGCGTGGGAACCGAGGCGCGCATCGAGGAACTCCGGCGGCTTCGCGAAGAGTCGAGGCACGCCGGCAATCGGCGCGCCGTCGACCGCCAGCACGAGCTCGGGAAGCTCACGGCCCGAGAGCGACTGGACCTGCTGCTCGACAAGGGCTCCTTCCAGGAGACGGATGGATTCGTGCGCCACCAGGCGGCAGGGTTCGGGATCGAGGATCGCCGGCCGTTGGGCGATGCCGTGGTCACCGGCTGGGGCACTGTCGACGGTCGCACGGTCTTCGTGTTCGCCGAGGATTTCACCGTGTTCGGCGGCAGCCTGGGAAAGGCCGTCGCCGACAAGGTCTGCAAGGTCCTCGACATGGCGATGCAGGCCGGGGCGCCGGTGATCGGACTCAAGGACTCCGGCGGTGCCCGCATCCAGGAGGGCGTGGCCGCCCTCGACGGCTACGGCCGGATCTTTGAGCGCAACGTGCGGGCCTCGGGAGTCATCCCCCAGATCTCGGTGATCATGGGTCCCTGCGCAGGCGGTGCCGTGTATTCGCCCGCCATGACCGACTTCATCATCCAGGTCGAGGGAACCAGCCACATGTTCATCACCGGTCCCGACGTCATCAAGACGGTGACCGGTGAGGAGGTCAGCTTCGACGAGCTGGGTGGCGCAGCGACCCACGCCGGCCGCTCGGGCGTCACCCACTTCGTCTTCCCCACCGGCCAGGACGCCCTCGAGGCGGTCCGCTACCTCGTGTCGTTCCTCCCCCAGAACAATCTGGAGATGGCGCCCTACTTCGCGCCGTCGGACTCCCCCGATCGCATCGACGACGCCCTCGACTCGATCATCCCCGATTCGCCCAGTCAACCCTACGACATGGTCTCGCTCATCGAGCGGGTGGTCGACGACGGCGAGTTCCTCCAGGTCCACGAGCGCTGGGCCCGGAACATCGTGGTCGGCTTCGCGAGGCTCGACGGCCATTCGGTAGGGATCGTCGGCAATCAGCCTGCGGTGCTCGCCGGCACCCTCGACATCCAAGCCTCGGAGAAGGCCGCACGATTCGTCCGCTTCTGTGATGCCTTCAACATCCCGCTCGTCACGTTCGTCGACGTACCCGGGTTCCTGCCGGGCGTCGACCAGGAGCACGGAGGAATCATCCGCCACGGGGCAAAGCTGCTCTACGCCTACTGCGAGGCGACGGTGCCCCGGGTGTCGGTCATCACCCGCAAGGCCTACGGGGGTGCGTACCTCGTGATGAACGCGCGAGGTGTGCGCGCCGACCTCGTGTATGCCTGGCCGTCGGCGGAGATCGCCGTGATGGGCGCCCAGGGCGCGGTCAACGTGATCTTCCGCCGGGATCTGGCCGAGGCCGAGGACCCGGAGGGCCGGCGCTCCGAGCTCATCGCCGACTACGAGAGGCGGTTCAACAACCCCTACCGGGCGGCCGAGCTCGGATTGGTGGACGAGGTGATCGAACCGAGAGAGACGCGGGTGAAGCTGATCCGGGCTCTCGACATGCTCCGGAGCAAGCGGGAGACCCTGACAGCCCGTAAACACGGGAACATCCCGCTGTGAACTCGGTGCTCGTCGCGAACCGCGGAGAGATCGCAGTCCGGGTGATCCGAACCGCCCGCGAGATGGGGTTGCGCACCATCGCTGTCTACTCCGAGCTCGATCGCGATGCCCTCCACGTACAACTCGCCGACGAGGCATGGAACATCGGGCCGGCGCCGGCAGCCGAGTCGTACCTCAACATCAGCCGGATCCTCGATGTCGCCAGGGAGTCGGGCACCGAAGCCATTCACCCTGGCTATGGATTCCTCTCCGAGAACGCCCCGTTCGCCCGCCGGGTCATCGAGGCCGGGATCGTCTGGGTGGGGCCGCCCCCCGACGCGATCGCGGTCATGGGCGACAAAATCGCCTCCCGCCGAGCCGCCCAGCAGGCAGGCGTTCCCACGGTCCCCGGGACGCTCGAGCCGCTGGCGACGATCGCCGAGATCGAGGCCGTCGCGGACGAGTACGGATACCCGGTTGCGATCAAGGCCGCCCACGGGGGCGGTGGTCGCGGACTGCGGGTGGTTCACGGGGCGGATGAGGTGGCGGAGGCATTCGAGGGTGCCCGCCGGGAGGCAGACGCCTACTTCGGCAACCCCGAGGTCTACGTCGAGAAGTACCTCGAGCGTGCACGTCACGTCGAAGCGCAGATTCTCATCGACCGGCACGGCAACGCCTTGTTCCTCGGCGAACGCGACTGCTCGGTGCAACGCAGGCACCAGAAGCTCATCGAGGAGACGCCCTCCCCCGCCCTCACCCCCGACCGCAGGGCCGCGCTCGGACAGGCGGCATTGTCGGTGGCCAAGGCATGTGGTTACGAGAACGCCGGGACCATCGAGTTTCTGCTCGACGCCCAGCAGGACTTCTACTTCCTCGAGATGAACACCCGGCTGCAGGTCGAGCACACCGTCACCGAGATGGTCACCGGCGTCGACCTCGTTCGTGAGCAGCTGCGCATCGCCGCCGGGGAGCCGATGTCGGTGCCGGCGGTGTCGCCCGGGGGACATGCAATCGAATGCCGGATCAACGCCGAGGACCCCTATCGCGGCTTCGTGCCGACGCCGGGGCGGATCGCCGGCTACCGCGAACCGGCCGGCGTCGGGATCCGGGTGGACGGCTGGGTGGGTCCGGGAACGACCGTCTCGCCCTACTATGACAACCTCCTCGCAAAGCTCGTCGTGTGGGCCCCGACCCGGGAACAGGCGATCGCCCGCACGCTCCGGGCCCTGGGCGAATACCACGTCACGGGGGTCGCCACCACCATCCCGGCCCATCGGGCGGTGCTGTCGCATCCGGACTTCGTGGCTGGTCGCCACCACACCAGGTGGATGGAGGACGAGGTGGTCCTCTCCCCCACCGACCCGCCCGCCGGCGAGACCCTTCCCGAGGACGAGGACATCGCCCGCCGGGACCTCACCGTGGAGGTCGGTGGACGGCGGTTCTCGGTGTCGTACTGGGCGCCCGAGCCTGCGGCAGGCCCGGGCACCCGGCGCCGTGCACCCAAGCTCGAGCGCTCGGAACCCGCCGCCTCGGCCGACGGCGTGATCTCGGCCCCCATGCAGGGCACGATCGTCAAGGTGCTCGTCAAGGCGGGCGACCACCTCGACGCCGGGGCACCGGTCTGCGTGCTCGAGGCGATGAAGATGGAGAACCAGGTCACGACCCCCAACGGGGGGACAGTGATCGATCTCCGGGTGGAGCCCGGCGACAAGGTCAACCTCGGGCAGACCATCGCCATCGTCCGATGAGCACGGGCCCCCAGCCGCGATCCCCGGGGTGAAGCCTCCTCGCGTGGCAGCGAGCGACCCTGATCGGGAAGTGCCGTTGACTCGATGCGGCCGTACTGCGGCGACCATCGGCACCTCATCGATCACGCTGACCGGTTGACTCGAGACGCCGAGCCGGTGGTGGATCCTGGTCCACCTGATCGACGAGCCCTCCCCCCGCAACGGCCGAGCCGATCCCATCCGGGTGTCGGTCGACGGACTCGCCGGTAGGTGCACGGCCCTCGACCGGCAATGGACTCCACACCCGCCGTCCGGCCCGCTGCCACCCTCACGCGCCGAGACCCCCACCGAAGCGGGGGTCTTCCGTAGCCCCGACCGGATTCGAACCGGCGTTACCGGCTTGAGAGGCCGGCGTCCTAGGCCGCTAGACGACGGGGCCGTGCCGGGCGGTGAACCGCTCGACCGGCTCGGGGGGAAGGAATCGAACCCTCAATAACAGGGCCAGAACCTGTCGTGTTACCTATTACACCACCCCCGAACGCACGCGTTCGGTCGGTGACCGAGCGGGCGTGGGCGGCGCATGGTACCGGATCCCCGCCCACCCGCCACTCCCGCCCTACCGTACCGGGCGATGCTGGAGTTCATCGGCGGCTACGTCATGGGAACCCGATCGGCGGCCCGAACCGCGGGGTTCGCCCGGGGCGCGGCGCCCGCCGACGCCGGGCTCGTCACCCAACGCGTGTCGGCCGTCGACGATCGGGTCGATCGGCTGCTGCTCGTGGTCGAGGCCATGTGGACGCTGCTCCGAGAGCAGGGCCTGGCGGACGAGGATCTCATCGAGCGGATCCGTATGCTCGACGAAGCCGACGGGGTGGCCGACGACCGTGTCACGACCAGCCCCCGGGACTGCCCGAGCTGTGCCGCCAAGGTCGCCCCGGGCCTCGACGCCTGTCAGTACTGCGGCGCCGAGCTGCCCTCCGACGGCCCGTTCCGCGGCCTCTGAGAGAGGCTTCCTCGGCGCCTCCCGACGACGATCGGCCCTACCGACCCCCCGGCCCCCCGGCGTAGCGTGCGTCACGATCGACTGTGGAGGTCCAGGTGTCCACCCCGTTCGTCCTCGACCGTGACGGCCTCGACGCGCTGATCGGCGCCCTGGCCGCCGCCGGCTACGAGGTGTATGGGCCGACGGTTCGCGACGGCTCCATCGTGTACGACCGGATCCTCGGCATCGCCGACCTTCCCGCGGGGGTCGGTGATGAGCAGGAAGGCGGCGAATACCGGCTCACCGAGCGACCCGACGACGCCCTCTTCGGGTACGCGGTGGGTCCGTCGAGCCTCAAGAGCCTGCTCTACCCATCCCATCGCACGGTCTGGACGGCCGAGCTCAACGGGTCGCTGCGGTTCACTCCCGCCCCGGTCGACGAGGCCCCGCGGGCGGTGGTGGGGGTCCGGTCGTGCGAGCTCGCGGCGATGGAGATCCAGGACCGTGTGCTGTTGGGGAACCGCTACCGCGACCCGGACTACGAGTCGCGCCGGGATCGCCTGTTCACGGTTGCCGTCGACTGCACCGCACCGGCGGCCACCTGCTTCTGCGCATCGATGGGGACCGGGCCGGCCGCGACCGAGAGCTTCGACCTCGCCCTGGTCGAGGTACTCCACGGTGAACACCGCTTCGTCGGCAGAGTCGGATCGGACCGCGGCATCCACCTTCTGAAGAGCGTGAACAGCCGACCCGCCTCGGAGGTGGATCTGGCAGCCGCGGTGGGTGCGCTCGATGCGGCCGAGGCTTCGATGACGAGGACGCTCGACCCGGCCGGAGCGGCGGTGACCCTCCGGGCCGGGCCGGACCATCCCCACTGGGCGGAGATCGCCCGCCGCTGCCTGGCGTGTGGGAACTGCACCCAGGTGTGCCCGACCTGCTTCTGCGTCACCACCCAGGACACGGCGGCACTCGACGGCTCGACGGCCGCCCGCACCCGCCATTGGGACTCCTGCTTCTCACTCGACTTCTCCTTCATGGGGGGACGCCCCGTCAGGCACACCATCGACGCCCGTTACCGGCAGTGGCTCACCCACAAACTATCGACCTGGTACGACCAGTTCGGGACGAGCGGCTGCGTGGGTTGCGGTCGCTGCATCACCTGGTGCCCCGTCGGGATCGACCTGACGGCCGAGGTGCCGGCCCTCGCCGGCCGGGAGGTTGTCCGTGGTTGACGTGCTGACCCTGCCCACCCGCCGGCAGACCGACCCCATGCTGCCTCGGCCGTTCCGGGTCGTGGACCGGCATGCCGAGACAGCCGACGTCTGGACGATCGGGTTCGAGCCGGCCGATGCCCTGCCGTGCATCCGGTTCGAACCGGCCCAGCTGGGAATGGTCGGGATCCCGGGGCTGGGCGAGGTCCCCATCTCGTTCTCGAATGATGCCACCGATCCCGAGCGGGTGGCCATGACCATTCGGGCGGCGGGGGCTATCACCACTGCGCTCGTCGGCCTCCCCGTCGGCAGCCTGGTCGGCCTGCGCGGGCCCTTCGGGGTGCCGTGGCCTCTCGAGGAGCTGTACGGACGCGAGGTGCTCATCGTGGCCGGCGGCCTGGGTCTGGCCCCCCTTCGTTCGCTGGTGCTCGAGGCGGTGAGGGAGCGAGAGGCTCTGGCGTCGCTGACCATGGTCTACGGAGCACGCAGCTCCGACGATCTCCTCTTCCGCACCGAGGTGGCGACGTGGTCCGAGCTCGACGGCGTCAGGGTGCTGACTACGGTCGACCGCCCGGATCCGACGTGGGACGGCCACATCGGCGTGGTCACGACCCGGCTCGATGAGGCGGTGCTCGACCCCTCGCGTACGGCCGCCTTCATGTGCGGCCCCGACATCATGCTCGCCGCCGTGAGCACGTCGCTCACATCGATGCGCATCCCGGCCCAACAGATCTGGGTGACGATGGAGCGCAACATGAAGTGTGCCATCGGCCTGTGCGGGCACTGTCAGTTCGGGCCGTTGTTCCTGTGCAAGGACGGGCCGGTGTTCCGTTACGACCGGATCGCGCGACTGTTTTCGGTCCCGGAGGTGTGACATGGGCTCCCAACCGAGCCTGGCGGTGTGGAAGTTCGCCTCGTGCGATGGATGCCAGCTCAGCCTGCTCGACTGCGAGGACGAGTTGCTCGCCGTGGCCGGCGCCGTGGACATCGCCCATTTCCCCGAGGCCACCACCTCCCACCGGGACGGCCCCTACGACATCTCCCTCGTCGAGGGCTCGATCACCACGCCCCACGACCTCGAGCGTGTTCGCGAGATCCGTGCCCAGTCGAAGGTCCTCGTCACGATCGGGGCCTGTGCCACGAGCGGGGGCATCCAGGCCCTGAGGAACCTCGCCGACGTCGACGAGTACCGCGCGCTCGTCTATGCCCACCCCGAGTACATCGCCACGCTGGAAACCTCGACGCCGATCGCCGACCACGTGCCCGTCGACTTCGAGTTGCGCGGGTGCCCGATCTCCAAGCACCAGTTGCTCGAGTTGATCGGGGCGCTCCTGACCGGGAGAAAGCCGCACCTTCCCACCGTGTCGGTGTGCATCGAATGCAAGGCCCGGGGAACCGCATGCGTGATGGTCGCCCGGCAGATTCCTTGCCTCGGGCCTATCACCCAGGCTGGGTGCGGGGCGATCTGCCCCGCCTTCGCGAGAGGGTGCTACGGCTGCTTCGGTCCGGCGGAGACCGTGAATGCCGACAGCCTCGCCTCCTGGTGGCACGAGCTCGGCGTCGACCGGCCTGCCTGGCTGCGGGCACTGCGCACGTTCAATGTCAACGCCCCCGGCTTCCGCGATGCAGGAGCAGCCCATGCACAAGACCGATCAACTTCGTAGCTTCCACGTCGAGGAGCTCACCCGGGTCGAGGGCGAGGGTGCGCTCGACGTCGTGCTCGACGGCGACGAGATCGTCGACCTCAAGTTCAAGATCTTCGAGTCCCCCCGTTTCTACGAGGCCTTCCTGCGGGGGCGCGACCATCTCGAGGTCACGGACATCACGGCGCGCATCTGCGGCATCTGTCCGGTGGCCTACCAGACGTCGGCCGCCAACGCCGTCGAGCAGATCCTCGGCATCCGCCTCTCGCCCGAGATTCTCGACCTGCGGCGCCTCCTCTACCTCGGGGAGTGGATCGAGAGCCACGCCCTCCACGTCTACCTCCTCCACGCCCCCGACTTCCTCGGCTATCCGGGAGGGGTCGAGCTCGCCAAGGACGCGCCGGACACGGTCAAACGAGGTCTCCGGCTCAAGAAGCTCGGCAACGAGATCATGGCGTTGACCGGCGGCCGGGAGATCCACCCGGTCAATCCCCGGGTGGGCGGGTTCTGGTCGGCGCCGAAGGCGGCCGATGTGAAGGCACTACGGACCGAGGTCGAGTGGGCGATCGACGCCGCCATCGCCACCGTCGCCTGGACCTCCCAGATGACCATGCCGGACCTGTCGGTGGATTACGAGTTCGTCGCCCTTCGGCTCCCTGATGAGTACGCCGTCATCGACGGACGGATCGTCTCGACCGGGGGCATCGACATCGCCCCCGAGGAGTGGGGCACGGTGTTCGCCGAAGAGCACGTCGAGTGGTCGAACGCCCTGCACGCCCGGATCATCGAACGGGGGTCCTACCACGTCGGCCCGCTCGCCCGGTACAACCTCAACCGTTCTTCACTGCATCCCCTCGCCCTCGAAGCCGCAGAGCGTCACGGGCTTCCGGAGTACGTCACCAACCCCTTCCAGAGCATCGTGGTGCGGTCGATCGAGCTGGTCCACGCCGCCGCCACCATCCGGGACATCATCGACCGGTACCAGCCGGCCGATCCGCCGTTCATCTCGCCTCCGCCGCGGGCGGGGACGGGTCACGGGGTCTCGGAGGCACCGCGAGGGCTGCTCTACCACCGATACCGCATCGGAGACCACGGACTCGTCGAGGACGCCCAGATCGTCCCGCCCACCTCGCAAAACCAGCTGAGGATCGAGGAGGACCTGCGAGCCCTCATCCCCACGATCGTCGACCGCGAAGACGCCGAGATCCAGGTGACCCTCGAACAGGCGATCCGCAACTACGACCCGTGCATCTCCTGTGCCACCCACTTCCTCGATCTCAGGATCGAGCGGCGGTGAGGGGCACGGCCGACCTGGTCATCGGTATCGGCGCCCCCGACCGTGGCGACGACGCCGTCGGCTGGGCGGTCGTCGACCAGCTCCCCGAACGCGTGCCCGTCTACCTGACCGATGGCGAGCCCGCCAGGCTCCTGGAGGCGTGGCGAGCAGGCCAGGAGGTCGTGATCATCGACGCCGTCCGCTCGGGCAGCGAGCCCGGTTCCATCTTTCTCTTCGATGCCACGGGTGGGCACCTGCCTGTGGGGCTCGCCCGCTCCTCCCACGCCCTCGGGCTGGCCGAGGCCGTCGAGCTCGCCAGGGCACTGGGGGCCCTTCCCGCCAAGCTCTGGGTGATCGGCATCGAAGGGAGACGTTTCGGGGTGGGAGACGAGATGAGCCCCGAGGTGAAGCGGGCCGTCCCGCGGGCTGCGGGCATCGCCGCAATGCTCGCCGCGTCGCCCTGATCGCCCGACTCGGTACCGTGTGCCGGCATGACCGACTACGAGGATCATTTCCACACCCCATACGAGGAGCGGGCACAGGAGATCCCGTTCGCCTCGCACGAGTACCTGTCCTTCGCTGCCCGTGGGTCGTTCCTCGGGGTGCCCGCCCGCAGATTCGAGGACATCGACGGGGCCGAGGCGGTGATCATCGGTGCCCCGTTCGACTGGGGAACCACCCACCGCCCGGGAGCGCGTTTCGGCCCGAAGGCTATTCGGGAGGCCGACTACGGCGCCATGGACGGGTATCGGCCACATCTGCCCACCGGGATCGACCCGCTCGGTGAGCTGAAGGTGGTCGATGTCGGGGACGTGTATGTGTTGCCCGGCAACCTCGAGCGATCGATCGACCGGATCGCCGATGCGGTCGAGAGGGTCGCTCGCTCGGGGGCGGTCCCGATCGTGCTCGGGGGCGACCACACGATCACCTTTCCCAATGCGACCGGCGTGGCCCGCGTGCACGGTTTCGGCAACATCGGTCTCATCCACTTCGACGCCCACGCCGACACCGGGAGCCTGCAGAACGGACAGCTCTACGGGCACGGAACCCCGATGCGCCGCCTGGTGGAGTCGAGCGCCGTGCCGGGGCACCGATTCGTCCAGATCGGACTGCGCGGGTACTGGCCCGAGCCCGAGGTCGTCGCGTGGATGCGCGAGCAGCGGATGCGCACCTATTTCATGACCGACATCGAGGCGCGAGGCCTGGCCACGGTCGTCGACGAGGCCGTCGACTATGCACTCGACGGAGGCGCCGAGGGCGTGTTCATCTCGGTCGACATCGACGTCGTCGACCCCGGCATGGCGCCAGGGACGGGGACCCCCGAGCCGGGAGGCATGACGTCCCGCCAGTTGCTCGACACGGTGCGGCGGCTGTCGAAGGAGCTGGTCGTGCTTGGCGCCGACGTGGTAGAGGTCTCGCCCCCGTACGATCACTCCGAGATCACGGCGTACCTGGGCAACCGGGTGGTCCTCGAGGTGCTCAACGGCATGGCCGAGCGCAAACTGGGGGTGTGACATGACGGCCAACGAGCAGGCCGTGAGGACCTATCTCCTCGCGCGCGAGACCGGTGACAGGCACCTGGCCGAGTCGCTCCTCACACTTGATTTCGGCCACGAGATGAACGGCCGTCCGCAGTCACGAGCGGAGCTGCTGGAGGAGATCGAGGCGATGGGCGGAGCCTTTTCCTCCGCCCACTACGAGATCTTGGCTCTCGTCGAGCAGGGGGACCGTGTGGCATGCCACTATCGCTTCTCGGCCCTCCACACCGGAGCACTGCCGATTGGACGTGAACGCGTGGCCGTGCCATCCGGCGACGAGGTGCACTTCGACGGGTCGTTCGTCGCCGAACTCCGAGAGGGCCGTCTTGCCCAGGGTTGGGGGGCCTACGACAGCCTCGGCCTCATGCGCCAGCTCGGGGTGCTCTGAGCGTCTTCAGGGCGTGGGTATGCGCCGCCGAAAGGCGGCGGAAGTAGGTTTGTCCCCCACGAAGCGAAGTGGGAGAAGGTACCTGCCCGGCGAGCGGCAGCGAGTCGGGAGGTAGGGGAGCGAAGACCCTTCGTCGCAGAGGTAGGGTGGTCGTCGTGACCACAGGAGGGTGAAGCGACATGGGTGATCTCACAGGCAAAGTGGCGGCCATCACCGGCGCCACGGCCGGCATCGGAGCGGCGACGGCCCGGGCCCTCGCCGTCGAGGGCGCCAAGGTCGTGGTGGGCGGTCGGCGACGCGAGCGCCTCGATGGCCTGGTCTCAGAGCTCGGCGGCGACAGCGTCGTAGGCGTCGAGATGGACGTCCGAGATCCGGAGGGATCACGGAAGCTGGTCGACACCGCGCTCCAGAGTTTCGGCCGGCTGGACATCCTCGTCGCCAACGCCGGCATCGGCGCCTACGGCGGGATCATGGACCTCACCGACCAGCAGCTGGCCGAGATGATGGACACGAACGTGGCCGGCACGGTGTGGCCGATCCGGGCGGCCGTGCCCCACTTCCTCGACCAGGGCGCGGGAGACATC
>JAWOJB010000079.1:0-5088 GCA_046484325.1 Acidimicrobiia bacterium | reverse complement strand
TGATTGCGTCGCTCATCGCCTCCCATCCAACCGGCACGGCACCGGCGGCGCCCCCCTCGGCGGTGGAGAGCCGGTGGGCGATGGACACCACCGTGCGCCCGGTGGTGACCCGCCGGAGGGCCCGCCCGATCCGGACCTCGGTGGCCGGATCGACCGCCGACGTGGCCTCGTCGAGCACGAGCAGTTCGGGGTCGGCGATGGCGGCGCGCACGAGGGTGACGAGCTGGCGCTCCCCCACCGACAACGAACCACCCCGTTCCCCCACGTCGGTGGTGAGCCCGGACCCCAGCTCGGCCAGCCAGTCGGCCAGCCCGAGCCGCTCGAACGCCGCCAGCAGCTCGGGGTCGGTGGCGTCGGGCCGCCCCATCCGGACGTTGTCGGCGATCGTGCCCCGGAAGAGCACCCCCTCCTGGGGCACCATCACCACCCGATCCCGCAGCGATCGGAAACGCACCCGCCGAACGTCGACGCCGCCGATCGACACGATGCCCTGGGTGGGGTCCATCAACCGGGTGAGCAGCTTGGCGAAGGTGGTCTTGCCCGAACCGGTCTCACCGACCACGGCCACGGCGGTCTGCGGCTGGATCTCGACGCTCACCTCCGAGAGCGCCACGGTCGGGGGTGAGCCGGCGCCGGGCCGGGGATACGCGAAGGAGATCCGGTCGAACCGGGCCCCCAGCGGCCGGCGGGGCAGGTCGACGCCGTCGGTGCCCGGGTCGGCCACGTCCGGCTCGATGTCGAGGATGTCGAGAACCCGGCGCCACCCGGCCACCGCCGTCTGGGCTTCGTTGACCGCCTCACCGAGCATCTGCACCGGCTGGACGAAGAGCTGGGCCAGGAAGAGGAAGGCCACCACCGTGCCCACCGACACCGATCCTCCCACCGCCAGGAGGGTACCGACGACGAGGACGGCCGCGATGACGATGGCCGAGAGCATCTCGCCAGCGCCCGAGAAGGTCGACGAGAGGCTCCCGGCCCTGACCCCGGCCGACCGGTGGCCCTCGATCGCCTCGCCCAGCCGTTGGCTGGTCCGTTCCTCGGCCCCGTAGGCGCGGATCACCGGGGCTCCCACCACCACCTCGGCCAGCACCGCCAGCATCCGTCCCACCCGTTCGCGAACGATCAGGTAGGCAGCGTCGAGACGCCGCTGGAACCAGCGGATGGTCACGACGATGAGGGGCACCAGCGCCACCACGGTGAGGCCGAGGGCCGGCGAGTAGGCGAGCATCACCACCAGGGCGAGCAGAGCCTGCCCGCCGTTGGTGATGAGCATGAGCCCGCCCCACTGCATGAACCGACTGATCTCGTCGACGTCGGACGTGACCCGGGCCACCAGCGCCCCCCGTTGCTCCGATGCCTGGTGGAGCATCGACAGGTCGTGGATGTGGCGGAATGCCCGGACCCGCAGGCCCGACAGTGCCGTCTCCGAGACTCGGGCCAGCCGGACGTGCATGCCCGACGTGGCCGCGGCGGTGATGCCGACCGCGGCGATGGCCACGAGCACCATCCTCCCGACGAAGGCCATGTCGACGCCACCCTCCGTGAGACCCCGGTCGATCACCTGCTGGATGGCGATCGGCACGATCACCCGTCCGGCGGTGGCCACGAGCGCCAGCACGAGGGTGAACGGCAGGCCCCGTCGCAGTTCGGGTGACAGCCCGAGCCCCCGACGGATGGTGGCGAGGGCGCCCGCCCGCCGGCTCATTCGGCCTCCCTCCGTTCATATGCGTCGATCAGCCCCCGGTAGCTGGGAAGGCCGGCGTAGAGCTCGGCGTGGGTGCCGCGCCCGACGATCCGGCCATCCTCGACGTAGATCACGTGATCGGCGAGGAGGATCGAGGATCGCCGGTAGGCGACCATGAGCACGGTGGTGTCGAGGGTGGCGAGGCCGTCGAGGATGGTTGCCTCGACGGTCGGGTCGACCGCCGAGGTGGCGTCGTCGAGCACGAGGAACCGGGGTGAACGGACCAGCGCCCGGGCGAGGGCGATCCGCTGGCGTTGCCCACCGGACAGCGTGGCTCCCCGCTCCCCGATCAGCGTCTCGTACCCGTCGGGGAGCTCGGCGACGAAGCCATCGGCCTGGGCGATGCGGGCGGCGGCCCGGACCTCCTCGTCGCCGTAGTCCTCCCCCAACGTGATGTTGGCCCTGACCGTGTCGTCGAACAGGAAAGGCTCCTGGAACACGAGTGCGGTGCTACGGGCCAGCTCACCGCGATCGAACTCGACCAGACCCCGCCCGTCGAGGCAGACGGTGCCTGTGTCGGGGTCGTAGAGGCGGACCAGCAGGTGGGCGATGGTGCTCTTGCCCGAGCCGGTAGGGCCCACCAGCGCCACCGTGGCGCCCGGCGGCACGTCGAGGGTGACGGACTCGATCCCGCGCCGTTCGGCCTCGACTGCGTCGGGATACCGGTAGGCGACAGCCTCGGCCCGGGCCGAGGCACCGCCCGAGGCGTCGAGCCGGGCGCCACCGTATCCGACCTGATCGGGCACCCCCACCACCGCCTCGATCCGCTCCCACCCGACCACGGCACGGGGAAGGTCGGCCAGCAGCCAGGCGAACACCCGCATCGGCAGGGCGATGAGGCGGAACAGGTAGGCGAAGGTCACGAGGGTGCCGGCGGTGAGGAGGCCCTGGTCGATCCTCAGAGCTCCGACGTAGAGCACCGCCAGGATGCCGAGGCTGGGCAACGCCTCCATCATTGGGTCGAAGATCGCCCGGAGACGCCCCACCTCGACCATCCGATCCCGCAGGTCCTCGGAACGAGCCCCGAACCGGCCCACCTCGATGTCCTCACGACCGAGGGTCTTGACGACGAGGGCGGCGTCGAACGACTCGTGGGCGATCTCCGAGACCTCGGCGCGAAGCTGCTGGGCTTCGGCCACGACCACCCGCATCCGTCGCTGATAAGACACGTTGGACAATGCGATGGCCGGTCCGACGGCGAATCCGATCAGGGCGAGAAACGGGTCGGTGAGGATGAGCAGCACGCCGGTGATTGCCAGCATCACGATGACTCCGAACGCCATCGGCAGCGGAGCGGCGATCGATGATGCGGCCTCGGTGTCGGCGTTGACGTTGGAGAGCAGCTCCCCGGTCGGATGGCGGCGGTGCCACTCGATCGGGAGGTCGAGCAGCCGGTCGGTGAGGTCGATCCGGTCCCGAGCCTGCAGCCGGTACTGGGCGGCATAGGCGCCGATCCGGCGGAAGGTGATGCCGATCGCTCGCAGCAGCGCCACGCCGAGGACGGCAACGGCCGCTCCGGCCAGCGAGGCGGTGGCCACGTCCCTGGCATCAACGGCCGGGATCAGCACCGAGTCGGTGACCCAGCCGATCACGTACGACGACGCGATCGTCATCACCGCGAACAGCACGGTCCCAACCGCCCCCACCCCGAACTCGCGAGGTGCGCGACGGAGCTGCCGACCGATGAGGGCCAATCCCTTGGCGCCAACCCGCTCGGGCGGGCGCGCCGGCGTCAGCGTCTCCGAGGCGGCCATACCTCCCGACACTAGGGCGGTTCAAGATCGACGGGCAGCCTGCCGACTGTTGATTGAGCAACGGCGTGGCCCACGCCCACGCGGTTGCTCAATGAACGGTGGCCGGCCAGACCGAACCGTTACCGGGATCCCGAGCGGGGAGGATCGAGGATGAGCGTGGCGACGACCCCGGCGTGATCCGATGGCCACAGACCAGCGATCCGGTCGCCCACTCCGTCCCCGACCACCTCGACGGACACCGCCCGAAACCCCCGACTCGCCAGCACCACGTCGATCCGGCTCCGCAGGTCGGGCTCCTCATTGCGGAGGTCGGCGTCGTGGCAGCAGGTGAACCCGGGCTCCCCCGGTCGGAGCACCGTCCACGGATCCCAGAGGCCGGCCGACAGGAGCAGCTGGTAGGCGGGCCCGTCGGGGGCCGCCGAGTTGATGTCTCCGGCCAGGACCACGGGAAGCCGGGTGTCGAGAGGACCGGCCAGGAGCTCGGCCACCTGCGCCCGCCTCAGCCCCTCAACCGGCAACGGATCGAAGGCCTCGAGGTGGGTGTTGACGAACCGGAACATGAGTCCCCGGGTCTTCACGTCGACGGCAACCCAACCCCGGAGGACGACGAGAGGCTCCTCCTGGAAGGACACGGGGATCGCCAGGTTTGTCTCGAAGTTGGACGATTGCGGGTTCGAGACCATCAGCTCTCCGGCCTGCCGGTCGGTGCGGGCGAGGATCACGTCACGGTCGACTAGCCGGAGGAACGCCCCGATCGCAAGGTTCGGCTGCACGCCGTTGAAGTTCTCGATTTCGACGACCACTCGGTACGCCTGGCCCCGGTCGGCCAGCTCGGCCATCAAGATCTCGAGGAAGTCGAGCACCACCGTCTCGTTGCCGGGATCGTTCAGCGGCGCGGTGCTATAGCGGGTGACCTCCTGGAGCCCGATCAGGTCCGGGCGGGTGTCGACGACCTCGTCGGCCAGCGCCTCGGCCCGGGCCGGGAAGTCGGTGGCGAGGATCTGGTTCCACACAACCGGCACCACCGCCAGTAGCTCTCCGAGATCCGCCGCACCGAAGATGGGGCTCAGGTCGGCACCGAGGTACAGGTTCCGGCTCATGATCGTGACGGTGCGGTCGGCTCGATCGGCCGCCGGTGGGGGTGGTTGGGCGGCGGCAGCACCCGTGCCTCCGACCAGCAGGACGAGGGCGACGAGCGCCGCCAGCATGCGCCTGACCGGTGCGCCTCTCCCCCCGGAACGAGCGGCTGTGGACATGATCCCTCCCCGTGGCTCGCCAGACGGCGACCACGCTACCGGAGCGTTCGCCGGGCTGCCCGGGAGGTTGACAAACCTAAGGATCCTAGGTTATCTTCTATGCTTCGTAGGCTACGATCGGAGGATCGACATGCGCACCTCGACCGGCACCACCCGACGCCTCGCCCACGACGACTCCGGAGGCGACGGCCCTCTCGTCGTGCTCCTGCCCGGGGCCGGCGACCTCCGCAGCGAGCACCGCTTCCTGGCACCGCCGCTCGTCGCGGCCGGCTACCGGGTCGTCACCGCCGACCTTCCTGGCCACGGCGAGTCGCCCACCGCTACCTCGTACGGC
>JAWOJB010000066.1:0-29041 GCA_046484325.1 Acidimicrobiia bacterium | reverse complement strand
ATCGCATGTTCATTCGGAGCGGGCAATTGAATCCAGACAGCTTGCAGAATAGGAAGGAAGCACTCCCGGTTCTGTGCGCTAGCGAACATAAAATACTTCGCGTTCGGCGCCAGGCCGCTCTTGCATCGCCCCCCATCTCGAGGAGCCGGCCCTCTCGGGGAGATTCGCATGAGCAACGCCTACGAGTCCTCCCGATATGCACTGGTGAACCGGTGGGACCGCCGTCACCTCGAGCGGGTCTCCCGGGTGCTCGACCCCCGACCCGGTGAGCGAGTCCTCGAGGTCGGGTGTGGGAGGGGGTTCCTCACGAAGGCGCTCGCCGACCTGGGGGTGGACGCCCACGGGGTGGACACCAATCCCCATGCCGCCGAGAACGCGGTCACCGATCGGGTGGCGACGATGCGGGCCGAGGCCCTCGACTTCCCGGACGCGACCTTCGACAAGGTCGTCTCGGTCCACGCCATCGAGCACATACCCGATCTCACGGGGGCGCTGGGCGAGATGGCGCGGGTCCTCCGCCCGGGGGGCCGTGCGATGTTCATCTACCCCGCCGAGCCGGTGAAGGGCATCTGGGCCGTCCCCACCGCCGTCATCCTCTACAAGAACCCGTTCCGCGCCACCGACGTCCACGTCCACCGCCTCACGCCGGCGAGGCTTCATGACCTCGCCGCACCCCTCGGGTTCCTCGAGCTCCACCACGAGTTCAACCTCGTCAACAGTCCGCAGTTCATCTCGCTCTTCGAGCTGGGCTGAGCCCGGGCGCTGGGTCCTCGGATTTCGCGCTCCCTCCGTCGATACTCGCGAGGCAGCCCGACCCAAGGAGTGGAGCTCGTTGACCCGCACCTACGTCCTCGACACCTGCGTCCTGCTCGCCGACCCCCACGCCCCGCTCCGGTTCGACGAGCATCAGGTTGTCCTCCCCCTCGTCGTGGTGGAGGAGCTCGACACCAAGAAGACCCGCATGGACGAGGTCGGTGCCAACGCCCGGGCGGCCATCCGGTTGCTCGAGGAGCTGGGGGCATCCCGTCCGGGAGGGCTGCGCGAGGCGACGGCCCTGCCCACGGGAGGTGAGCTTCGGATCGAGCTCAACGGGGTCGTGTCCGACCGGTTGCCGAGAGTCCTCGATCCCACCACGAGCGACCACCGCATCCTGGCCACCTGCCTCAATCTCGCCGAGGAGGGCGGTGACCCCGTGCTCGTCACCAAGGACGCCGCCCTTCGGATCAAAGGAGCCCAGCTGGGGGTGGAGGTGCAGGACTACCGCGCCGACACGGTGCAGGTCGACGAGCTCGCCACCGGCGTCGTCGAGGTGGCCGTGGACGGTCACACCATCGACCGGCTGTTCGAGCACGGCAAGCTCGTCCTCGATGGGGCCGAGGCCCTCACCAACGAGTTCGTCGTGCTGCGCGCCGGCGGTTCGAGGTCGGCGGTGGCCCGGGTCGTGGAGGCCGGTCCGCAGGTCGTGGTCGAGCGGGTGCCCGGCCAGCCACGGGCGTTCGGCATCGAGCCGAAGAACCTGCGCCAGACGGTTGCGCTCCATCATCTGCTCGATCCGGGAATCCCGGCCGTGTCGATGATGGGGACGGCCGGCTCCGGCAAGACCTTCCTCGCTCTCGCCGCCGGCCTCGAGCAGGTGCTCGAGCAGTCGAGGTACCGGCGGGTGTCGGTGTACCGGCCGCTGGTGGCGGTGGGTCGCCAGGAGGTCGGCTACCTGCCGGGTGACCTCTCCGAGAAGCTGGCGCCGTGGATGGCGGCGGTCCACGACAACCTCTACGCCCTGTTCGCCGACGCCGGGGCCGACGGGGCGAGCGCGGCGGTGGAGGACCTCGTGGAGCGGGGGGAGCTGGAGATGGCCGCAATCACCTACCTGCGAGGTCGGTCGATCACCGGCGAGTTCGTGATCATCGACGAGGCGCAGAATCTCGAGCTGTCCACGCTCAAGGTGATCCTGACCCGCATCTCGCGGGACTCGAAGGTGGTCTTCTGCGGGGACCTCACCCAGGTCGACAACCCGTACATCTCCCCATACGGGGGAATGGCCGCGCTCATCGAGAAGTTCCGGGGGTCCCCGCTCTTCGGTCACGTCCTGCTCGAGCGCTCGATCCGCAGCCCGCTGGCCGAGATGGCGGCCCACGTGCTGTGATGTGCGGCGACGCCCGGGATCCCGGTACACTGCGCCCACCGGACGACGTCGTCCGGTGGCTCTCCTGACCGGATCGAGCCGCCGCCCAAGACCGGGAGCAACGTGACATCGACCATCCACCACGCCTCGGCGCCGGCCACCTTCGCCGCGCTGGGCATCTCCGAGGATCTCGCCGAGGTCCTCGTCGGAGCCGGCATCTCCCGCCCCTTCCTGATCCAGGAACTCACGATCCCCGATGCACTTGCCGGCCGCGACGTCTGCGGCAAGGCCAAGACCGGTTCCGGGAAGACCCTGGCATTCGGGTTGCCCATGATCGAGCGCCTGCGCCCCGCCCGTCCCGGCGAGCCGCTCGGCCTCGTGGTCGTCCCGACCAGGGAGCTCGCCGCCCAGGTCGATGAGGCTCTCTCCCCGCTGGCCGCGGCCCGCTCCCACAATGTCCTCGCCGTCTACGGCGGATCGTCGATGGGGGCACAGATCGAGGCGCTGCGGTCCGGGGTCGAGATCGTCGTGGCCACCCCCGGCCGGCTCATCGATCTCATGGAGCGCAAAGCGATCTCGCTCGGCTCGGTGGAGACGCTCGTGGTCGACGAGGCCGACGAGATGGCGGATATGGGCTTCCTGCCCCAGCTCCAGGTGATCATGCGCGGCGTGCGGGGACCGCACCAGACGATGCTGTTCTCGGCGACCCTCGACCACCGGGTCGAGATCCTCGTCCGCAACTACATGGACGAGCCGGTCTACCGCGAGGTCGAGGCCACCACCTCGACGGTCGAGACCTCCGAGCACCGGTTCCTCGAGGTGCACCACATGGACAAGCCCCGGCTGGTTGCCCGGATCGCCGGCAGCGCTCGTCGCACCCTGGTCTTCGTCCGCACGAAGTACGCCTGCGATCGGGTGGCCCGCGACCTGCGCGAGCTGGGCGTGGAGGCGAAGGCCATCCACGGCGATCTCCCCCAGTACAAGCGGGAACGTGCATTGGAGAGGTTCATGGACGGCTCCACGCCGGTGCTGGTGGCGACGAACGTGGCCGCTCGCGGGCTCCACGTCGACGGGGTGGACGTGGTCATCCATTACGACCCGCCCGAGGACGCCACCACCTATCTCCACCGCTCGGGCCGGACTGCCCGGGCCGGGGACTCCGGTCTCGTCGTCACCTTCGTCGAATGGGATCAGGCGGATGCGGTGCGACGGATCCAGCGCGAGGCAGGCCTGCTCCAGCCGTTGACGAAGATGTTCTCGAACGACGACCGCCTCGACGACCTGTCGGCGTGGGCCCCCGATATCCCGGTGGCCGAGGAGCCACGGGCCGGGCAGGCGACCCGGACCTCGGGCAGGGCCCGCCGCCGCCGCCGGATGCTCTGAGTCAGGCCCCCGCCCGCTCACGGCGGGCGGCGAGCAGCTCGGCGGCTCGCTCCAGGGTGATCGTGTCGGGATCGTCTCCCTTGCGAAGCGAGGCATTGACGGTCCCGTCGGTCACGTATGGTCCGTAGCGGCCAGAGCGGACGGTCACCGGCGACCCCGATACCGGATCGTTGCCCAGCTCCCTGAGGGCGGCGGCCGCTCGCTGACCGCGCCGCCGGGGTGGCTCGGCCAGCAGCTTCAGCGCCTCGTCGGCGGTGACCGTGAAGATCTGATCCTCGGAGGCGAGGCTGCGCCGGTCGTCACCTCGCTGAAGGTAGGGCCCGTACCGCCCGTTGAGTGCGAGGATCTCGACGCCCCCCGGGTCCTGGCCCACGACCCTCGGGAGCGACAGCAATCGCAGCGCGTCGTCCAGACCGAGCTCGTCGAGGCTCATCCCCTTGAAGAGCGATGCCCGCCTCGGCTTGGCCTTCGAACCCTCCTCGTGTTCGCCCAGCTGCACGTACGGCCCGAACCGCCCGGTTCGGGCGAGCACGACGAGTCCGGACTCGGAGTCGGTGCCCAGGATCTTGTCGCCGCGTGAGGCCGAGTCGAGGAGCTCGGAGGCGGCCGTCACCGTGAGCTCATCCGGGGCCACGTCGTCGGGGATGGAGGCTCGGTCGTCGTCCCGCTGCACATAGGGCCCGTACCGACCCACGCGGACGATCAGCTCGCGCCCATGGTCGTCGGAGCCCAGCGGGATACCGCCCACCACCCGGGGGTCGATCTCGTCCAGCTTGCGCTCAACGGTCTCACGGAGGCCTTCCGTGCCGAGGTAGAACCGGCTCAGCCACGGAACTCGTTGTTCGTCGCCGGAGGCGATCCGGTCGAGGTCGTCCTCCATACGGGCGGTGAAGGCGTAGTCGACGAGGTCGGGGAAGCCCTGCTCGAGCAGACTGACGACGGCAAAGGCCGTGAAGGTTGGGATGAGCGCGCCACCCCGCTTCCAGACGTAGCCGCGGTCCTGGATGGTCGAGAGGATCGAGGCGTAGGTCGAGGGGCGGCCGACCCCCAGCTCCTCGAGCCGCTGGACGAGGGATGCCTCCGTGTAGCGCCGCGGGGCTCTGGTTTCGTGACCCTCCGCCGTCAGCCCGTCGGTCTCCACGGGGTCGCCCTCGGCGAGCGCCGGGAGCGGACGCTGGTCGTCGTCGGAGGCCTCGTCCGGATCGTCGTGTGACTCGACGTAGACCTTGAGGAACCCGGGGAAGAGGATCACCCGGCCGGAGGCGGCGAATTCGACCTCCCGCCCGTCGGTGGCGGTGGCCCCCAGCCTCACCGAGAGGCTCTCGCCACGGGCGTCGGGCATCTGGGAAGCGATCGTCCGTTTCCAGACCAGCTCGTAGAGCCTCGCCTCGTCGGGGCCGACCTCACGTGCCACCTGCTGGGGAGTCCGCCAGGCATCCCCGGCCGGTCGGATCGCCTCGTGGGCCTCCTGGGCGTTCTTGGCGGCCCGGCCGTAGGTCCTGGGCTGATCGGGGACGAAGGCGGCGCCGTAGAGCCGCCTGATCTCGGCCCGCGAGCAGGTGAGGGCCTCGGCGGAGAGGGTCACGGAGTCGGTCCGCATGTAGGTGATGTAGCCGTTCTCGTACAGGCGTTGAGCGACCGACATCGTGCGCGCCGAGGAGAAGCGGAGCTTGCGGCCCGCCTCCATCTGCAGGGTCGACGTCCGGAACGGCGGATAAGGCCTGCGGGTGTACGGCTTGGTCTCGGTCGAGGCCACCGAGAAGGAGGCGCCGTCGAGCCCGGCGACGAGCTCACGGGCGGCGGGCTCGTCGAGGGCGACCACGTCCGGGCGGGGCGAGCCGGTGGCATCGAAATCGCGCCCCGTCGCCACCCGGGTCCCCTCGACGGTGGCCAGCGTGGCCGTGAACTCGACGGGGTCGCCTGCCTTGCGGAAGGTCCCCTCGACGTCCCAGTACGAGGCGGCCCGGAAGGCCATCCGCTCCCGCTCGCGCTCGACCACGATGCGTACGGCGACCGACTGCACTCGCCCGGCCGAGAGCCCGGAGGCGACCTTCTTCCACAGCACGGGCGAGACCTCGTAGCCGTAGAGGCGGTCGAGCACCCGCCGGGCCTCCTGGGCGTCGACCAGGCGATCGTCGATCTGGCGGGGGTGATCGAAAGCGTCGCGGATGGCCGACGGGGTGATCTCGTTGAACACCATCCTCCGGACCGGGACCCGCGGCTCCAGCACCTCGGCGAGGTGCCAGGCGATGGCCTCCCCCTCCCGGTCCTCGTCGGTCGCCAGGTACAGGGCGTCGGCGTCGGCCATGAGCTTCTTGAGTCTTGCCAGCCGATCCTTGCGGTCCTTGGACACCACGTAGATCGGGGCGAACTCGTGTTCCACGTCCACCCCGAGGCGGCCCCAGGCCTGGTCCTTGTACCGCTTGGGTACCTCGGCCGCCGACCTGGGGAGGTCGCGCACGTGCCCCATCGAGGCCTCGACGACCACGTCGGTCCCCAGGTACTCCGAGATCTTCTTGGCCTTGGTGGGCGACTCGACCACCACGAGTGTCTTGGGCATCGGGCCGGGAACCTACGGTCCGGGCGAGCTGGGTGTCAAGGCACCCGGCCGCTCACCGGCGACGTCAACCAGGTGTGGCGGGGCTCGGCTCCCTTCGACGGAGACGGCTCGACGAGCCCCCGGAGAGGGGGAAGGTGGACCCGGCCGCCACCGGTCAGGAGGAAGTCCCGGCACCGGCGCCACCACCCCGGAGAGGTCCGGCCCTCGACGGTGCGGACCGTGGGCGGGTGCCAGCCGTCCCCCGTTCCGGTCTCGGGCTCGACTTCGACCGAACGGGTGTCGCGGCGCAGTCCGGTGCGGAGGACCTTCAGCGCGCTCTTCTTCGCCGACCACACGAGGTCGCAGCCCAGCTCGCCGCCGTCGGACACCATGGCGACGGCCCAACCGGCCCGGTCGGTCATGGAGATGCGAACGGGGGCCGGGGCTCCGTCGATGAGCACCTCGGTGGCGCCGTCGTTCGTCCCTGGTCGAGTCGCGGAGAACCCCATCTGGACGCCCGGGGACAGACCGGCATCGTCGGTAGTGTCCGGGGCGATGAACGCCCCCGCCCCGCCCCGTCAGCCGGGACTGATCCGCCGCGGCCCGTTCGCACGCTTCTGGTGGAGCACGGCCGTCTCCAGCCTCGGCGACTGGGTGACGCTCTTCGCCACCTTCTCGCTGGCGACCAAGATCGCCGGACCGGGCACGGCGGCGACGGTGGCGATCCTCGTGCCGCTGGTGGGGCGCATCCTGCCCGGGGTGCTGATCGGGGTGGCGGGCGGCGTGCTTGCCGATCGGTGGGACCGCAAGCGGACGATGTGGGTCACGGACTTCGGGCGGGCGACGCTCGTGTTCCTGCTCGTGTTCGTGACCGACCTCCGCCAGCTCTTCGTCCTCACGTTCGCGATCGAGGTGTTGAGCCTCCTCCGCCAACCCGCCCGAGAGGCGGTGATGCCCACGCTCGTGCCCCCGCACCGACTCATGTCCGCCAACGCCCTCTCGCTGCTGGCCGCCTACGGCACCGCCCCCGTCGGTTCGGCGGTGTTCGCTCTCATCGCCCAGTTCAGCGCCTCGCTGCCGGTCGTCGGCGAGTTCGGAACGGCCGTGGTGGTGGCCTTCCTGTTCGACACCGTCACGTTCCTCGTGTCGGGTGTCATCGTGCTCACGATCCCCATCGAGAGAATCGAGGTGCCGCGCGAGCGACTCGGCCGGGGGAGCCTCGACGTGCGGGCGCCGCTTCGCGACATCCGGGACGGGTTCAGGTTCGTGGCCGGTTCCGGGCCGGTGCGCCGCGTGATCCTCGGCATCTCGGTCGGGCTGTTCGGGGGAGGGGCCTTGTTCGTGCTCGGCCAACCGTTCTCCGAGAAGGTGCTGGGCGGCGGAGACACCGGCTACGGCATCGTCGTCACCGCCCTCGGTCTCGGGTTGGGTGCCGGCATGGGCCTGCTCATGCTGCTCGGCCCGTCGATCACCCGGCGCGAGCCGGTCTTCGCGGTCGGGCTGACGCTGACCGGTCTCACCACGGTGCTGGCGTCGCTGGCCGAGACCGTATGGGGTGCCGCCGGGTGGGTCCTGCTCGCAGGGCTGGGGACGGGTGTCGCCTATGTGGCGGGCTTCACCCACCTCCACGCCACCGTCGCCGACGAACTCCGAGGCCGCACGTTCGCCGCTCTCTACTCGGTTGCCCGGACCGCCCTGTTGGGTTCGTTCGCCGTGGCCGGCCTCGGGGCGGCGGCCCTGGATCGGGTCCTTCCCGGCGAGCTCAGCAACGGGACCCGTCTCATGCTCCTGCTCGGCGGAGTCGTGATACTCCTGTCGGGGGTCGGCACCCTGTGGGCGGTGCGGTCACAGTTCCCATGGGTGCCGCCCGACGATGATCGGTACGAGGCGCTCCGGGAGGCCACCGAGACCGTCACCCTCGTGCGCGGCGACCGCCGGACCCGGCCGGAGCGCGAGCCGTGACCCGCGGCCGGTACGTGGCCCTCGAGGGGATCGAGGGAGCCGGGAAGAGCACGGTCGCGGCGAGTCTGGTGGATCGACTCACCGACCGGGGCATGCCGGTGGTGGCGGTCCGGGAACCGGGAGGTACGGCGCTGGGCGAGGAGATCCGCCGGATGCTGCTCCATGCCGGCGACATGTCCCCCTGGGCAGAGGCACTGCTCTTCGCGGCCCAGCGCGCCCAGCTCGCAGCCGAGGTGGTGGGACCCGCCCTCGACAGGGGCAGGTGGGTGGTGTCGGATCGCTCCTACTACTCGTCGCTGGCGTACCAGGGCGCAGCCCGCGGCCTCGGGGTCGATGCGGTCCGCGGGGTCAACGAGGCGGGCCTCCAGGGTGTGGTCCCCGACCTGGTGATCGTCCTCGACGTCGAGCCGTCGATCGGGCTCCGACGCCAGGCTGTCCCGGACCGGATCGGCGGCGAGGGCGAGGGCTTCCAGCGGGCCGTGGCGGCGGCGTTCCGTTCACTGGCGGCGTCCGAGCCCGATCGGGTCGTGCTCGTGGACGCCGCCGCCCCGCGTGACGTCGTCGTGGACTCGGTGATGGCGAGGGTCGAGGGGCGATGGTCGAGCTGACCGGCTACCGCGACGTCATCGGGCACCAGCGCGTGCTCGACCTGCTCGATCGCGAGACGGCAGGTCCTGCCAATGCCTATCTCTTCGTGGGCGCAGCCGGGATCGGCAAGGCGATGGTGGCCCGGCGGTTCGCCGCCGCCTTGCTCTGCCCGGAGGGGGGAGGCCACGGCACCGACTGTCGTAGCTGCCGGCGGGCCGTGGCCGGCCTCCATCCCGACCTGACCCTCGTCGAGCCCGAGGGGAGTCGCAGCCTGGGCGTGGAGCAGGCTCGCACGGCCATCGGACAGGCGGCGCTGGCGCCGGTCGAGTCGGTGCGCAAGGTCTTCCTCTTCGACGACGCCGGCTCGATGACCGACCAGGCAGCCAATGCCCTGCTCAAGACCCTGGAGGAGCCGACGGCCACCACGGTGTTCCTGCTCGTCACGGAATCCGAGGACGACCTGCCTGCCACGGTGGCGAGCCGGTGCCGGACCATCCACTTCGGTCGGGTCGACGAGGTCGAACTGGCGGCCGCCCTCTCTGGCTCGGGGGTTGAACCCGAGCGTGCCCTCACCGTGGCCCGGGTGGCCGGGGGCCGGCCCGGCATGGCCCTGATGCTGGCGCACCGGCCGGAGGTCGCCGATTTCCGCTCCCTCTGGCTCAACATCCCGATCCGGGTCTCGGCGCGCCCCGGGGACGCCTTTCGCCTGAGCGCGGAGGTGCTGCAGGCACTCGAGCCCATGCTCGAGGCTCGAGCGGGAACAGAGGGCAGCACGAAGGCCGAGAAGGAGCGTGCCGAACGCGATCGCCGCCGGGTTCGCCAGACGCTGCTCACCGCCGGCCTCGAGATCCTGGCGTCGTGGTACGCCGACAGCGCCGCCCTCCAACTCGGAGGCCCGGTTCGCAATGGCGACCTGCCGCTGGCCGTGTTCACCAACATCACCCCCGCCCAGGCGGTCCTGCGGGCCGAGCGGGTGCTCGACGCGGTGACCGACCTCCAGGCCAACCTCCGACCTCAGCTGGTGCTGACCAACCTGTTCGCCATGCTGGGAGAGGAGAGCTGACGTCGATCGGATCGCCCGGGCCGCCTCACCGGTGCTCGGGCACCTAGGATCGACCGGTGTGACGGTGGCGAGGGTGCGCCCGACCGCCCGGCCTGGGACCGGCGGCGGAGTCAGGTTGACGGTGTGGGCTTTCCACATGGCTCTGCCCCTCGCCGCCCTGTGGTTGCTGATCGCCCGTCCCCAACTCGACGTCTCGTGGCAGCACCACCCGAGCCACTTCTGGCTGGTGATCGGCGTCGCCGCGGTCAACATGCTGCTGGCCGGTCGCATGCAGCGGGCGGCCGCCGGCCACGGCGACGCCCGGTTGCTGCTCGTGGCCTTCGCCTTCCTGACGGCGGCCGGGTTCCTCTTCCTCCACGCCCTCGCCACCCCGGACGTCCTGGTGAGGGGCGGCAACGCCGGATTCGAGATCGCCACCCCGATCGGCCTGGCCCTGGCCTCGGTGTTCCTGGTCGCGTCGTCCTTCGATCCGTCGGCCGACCTCCAGGCGGCCATCGTCGGGCGGGCGCCCGTGGTGCGATGGGCGCTACTGGGGATCATGGCGGTGTGGGCCGTGGCGTCGCTGGCATCGATACCTCCCCTCGACCGCCCGCTCACCGAGCAGGCCGATGGGGCTCTCGCATGGCTGGCGGCCTTCGCCGTGCTCGGGTTCGTTGTCACCGCCGTCCGGTACTTCGTCCTTCATCGACGCCGGCCGGCGGTGATGCTGGTGGCGATCATCACCGCCTCGGTGCTGCTGGCCGAGGCCATGGTGACGATGGTGTTCGCCCGCAACTGGCACCTCTCCTGGTGGACCTGGCATGTGTTGATGACGGCGGCGTTCGGGTTCGTGGCGTACAGCGCCTACGTCCAGTACCGGAGGGAGGGGTCGGCTGCCGGTCTGTTCAACGCGGTCACCACCGAGCACACCGCTGCCAGGCTGCGCGAGGAGTACGGGTCGGCGCTGGAGTCCCTGACCGGCGCGCTGGAGCGGTCCGAGACCTCCGAGCTCACCGAGGTGGAACTCGACCTCATCACCGCCGGCCTCGCCGCCCGATTCGACCTGACCGAGCGACAGGTCGAGGTGTTGCGCCGGGCGGCGGGGGCCCTCGCCGCCGAACGCGACCAGGCCCGGCGACTCGAGGCGCTGGCACGAGTGGGGGCTGAGGCCCAGATCGGAGTGGGGGAAGAGGCGCTCCTCGAGCGGATCGTCGGAGTTGTCGCCGAGTCCTTCGGCCGTGATGTCATGCGGATCGGCCTCGAGCGTTCGGGGGGGTTGGAGTACTCCGAGGCCATGGCCACAGGTCCGTGGCCGGATGCGAGCGCGGTCGAGCGGGCACCGCTCGAAATTCGGGGCAGTCAGGTCGGCACGGTCGAGTTCGCACGTCTGGAAGGCTCGTTCGACGAGCGCGACCGCGCCCTCGTCCGGACTCTCGCCGCCGAGGTGGCGATCTCTCTCGACAACACCAGGCTCTATGCCCAGCTGGACACGCTCTTCCGTCAATACCTCTCGCCCGACGTGGCGGACACCCTGATCGCCGACCCGTCGCAGGCGGCCCTGGGCGGCGCGGTGGTCGAGGTGACGGCACTCTTCGCCGACCTGCGCGGCTTCACGGCATATTCGGAGCGGTCCTCCCCGGAGGGGATCGTGGCGATGCTCAACAGGTACTTCGGTCTGGCGGTCCCGGTGATCCTCGGGAGCGGTGGCACGGTGGTGCAGTTCCAGGGGGACGCGGTGCTGGCGATCTTCAATGCCCCGTCCCGTCAGGCCGATCACCGGCTCAGGGCGGTGCAGGCCGGGCTCGGCATGCAGACCGCCATCGAGGAGGTGGCCACCGCCAACCCCGACTTCCCCAGGTTCCGGGTGGGGATCAACACCGGGCCGGCTCTGGTGGGCAACGTGGGGTCGGACGAGTTCCGCAGCTTCAACGTGATGGGCGATGCCGTCAACGTGGCCGCCCGGCTGGAGGCCATCGCCGAGCCGGGGACGGTGGTCGTCGGCGCCGCCACCTACCGGCCCATTGCCGAGTCGGTCGAGGTCGAGCCGCTGGGAGACCTCGCGCTGAAAGGCAAGGAGGAGCCGGTGGAGGCGTACGTGGTGCGCCGGGTTCGCTGAGGCGACCCCGGAATGCGTCGTACCCGCCCCGTACCTTCCCGTCATGGCGTCACCACCGACAAGGGAGTGCTCGGCGAGGCGATGGTCATCGCCGACTGGATAGCCGTCTGGGACGCGACCACGGGTGACTGCTTCTACCTTCCCATCGCTGAGGCCCGACACAGGGAGGTTCGGCTCCGCATGAAGCCGGCCCGCAACGGCCAGCGCACGGGGATCCGGTGGGCCGACGACTATCGGAACCCCTGAGAGGTTCTTCTACCATGACGGAACCGCCGGAGTAGCTCAGTCGGCAGAGCAACGCACTCGTAATGCGTAGGTCAGGGGTTCGAATCCCCTCTCCGGCTCCATCCAGCCCGTCCCGATCCCGGTTTCCCGGCGACTACCGTTCCATCGATGGCCGACCAGGCGACGTTCGAAGCCGATGCCATCCAGTACGCCCCCCAGCTCTACTCGGCGGCGCTGCGAATGTCGCGCAACCCGGCCGATGCCGAGGACCTCGTCCAGGAGACCTTCCTCAAGGCGTATCGGGCCTATGGGACCTTCGAGGCGGGCACCAACCTGAAGGCCTGGCTCTACCGCATCCTCACGAACACCTACATCAACCGGTACCGGCGAGCCACCCGCCGTCCCGACGAGGTCGAGTTGGGAGAGGTCGAGGATCTCTACATCTACCGGCGGCTCGGGTCCGAGACCTCCGCCGGCGCGGGTCGCAGCGCCGAGGACCTCGTGCTCGACGGCCTGGTCGAGGCCGATGTGAAGGCCGCGGTCGAATCTCTCCCCGAGAACTTCCGGATGCCGGTTCTGCTCGCCGACCTCGAGGGTTTCTCCTACAAAGAGATCGCCGAGATCCTCGACATCCCCATCGGAACCGTCATGTCTCGGCTGCATCGGGGAAGAAAGGCCCTCGAGAAGGGGTTGTGGGAATTCGCACGGGATCGAGGGCTGTTGCCTGAGGAGTCACGGTCATGAGCGAAATCTGTGACGAGGCACTGGCCAGCCTGTACCTCTATCTCGATGGTGAGATCGACGGCCTCTCGGCCGAGCGGATCCGCCGGCACCTGGACGACTGCCCCCCATGCGGGCACCTGTTCGACTTCGAGGAGCGGCTTCAGCTGGTCGTCAAGGAGCGGCTTCGCGAGGAGGTCCCTCCAGCCCTGATCGAGCGCCTGCACCTGGCGCTCAACCAGGAACCCGGGTCGCTCTGAAGGATTTCGACGTCCTCGGCCCGGCCCCGGTACGCTGGTTGGCGATGCGAGCCCTCCGAACCTTGCTTCCCTCTCTGGCGCTGGTCTTCGTGGCTCTCCTTGCCCTGCCTGCGCTCGGCCAGGAGGAGGGCGACGACGACGAGGGAGTCACGCCCATCAGCGTCGTGGAGGAGGTCCCGGCGGTCGACCCGGCCGTGCCGGTGCCGCCGCCTCCGGTGGTCGAGATAGCACAGCCCTGGACCATCCGGTTCCTCGTTCCCGCCACGGTCGTGCTCGCCGTCGCAGTGGTGGTGGCGACGGCCGTCATGTACTACGTGAGGGTGGTCCGGACCCGCTACCGCGTCGTGCAGTGAGCTCGCCTGCAGTCCCGTGGCCGGTGGCCGGTCGGCTCGCCGGGGCGGTGGCAGGCACCTATCCGCTCATCTCCTCCTATCACCTGGAGGATCTCGCCACCACCTTCCCCGACGCCGTGGCCCGCGCCTCGGAGCAAGTCGCAGCCGAGACCGGGCTCGGCCTCCCCGGTGCACCGGAGGTCGTGGTCGTCTCGCGACGGGAATGGGTCGATCGCAATCTGGCATCGTTCGGGGCGATCCTCGCCCCCGCCGAGCGGAAGCTGGCCGAGCGACTGGAGCGGGCCGGAGGGCACCGGTGGGGTCTCGCCTCGGCCCGCGCCGTCATGGGTGCGGAGACCGGTGCTCTGCTCGGGTTCCTCTCGAAACGGGTGTTGGGCCAGTACGAGCTGGTGCTGCCCACCGGAGAGACCGGTGATGCCGTGGCGTTCGTCGGGGCGAACGTCCTCCAGATGGAGCGGTCCCATCAGTTCCGGCCCTCCGAGTTCCGCTTCTGGGTGGCTCTCCACGAGGCCGCCCATCGGGCGCAGTTCGTGGGTGTCCCCTGGATGCGCGAGTACTTCCTCTCCCTCGTCGAGGAGATGGTCACGGCGCTGGAACCCGATCCGACCAGGATCCAGCAGGTCGTGGAGGAGGTCCTTCGCCGGCGGCGGAGCGGGCGACCCGTCGTCGACGAGTCGGGGCTCCTCGGCTTGTTCGCATCGGGCGCCCAACGGGCGACCCTCGACCGGGTGCAGGCGCTCATGTGCCTGCTCGAAGGGCACGGCCACGTGGTGATGGACCGGCTGGGCGCACGTACCCTCCGCTCCCAGCCGAGGATGTCCCGCATCCTGAAGGCCCGCCGCTCGAACCCGCGGACGGCGGCCCTCTTCCGCCTCACCGGCATGGAGCTGAAGATCCGGCAGTACGAACTGGGGGAGCGGTTCGTGTCGGGCGTCGAAGGTGCCGCCTCGTGGTCGATGCTGGATCGCGCATGGGAGTCCCCGGACGCCTTGCCGAGCCTCGAGGAGATCGAGGAACCCACGCGGTGGGTACGTCGCGTCGCCTGAGGGAGCTGGCCCGATCGCTGGGGGAGCGGGCGAGGTTCCCCGATCAACCGGCCGTCGTCGCCCTCTCCGGGGGAGCCGACTCGGCCGCCTGTGCGTGGCTGGCCAGGGCCGCCGGCCTGACGGTTCGGGCGGTGCACGTCCATCACCGGCTCCCTGCCTCGGACCGGCTGGAGGAGGCGGCCGGGGCGGTGGCGGGCTCTCTCGACCTCGATTTCGACTCGCTGCGCCTCGACGCTGCCCCCAGGAGCGAGACCCACGGCCGCGTGTCACGCCACCGGGCCCTCGAGGCCGCCCTGCAGGCCGGTGAAGCCCTGCTTACCGGCCACACCCGGGACGATCAGGCCGAGACGGTTCTGGCCAACCTGCTCCGGGGGTCGGGTGTCGACGGGCTCGCCGGGATCCCCGCTCGGCGGGGACCGATCGTCCACCCCCTGCTGGGCGTGTGGCGGACCGAGACGCGGGAGCTGGCCACCCTCGCCGGCCTGCCGTGGTTCGACGATCCCACCAACGCCGACGACACCGCCTTGCGCAACCGGATCCGCCGTTCGCTGATTCCCGCGCTCGAGGCCGGGTTCCAGCCAAACCTCCGCGACGTCCTGGCCCGGACCGCCGAGCATGCGGCCGGGGACGCCCGGGCGCTCGACGACCTCGCCGGGGCGATCAGGCCGGTGCCGGCGCCGGGTGGTGGTGTCCGGCTGGCGCTGGGGGCCCTGATGGCGGCCGGCCCCGCTCTGGGCGGGCGGGCCATCCGCTCGGCGGCCACACTCCTGGCCCCTCCCTATCCACCGGGATCCGCCGGGCTCGACCGGGTGTGGCGAGTCGTCACCGGCCAGGATCGCGCCACCCAACTCGCAGGTGGGCTGACCGCGCGTCGGGCCGGGCCTTGGCTCGAGTTGCGAGCGTCCGATGGGACCTCGACCCGACAACGCGCTAGCTTGCCCGACGACATCGAGGAGGACTGGGTGTGGCCGACGTCCGGGAACTGATCACCGCAGACGAGATCGCCGCGAAGCTCGGCGAGATGGGCGAGGCGATCAGCCACGACTATGCGGGCAAGGACCTGTTGATGGTCGGCGTGCTCAAGGGAGCCTTCATCGTGATGGCCGACCTCGCCCGGCACGTCACGATCCCGGTCGAGTTCGACTTCATGGCGGTGTCGTCGTACGGCGCCTCCACCCAGACGTCCGGCGTCGTCCGGATCCTCAAGGACCTCGACCAGGAGATCGCCGATCGTGACGTGCTCATCGTCGAGGACATCATCGACTCGGGGCTGACCCTCAACTACCTCATGAAGAGCCTCAGGGTCCGGAGGCCCGCCTCACTCGAAGTGGCGGCGCTGCTCGTGAAGGAGGGGATCCAGCGGGTCCCGCTGGAGGTCAGGTACCCGGGGTTCACGATCGGACCGGAGTTCGTGATCGGGTACGGGCTCGACTTCGCCGGGAAATACCGCAACCTCCCGTATGTGGGCGTTCTCCAGGGGATGTAGCGGCTCGAGCGGTTCCCATAGCGGAACCGCTCCCGTACCATGATGGAGCGATGGGCTCGCAGGCCTCAAGCCGGCGATGCTCGCCTGCCGAGACGAGGACGACCGTGAATCGAACCCTGCGAACCCTCATCATCTACGGACTCATGTTCGTGGTGCTGGCCGTGGTCGTGCAGCGCTGGTTCGACCAGATCTCCCAGCCCCAGGAGATCACCCTCACCGAGTTCATCGAGACCCTCGAGGCAGGTGAGATCGAGTCGGTCACCCTGTTCGAGCGTTCCAATCGGGTGCAGGGTACGTACGTCGAGCCGCCCGAGACCGAGGCGGCCTTCCACTTCACCGCCACCTACCCCGAGGGATTCGAGGGCGACCTCACCCAGCAGATCATCGCCTCCGGGGTGCCGCTCGAGACCGACTCGGAGCCGCCCGGCTTCTTCGAGATCCTCATCGGGATCCTGCCGTGGCTCCTCCTCATCGGGTTCATGGTCTTCATCTTCATGCAGATGCAGGGCTCGGGGAACCGGGTGATGCAGTTCGGGAAGGCGAAGGCCAAGGGGGTCAGCAAGGACCAGCCCAAGGTCTCCTTCCAGGACGTGGCCGGGCTCGAAGAGGCGATCGAGGAGCTCGAGGAGATCAAGGACTTCCTCAAGAACCCCGACAAGTACCGGGCGCTGGGGGCCAAGATCCCCAAGGGCGTGCTGCTGTTCGGGCCTCCCGGAACCGGCAAGACACTGCTGGCCCGGGCGGTGGCGGGCGAGGCGGGGGTGCCGTTCCTCTCCATCTCCGGGTCCGACTTCGTCGAGATGTTCGTGGGCGTGGGTGCCAGCCGGGTCCGCGACTTGTTCGACCAGGCCAAGCAGAGCGCCCCGGCGATCGTGTTCATCGACGAGATCGACGCGGTCGGCCGCCACCGTGGCGCCGGCCTCGGGGGCGGCCACGACGAGCGCGAGCAGACGCTCAACCAGCTGCTCGTCGAGCTCGACGGCTTCGAGGGGAACACCGGAGTGATCGTGATGGCGGCCACCAACCGGCCCGACATCCTCGACCCTGCCCTTCTCCGGCCGGGACGGTTCGACCGGCAGGTGGTGATCGACGCCCCCGACGCCGATGGCCGGAAGTGGATCCTCGAGGTCCACGCCCGGGGCAAGCCGCTCGAGGACGAGGTGGACCTCGAGGTGCTGGCCCGCCGCACGCCCGGTTTCACGGGTGCGGATCTGGCCAACCTGATCAACGAGGCGGCCCTGCTGGCGGCTCGCCGTCGCATTGCCCGGATCGGCATGTCGGAGCTGGAGGAGGCGATCGACCGGGTGATCTCCGGACCGGAGCGTCGCTCCCGTCTGATGAGCGAGGACGAGAAGAAGCTCATCGCCTACCACGAGACCGGGCATGCCCTCGTCGGGTGGGCGCTGCCCATGGCCGACCCCGTCCACAAGGTGACCATCGTCGCCCGGGGCCGGTCTCTCGGCCACACCCTCGCCTTGCCCGCCCGTGACAAGTACCTGGTTCGCCGCTCCGAGCTCGTCGACCAGCTGGCCGTCCTGCTGGGTGGTCGGACCGCCGAGGAGATCATCTACGCCGATCCCACCACCGGCGCGGCCAACGACATCGAGAAGGCCACGACGATCGCCCGGCGCATGGTGATGGAGTACGGCATGAGCGACCGACTCGGCCCCCTCCAGTACGGCAAGCCCGAGGGCGAGGTGTTCCTCGGGCGCGACTACACGAGGCGGGCCGACTACTCCGACGAGGTGGCGGCCAACATCGACGAGGAGGTCCGCAAGCTCATCAGCGCGGCCCACGAGGAGGCCCGGCAGGTGATCGACGCCCACCGCGACGCCCTCGAGCGGATGGTGGAGGCGCTCATGGAGCATGAGACGGTGGGCCCCGAGGAGGTGGCCGAGTTGTTCCATGACGTCCCCAAGTGGGAGCACTCCTCGAGTGGGGCGTTGCGGGTGCGGCCGCCCGCCGACAGCAACGGCGGCCAGGCCCGCGATGGAGCGATCGCCGCCGCCCACTCCACCGAGCCCTCCCGGCCCGGCTGATCCCGAGGAGCCCCATCCATGCCCGTCGACCAGGCAGCCATCGCCGACGCCGTTCGCGCCATCCTCGTGGCGATCGGCGAGGACCCCGAGCGCGAAGGCCTGCGGGACACCCCGTGGCGGGTGGCCCGGTTCTACACCGAGGTCTTCGAGGGTCTCCAGCGGGATCCGGCAGAGGTGGTCGACGCCTTCTTCGGATCCGAGTCGTACGAAGAGATCGTGATGGTGAAGGACATCCCCTTCTACTCGATGTGTGAGCACCATCTCGCTCCCTTCCACGGCAAAGCCCACGTGGCCTACCTCCCCGACGGTCACCTCACCGGGCTCTCGAAGCTCGCCCGACTCGTCGAGGGATTCGCCCGACGGCCACAGGTGCAGGAACGGCTGACCGCCCAGGTGGCCGATGCACTCATGGAGCGGGTCAAGGCCAAGGGTGCGCTCGTCGTCATCGAGGCGGAGCACATGTGCATGTCGATGCGGGGCGTGAAGAAGCCCGGGTCTATCACCACGACCTCGGCGGTCAGAGGATGCATCTCCGATGATGCCCGCACCCGGGCCGAGGCGTTCGCGCTGGTCTACGGGAACCGGACGTGAGCCCGCCGCCGGTCGGACTGCGGCCGGCGGTGTGGCGCACCCGCACCCGCGAACTCTCGCTGAGCCGGGTGCTGGTGATGGGGATACTCAACGTGACCCCCGACTCCTTCTCGGACGGCGGCCGGTTCCTCGATGTCGAAGCCGCCGTCGCCCACGGGCGGCGGCTGGTTGCCGAAGGGGCGGACCTCGTCGACGTCGGCGGGGAGTCGACCCGCCCTGGCGCGGCCGAGGTCGCCGCCGGCGAGGAGCTACGCCGGGTGATCCCGGTGATCGAAGCGCTGGCAGCCAGGGGAGTAGTCGTGTCGGTGGACACCTCGAAGCCGGAGGTGGCCCGACGGTCGATGGAGGCTGGTGCCGAGATCGTCAACGACGTCACCGGTCTCGCCTCTCCTGCGATGCGAGAGGAGGTCGCGGCCTCCGGGGCCGGGGTGGTGGTCATGCACATGCAGGGCTCGCCCCGCACGATGCAGGACGATCCCCGGTACGCAGACGTCGTCACCGAGGTGGAGGCCTTGCTGCTGGCACGTGCCGCCGCCGCCCAGGCGGCCGGTGTGCCGGCTGCCTCGATCGCTCTGGACCCGGGGATCGGGTTCGGAAAGAGCCTGCGGCACAACCTCGTGCTGCTCCGCGACCTCGACCGGCTCGCCGTCCACGGCCACCCGCTGGTCGTGGGGACGTCGCGCAAGAGCTTCCTCGGGCGCCTGACCGGGGTCGAGATCCCCGAGCTCCGAGACGGATCCACCGCTGTCACGGTGGCACTCGCCGTGGAGCGGGGGGCGTCGGTTGTGAGGGTCCACGACTCCCGCTCGGCCCGTGAGGCGGCAGCGGTGGCCGAGGCTATCGTGCGGCCCGAGGGCGTCGCCGAATGATTACCGGTCTCAAGCCGAAGGGTTTCACCTGGGTCATCGCCGACCGTTTGGCCGTTGCCGAGCGGGTCGGCGGTTTCGGGTTCCAGCACCGTCGGGTCCGCCGTGAAGAGGAGATCAACTGGCTCGTCCGGGAGGCGCGTATCACCCACGTCGTCACCCTGCTCCCCGGCAATCAGAACCTGCAGGCCTATCGCGAGGCTGGGCTCGGTACCCGACAGGTCCCGGTCGGCGCCGAGGTGTCTCGCGCCGAGGCCGTCGCCCTGTACGAGACGCTCGACGAGCTGCTCACCGATCCGGCGAGCCGGGTCCTGGTCCATCGTGAGACGATCGACGACGTGCTGGCGGGTCTGCTCGGGGGTTACCTCATCGCCTCGCGCCTGCTGTCCGACCCGATCCTCGCCCAGGCGGTGATCCAGGAGATCCTCGGACGTCCGCTGGGTCCCGAGGGGCGCTCATTGGTGCCCCAGCCACCGTCATCGTGACCGACCGGATCCGAATCCACGGTATCGAGGTATTCGCCCATCACGGGGTGCTGCCCCATGAGACCGAGCTCGGGCAGCCGTTCGTCGTGGACGTCGAGCTCCGGCTCGATCTGTCGCAGGCGGCCGCCGGCGACGATCTGGAGGACACCGTCGACTATGGGTCGCTTGCCCGCCGCGTCCACGATCGGGTGGCATCCGAGCGGTGGGACCTCATCGAGCGGGTTGCCGGCCGGGTGGCGGATGTGGTGCTCGAGGATCCACGGGTGATCGAAACGGAGGTCACCGTCACCAAGCCGAAGGCCCCGTTCCCCGTCCCGGTCGGGTCGGTGTCCGTCACCCTGACCCGCCGCCGGTGACCCGAACCGCCGTCGCGCTGGGGACGAATATCGGCGACCGGCTCGGGATCCTGCGCTCGGCCCTCGCCGCCCTCCGATCCCTGGGAACCGTCGAGGCGGTTTCGTCCGTGTACGAGACGGCGCCCGTGGGCGGCCCCGAGCAGGGCGCATATCTCAATGCCGTGGTCGTGATCGACACCGGGCTCGCCCCCCTCGACCTGCTCGGGCATCTCCAGCGGATCGAGGCCGATCACGGGCGAACCCGGGAGGTGCGCTGGGGCCCCCGCACCCTCGATCTCGACGTGGTGACCATGGAGGGGAGCGAGGTCGATCTCCCCACGCTCCAGGTGCCGCATCCCCGGGCCGGCGAGCGGCGTTTCGTGCTCGAGCCCCTCGCGGAGATCTGGCCCTCGGCGCAGGTGGGACGCGGGTCGACCGCCGCCGACGCGCTGCGGTCGACCCGCCGGCAGCCGGTCTTCCGCTTCGATGGCGACTGGCCGGACGAGATGCCGGGGCTGGGGCGCCGGGCGGTGTGGTGGGTCACCGCGCAGTTCGCCGTCATCGTGGCCGTCGGCCTCACCCTCGCCCTGACGGGAACGCTGCCTCCCCGGTCGGGATGGGCGTGGCTGGGGGTGCTTCCGGCGATGGCGGGTGTGGGCGTCGCTCTGTGGGCCGCCAGAGTCCTCGGCGCCAACCTGACCGCCCTCCCCCAGCCCTTGCCGGGTGCCACGCTCGTCGAGGACGGACCGTACCGGTACTCCCGCCATCCGATCTACGGGGGCCTGGTGCTCACCTTCGCCGGAGCCGCGATCGTCGTGTCCAGCCCGTGGGCGCTGGCGGTCACGGCCGGCCTGGTGCTGCTGCTCTTCGGCAAGTCGGGCGCCGAGGAGCGGGCGCTGGGCGTGGCAGTCCCCGGCTACCGGGAGTACACGGCCTCGGTCCGCTGGCGGCTCCTACCCGGCCTGTAGCGCTTGGCGCACGGCGTGCCGCGCACCGCTAGAACGCCGCCGGAAGCAGCTCCGGCTCGTCGTCGACGATGGCCTGGACGAGGCGCCGGGCCACCACTTCCGGGTCGTGGCCCGGCTTGAACGATGGGGCGGTACCGGCGATGGGGTGGCCGGCGAGCCCGGTCTCGGTGTGCCCTGGTCGTGCGTCGATCACGGTGATGCCGCGCCGCCGGACCTCTCTGCGCACCGCCGTGAGCCAGGCCGAGATGGCCGCCTTCGAAGCGGAGTAGGCGGACATGCCGGCCACCGGGTGCTCGGCCACCACCCCGGTCACATTGAGTAGCACGGCGCCATCCTCGAGTCGCGGGAGTGCCGCCTGGAAGAGGAAGATGGGGAGGAAGGCGTTGGAGAGGAACAGCTCCTCGACCGTGTCGGTGGAGGTCTCGACCGCCGGACCGAAGGCCACGACCCCGGCGGCGTTGACGACTCCGTCGAGCCGGCCGTGCTCGGCCACCGCCAGCTCGACCACCCGCTCGGCCTCGGCGGGCAGACGGAGATCGGCGGCCACCCGAACCGCATCGACCGGCACCGAGCGCAACCGATCCTCACGCCGTGCCACGAGGGTGAGCCGGGCCCCTCGACCGGCGAGCTCCCGGGCGAGGGGGGTGCCGAGGCCGCCCGAGGCTCCGGCGACGAGCAGCGACCGTCCGGTGATCTCCATGACGGGTGACGCTATGCACCGGTCGTCGGTAGTGGTAGTCGTGGCTAGCCTGACGTCGCCCTGTACCCGAGTGGACGGGAGTGGATGGGTTCTCTGCGCATCATCGTCGCCGGTCCCGGCCGGGCCGGCGGTTCGATCCTCCTGGCGGCCGCCTCGGCCGGGCACGAGATCGTCGGCGCCGTGGCCCGTCGCCCGCGATCGGTCCCCGCCGGCATGCCCGCGATCGCCTGGGATCATCCGCTCCCACCGTGCGACCTCCTCGTCGTGGCGGTTCGCGACGACGCCATCGAGGCGTTGGCGGGCCGGCTGGCGGACCTCGAAGCCTCATACGACGTCGCCTGCCACCTGTCGGGCTTCACGCCGGTGTCGGCGCTCTGGTCCCTCGGGCCCCGGATCGGCTCGCTTCATCCCCTGCAGACGCTGCCGGACCCAGATCGGGGGTCGGAGGCTCTCGCCGGTGCCTGGGCGGCGATCACCGCCGAGGATCCCGAGGTCGAGGACGTGCTAGGCGGGTTCGCCCGGTCACTGGGCATGCGACCGTTCCTGCTCGACGATCGCCACAAGCCCACCTATCACGCCGCCTCCGCCGCCGCCTCCAACTACGTGGTCGAGGCACTCGGCGTCGCCGCCGACCTGTTCGGCGAGGCCGGAGTCCCGTTCGAGGCCGCCCGTCCGCTGACCGAGGCGGTGGTCCGCAATGTGTTCGACGGGGGGGCCGGCGCGGCACTCACCGGGCCGGTGGCGCGCGCCGACATCCCCACGGTCGCCGGTCATCTCCGCGCCGCCCGTGCGGTGTCACCCTCCCTGGGCCGCCAGGTCGCAGCCCTCGTCGAGGCCACCGCCCTGCGTGCGGGAACCCACGACCAGATCTTCCCTGTGTTGGGAGGTTCGGCATGACTGTGCTCGTCCCGGGCTTCGAGGATGCTCGTGCCCTCGCCCGCGGCCGTGTGGGCCTCGTGCCCACCATGGGCTTCTTCCACGAGGGCCACCTCTCGCTCATGCGGTGCGCCCGGGAGGCGTGTGACGTCGTGGTCGTCTCGCACTTCGTCAATCCCCTCCAATTCGACCGGCCCGACGACCTCGCCGCCTACCCCCGCGACCTCCATCGGGATGTCGCCCTCGCCGAGTCGGTGGGGGTCGACGTCGTGGTGGCCCCCGGCGTGGCCGACATGTATCCGGTGGACCCGGTGACCCGTGTCACCGTCGCCGGTGTGTCCGACCGCATGGAGGGTGCCCTCCGGCCCGGTCACTTCGCCGGTGTCGCCACGGTGGTCGCAAAGCTCTTCGCCGGGCTCCGGCCCGATCGCGCATACTTCGGCCGAAAGGACGCCCAGCAACTGGCGGTCGTCGCCCGCATGACGCTCGACCTCTCGTTCCCGGTCGAGGTCGTGGGGTGCCCGCTGGTGAGGGAGGCCGACGGCCTCGCTCTGTCGAGCCGCAACGTCCGTATCCCCGCCGAGCTTCGCGAGCCCGCCCTCGGTCTCGGTCGCGGTCTGATGGCCGCCGCCGACCTCGCCGAGTCCGGGGAGCGGGAGGGAGCGGCCCTTGAGAGGGCCGCCACGGAGGGGGCCTCGGGGCTCCGCCTCGACTACGCCGAGTTGGTGGACGCGGCGGAGGTCACCCGCCTGGATCGGCTGGACCGTCGGGCGTTCCTGGCCGTGGCGGCCTCGGTCGGACCGGTCCGGCTGATCGACAACGTGTGGCTGGAGCCCGCCGCCGGCGGCTTTGTCGCGGATCGGGGTGTGCGCCTCGACCACCCGAGCGTGTTGTACCGCTGATGTTGCTCGTGCTCGATGTCGGGAACAGCACCACGGTGGTGGGCCTCTACCGGGGATCGGTGCTCGAGTGGCGGTGGCGCGTCTCGACCCGCCCCCGCCGTACCCCCGATGAGCTCAGGCTGCTGCTCACGGGGCTCCTCGACGGGATCGTGCCGACCGGTGCAGTCATGGGCAGTGTCGTGCCGGAGTCGGTCGCCGATCTCCGGACGGCCGTCTCCGCCCTCGTCGACGGACCGGTCGTGACCCTGGGGCCGGGTACCCGGACCGGGATGGCGATCCGCCTCGACAATCCCCGTGAGGTGGGGGCGGACCGGGTGGCCAACGCCATCGGGGCGGTGGCGCGTTTCGGGGCGCCGGTCATGATCGTCGACGTGGGCACGGCCACCACCGTCGACCTGGTCGGCCCGGGCGGGGACTACCAGGGGGGTGCCATCGCCCCCGGGCTGGATGTGGCGGCCGAGGCGGTGGTGGCGGCCGCCTCCGCCCTGCGGAGGGTCGAGCTCGCCACCCCCGAGCACGTGGTGGGACGGAGCACGGCGGAGGCCATGCAGAGCGGTCTCGTGTACGGCTGGGCCGGTCTCATCGATGGACTGGTCCGACGCATCGCCGAGGAGCACCGGCTCCACGAGCCGAAGGTCGTGGCCACCGGGGGCCTGGCGTCGCTGGTCGTGCCGCACTGCTCCGCGGTGACGACGATCGACGACGAGCTGACGTTGAGGGGGCTGCGGATCGTGTTCGAACGGAACGCCCAGGCTTGACGCTCCCCGACGGATCGTCCAGAGTCCCCAGCCCATGACCGACGCCCCCAGCGCGCCCGACGCCGGCCTCCCCGGGGTCGCCGATCACCCGCTCACCGCCGCCCGGCTCGAGAAGCTCGACCGGCTGCGTGGCGACGGTGTCGAGCCCTACCCGGTCCGGTTCGATCGCACGGCCACCACCGCCGCCCTCCACGCCCGGCACCCCGATCTCGGCCCCGGCGCAGCCACCGGCGAGGGGGTCTCGGTGGCCGGCCGCGTCATGCTGCTCCGCAGCTTCGGCAAGCTCGTCTTCGCCACGATCCAGGACGCCACGGGTCGCATCCAGCTGTTCGTATCCGAAGCCGACCTCGACGAGCCGGCGTTCGGGCGGTTCGCCGATCTCGACATCGGTGACTGGGTCGGCGCCTCCGGCGAGGTGATCACGACGAAGAAGGGGGAGCTGTCGGTGCGGGTCGCCGAGTTCGTGCTCCTCGCCAAGTCGCTCCGGCCGCTCCCCGAGAAGTGGCATGGCCTGCAAGATGTCGAGGCCCGCTCCCGCCGGCGGTACCTGGATCTCGTGATGAGCGACGAGAGCCGCCGGGTGGCGCTCACCCGGGCGCGTACGGTCTCCGAGTTGCGGCGCCGGTTCGAGGCCCGCGGCTACATCGAGGTCGAGACCCCGGTCCTGCTCACGGAGGCGGGTGGGGCGCTGGCCCGGCCGTTCGTCACCCATCACCACGCCCTCGACCAGCAGATGTACCTCCGGATCGCCACCGAGCTCCATCTCAAGCGGCTCATCGTCGGCGGCTTCGATCGGGTCTTCGAGATCGGCCGGATCTTCCGGAACGAGGGGATCGATGCCACCCACAACCACGAGTTCACGATGCTCGAGTCCTACGAGGCGCTCGCCGACTATCTGGACATGCTGCGGCTGGTGGAAGAGGTGATCCCGGCCGTCGCAGAGGCGGCGGTGGGATCCACCAGGATCGTCTACCAGGGCCGGGAGCTCGACCTGCGGGGTCCGTACCGGAGGGCGAGGATGGTCGATCTGGTCGCGGAGGCGACCGGGGAGCACGTGGATTTCGATAGCCCGATCGACGCGGCACGCAACCTGGCACGGCGCCATCAGATCGATCCCGACCCGCGCTGGAGCCACGGCAAGATCGTCGAGGAGCTGTTCGACGCCCTCGTCCAGCCCGATCTGTGGGAGCCGACCTTCGTCATGGACCATCCGGTGGAGATCTCGCCGCTCGCCCGCCGGCACCGCGAGGCCCCCCACCTCACCGAGCGCTTCGAGTTGTTCATCGCCGGGTCCGAGTACGCCAACGCCTTTTCGGAGCTCAACGATCCCCTCGACCAGCGGGAGCGGTTCCTCGCCCAGGCCCGAGCTCGGGCGGCGGGGGATCACGAGGCGCATCCGGTCGACGAGGACTACCTCCTGGCGCTCGAGTACGGCATGCCTCCGACCGGGGGGCTGGGGATCGGGGTGGATCGCCTCGTGATGTTGCTGACCGATCGCCACCACATCCGCGAGGTGATCCTCTTCCCGACGATGCGACCGGAGTAGACGCATCGCGCCCTCAGGCGCCGCGGGCCTCCTCCACCCGCTCGAGCAGGTAGTCGCCCATCCTGCCGAGCACGTCGCGAGCCTTCCCGGCCGGTACCTCGGTCAGGGCGTTCCGGGCGACGGCGAGGCGGGCCTTGGCACCGTCGAGGGCGGTGTCCACATACCCGGCGTCGCGGACGATCGAGATCACCTCGTCGACCGCCTCGTCGGCGTGGGGCCGGGGGCCGGCCAGCAGCCGCCGGATCCGCAGCGCTTCGGGTCCGCGAGCGGCCAGCAGCACCGGCATCGTGAAGGTGCCCTCCCGGACGTCGGATCCGGCCGGCTTACCGAGCAGGTCCTGGGTGGCGATCAGGTCGAGAGCGTCGTCGGCGATCTGGAACACCATCCCGAGCTCCCATGCCCAGGTGCTCACGGCCTCGACGACGCCGGTATCGGCCCGAGCCGCCCTGGCCCCGAGCCGAGCGGAGGTGCGGATCAGGCTGGCGGTCTTTCCACCGATGACCTGCTCGTAGGCCTCGATCCCGTGATCGAGGTCGTCGAGATACTGCAGCTCGAGGGTCTGTCCCTCGACGAGCTCGGCATAGGTGGCTGCCAGCAGCCGGACCGATTCCTGGTCGAGATGGGTGGCCGCCACCTCGGAGGCCCGTGCCATGAGGAAGTCGCCGGCGAGGATGGCGACCGTGTTGGTCCAGTTGGAGTTCACCGACGCCGCCCCCCGTCGGGTGTCGGCCTCGTCGATGACGTCATCGTGATAGAGCGACCCGAGATGGATGAGCTCCACCGACACCCCGGCCTCGACGGGCGCGTGATCGTCGCCGGGACCGAGCTCGGCGGCCAGCAGGGCGAGCAGCGGACGGAATCGCTTGCCACCCGCAGCCAGCAGGTGCTGGGCGATCTTCGTGAGGTAGGGATCCTCGGATGACGACGCCTCGAACAGCCGGTGCTCGAGGCGCTCCATGCGTTCCCACACGCGGGGGATATCGACGAGGGTGCGGAGGTCGTTCATGGGCGGTGGGCATGGATGGTAGCCCTCGCCCCAGGGGACCGGCAGGCCGAGATCGGGCCGGGAGCGTCCGGGAGATATCGGTCGGCCGCCGGTATACTCCTCATCGCCAGCCAGGATCAGCGAAGGAGCCGTCGCCTTGTTCGAACGCTTCACCGACCGGGCCCGAAGGGTCGTGGTGCTGGCCCAGGAAGAGGCCCGGCTGCTCAACCACAACTACATCGGAACCGAGCACATCCTGCTCGGGTTGCTCAACGAGGGTGAGGGCATCGCCGCCAAGGCGCTCGAGAGCCTCGGCATCAGCCTCGGTTCGGTCCGCGAGCAGGTCGTGGAGATCATCGGGCAGGGCCAGCAGGCTCCGAGCGGCCACATCCCGTTCACCCCGCGGGCCAAGAAGGTCCTCGAGCTGAGCCTGCGCGAAGCCCTCCAACTGGGTCACAACTACATCGGCACCGAGCACATCCTGCTGGGCCTCATCCGCGAGGGCGAGGGGGTTGCCGCCCAGGTGCTGCAGAAGCTGGGAGCCGAGCTCCAGAAGGTCCGCCAGACCGTGATCCAGCTCCTCTCCGGGCCGCAGGCGGCGGAGGAACAGACTCCGTCGTCGGCTGGCCCGGCGTCGCGGGAGTCGACCCCGTCGGGTTCCACCGTGCTGGACCAGTTCGGCCGCAATCTCAGCCAGGCCGCCCGTGAACGCAAGCTCGACCCGGTGATCGGTCGGGCCCGCGAGATCGAACGGGTCATGCAGATCCTCTCCCGGCGCACGAAGAACAACCCGGTGCTCATCGGCGAGCCGGGGGTGGGCAAGACCGCCATCGTCGAGGGCCTCGCCCAGAAGATCGTGAGTGGCGAGGTCCCCGAGACCCTCAGCGGCAAGCAGTTGTACACCCTGGACCTCGGCGCCCTCGTCGCCGGCTCGCGCTACCGCGGTGACTTCGAGGAGCGCCTCAAGAAGGTGCTGAAGGAGATCAAGACCCGCGGCGACATCATCATCTTCATCGACGAGATCCACACCCTGGTGGGTGCCGGTGCGGCCGAGGGCGCCATCGACGCCGCCTCGATCCTCAAACCCATGCTGGCTCGCGGCGAGTTGCAGACGGTCGGCGCAACCACCCTCGAGGAGTACCGCAAGTACCTGGAGAAGGACTCGGCGCTCGAGCGGCGGTTCCAGCCGGTCCAGGTCGACGAGCCGTCGGTGGCCGACACCATCCAGATCCTCCAGGGCCTCAAGGACCGCTACGAGTCGCACCACTCGGTCCGATTCACCGATCAGGCGATCGTGTCGGCGGCCAACCTGGCCGACCGGTATCTGGCCGACCGTCACCTGCCGGACAAGGCGATCGACCTCATCGACGAGGCAGGCAGCCGCATGCGAATCCATCGCACCGGCTCCCACGACGACTTCAAGGAGCTCGACGGCAGGATCGCCGGTGTCCGCAAGGACAAGCAGGAGGCGGTTTCCGCCCAGCAGTTCGAGCGGGCGGCCCAGCTCCGCGACCAGGAGCGAGGGCTCCTGGCCGAGCGATCGGACGTCGAGCGCCGCCTCAAGGAGTCGGGGGAGGAGACCGGCTGGGTCATCGACGAGGAGGAGATCGCCCAGGTCCTCGCCCAATGGACCGGGATCCCCGTCCACCGGCTCACCGAGGAGGAGACGGCCCGGCTCGTCCACATGGAGGAGGAGCTCCACCAGCGGATCGTCGGCCAGCACGACGCCATCGTGGCGGTGTCGAAGGCGATCCGGCGCACCCGCGCCGGCCTCAAGGACCCCAAACGCCCCTCCGGATCGTTCATCTTCCTGGGCCCCTCCGGCGTGGGCAAGACCGAAACGGCCAAGGCACTCGCCGAGTTCCTCTTCGGAGACGAGGACGCCCTCATCCAGCTCGACATGTCCGAGTACATGGAGAAGCACACGGTCAGTCGGCTCGTCGGCTCGCCCCCCGGCTATGTCGGCTACGACGAGGGCGGCCAGCTCACCGAGGCGGTGCGCCGCAAGCCGTTCTCCGTCGTGCTCTTCGACGAGATCGAGAAGGCCCACCCGGACGTGTTCAACACGCTGCTCCAGATCCTGGAGGAGGGCCGGCTCACCGACGCCCAGGGTCGCATGGTCGACTTCAAGAACACGGTCATCATCAT
>JAWOJB010000014.1:0-3985 GCA_046484325.1 Acidimicrobiia bacterium | reverse complement strand
ACGAATCGACCCACCGCCCGTCCGGTCTCGAGCGAGCGTCCCAGGGCGTCGCCGTGCCAGAACGGCATCTTGGCCCCGGGCTCGCCGGGTGCCGGCACCACCTCGACCCGATCGGGGCCGATGTCCACGATCCGCCACGAGGACGACCCGAGCAGGAACACGTCGCCCACCCTCGACTCGTACACCATCTCCTCGTCCAGCTCGCCCACGCGTCCACCCTCGGGCAGGCTCACGCGATAGAGGCCGCGATCGGGGATCGTTCCCGCGTTGGCCACGACCAGCTGCCGGGCCCCGGCCCGCGCCGAGACCGAGCCCGTGACCCGATCCCAGGTGAGGCGTGGACGGAGATCGGCGAAGAGGTCGGACGGATAGCGGCCACTCAGCATGTCGAGCGTGGCATCGAAGGCCGAGCGGGGGAGCTCGGCGAACGGGGAGGCTCCGAGGACCAGCTCGAAGAGGTCGTCGGCGTGCCGCTCGTCGATGGCCACGGCCGCCACCAGCTGCTGGGCGAGGACGTCGAGAGGGTTGCGGGGAATGACGGTCTCCTCCACCTGACGCTCGAGCATCCGCTCGGCGACCACGGTGGCCAGGAGGAGGTCACCCCGGTGTTTCGGGAAGATGGTCGCCCGGGCCGTCCCCCCGACCTCGTGGCCGGACCGGCCAACCCGCTGAAGGCCCGACGCGACGCTGATCGGCGACTCCACCTGGACGACCAGATCCACCGAGCCCATGTCGATCCCCAGCTCGAGCGAGGAGGTCGCGACCACCGCCCGCAGGGTCCCGCGCTTCAGTTGCTCCTCGATCTCCACCCGCTGGTCGCGGGCCACCGAGCCGTGGTGGGCCCGGGCGATCTCGGCGCCCGCCAACATGTTGAGCTCGGCGCAGATCCGCTCGGCCAGGCGCCGGCTGTTGGCGAACACGATCGTGGAGCGATGGGCTTGGATCCGTTCGAGGATCCGGGGGTAGACGGCCGGCCAGATGGACCTCGTCCGGGTCTCGTCGGGCTCCAGCGGGTCGGGTGGGGCGGGCTCGGACATGTCCTCCACGGGCACCACGATCTCGAGCTCGAGGGGGCGGTCACCGGGGACGTCGACGATCGTCACGGGGCGATGCCGGCGCGTGCCGGCATCCAGCTCGCCACCGCCGAGAAACCGGGCGATGGTCTCGAGCGGGCGCTGGGTGGCAGACAGGCCGATGCGCTGCGGCGGCGCGGCAGTGAGTTCGGTGAGACGCTCGAGGGTCAGCGCCAGGTGGGCTCCGCGTTTGGTACCGGCGAGAGCGTGGATCTCGTCGACGATCACCCAGCGGACGCTCGTCAGGGTCTCTCTCGCACGCGACGACAGGATCAGGAAGAGCGATTCGGGGGTCGTGATGAGGACGTCGGGCGGGGAGGTGAGCATCCGCCTCCGGGCGTCGGCCGGCGTGTCCCCGGTCCGGAGGAACGTCGTGATTTCGGGGAGCCGGCCGGTGCCCATCCGCTCGGCCGTCTGGCGGATCCCGGCGAGCGGAGCCCTCAGGTTGCGGTCGACGTCGTAGGCGAGGGCCTTGAGCGGCGACACGTACACCACGCGGCATCGCCGCGAGGCCTCCGGCTCCGGCTCGTGGAACAGCCGGTCGATGGTCCAGAGAAAGGCCGCCAAGGTCTTCCCGGACCCGGTTGGCGCATGGATGAGGGTGTGGGAGCCCGAGGCGATCGCCGGCCACCCCCGGGCCTGGGCCTCGGTGGGGTCGGGGAAGGCGGCCTCGAACCACGTCCGCGTGGCGGCGGTGAAGGGGGCCAACGAGTCCACGCCGGCAGGGTAGGCCCGGCCATGGGGTAGCCCGGAGGCTGGTTCAGTGAACGACGAGTCGTGGAACGGAGACGAGCGGGGCGATCTGGAGCGTCCCCTGGTCGACGACGTCGAGGAAGGCTGCCACGACCCGCGGGTCGAACTGGGACCCGGCGTTGTCGGTCAACTCGTCGACGGCGAATTCGAACGGCATGGCCGGCTGATACGCACGACGACTGGTGATCGCATCGAAGGCGTCGGCGACGAGCACGATCCGGGAGAGGAGTGGGATCTCGGTCTCCGCGAGCCCATGTGGGTACCCGGCGCCGTCCCACCGCTCGTGGTGGTACAGGATGGCCTCGGCCACCAACGGGTCGAAGCTGGCGGCGGTCATGGCATACCCGTACTCGGGGTGGCGGCGCATGGCGCTGATCTCGTCGCCGACCAGGGGGCCCGGCTTGGCGATGATCGTGGGATCGACGTGGATCTTGCCGACGTCGTGGAAGACCCCGACCAGGGCGAGCCGGTCGAGGTCACCGTGGGGGAGGTTCATGGCGGCGCCGATCTGCGAGGCGATCGCTCCCACCCGGTGGACGTGTCCGTACAGATCGTCGACGATCTGCTCCATGGCTGCCAGAAGTTTCTCCACGGGTTCCTCCCTGCGTCCCCGTTCGAGTCTCCGCTCGACACTGTGTGTTACCGAGCCCCCATGGAGATGAGCCTCCCGACCCATGCCAGGGGTCGAGAACTCCGATGCCGCCCACCGGCAGCATAGCGACGGACGGGCCGGCCGCAAGCACCCACCCTCCCGGCGACACTCGCGGCGGTGCCCGGCCAGAATGCGGGCGCATGTCGCACCGGGAGGGGGCGGGGAGAAGGGTCGGCATGGTCCGGCGAGAGCTGGGCCGGCTCCGACTTGCCTCGAAGGTGCTCGCGGAGCCGGATGTGCGGTGGGCTCAGATCGCCTACCTGGGTGCCAACATCGCCGAGATGGCCACCTGGGTGGCCATCCTCGTGTATGCCTTCAATGCCGGGGGAGCCGGCCTGGTGGGAGTGGTGGCCGCCGTCCAGCTGGTCGTCGCCGGGCTGCTGGCCCCGTGGCTGGCGTCGCTGGGCGACCGTTTCGCTCGCCGAACGGTGTTGCTGGGCTGGTACACGGCGATGGTGGTTACCAGCGCCTCCGTTGCCGTGGCGCTGTTCACCGGGATGTCCGTCGTGGTGGTCGTGGCGTTGGCCGCCGCCGACGCCGCCGCCGTGAGCGCCGCCCGCCCCATCCACGCCTCGCTGCTCCCCGCTCTCACCCGCCGCCCATGGGAGACGGTGGCCGCCTACTCGCTGTCAGGCGTGGTGGAGGGTTCCGGGCTCCTGTTCGGGCCGTTGATGGCCGGCCTGATCCTGGCCGCGGCCTCCCCGGGGGCGGTGTACCTCGCCTCCGCCGCGGTGATGGTGGTGTCGGCCGGCGGCGTGCTGGCGGTACGGGGCGGGCGGGTCGTGGTCGACCCGGAGGACGGCTCCTCCGTCGGTCCCGCCGGGGGCATCCGGGCCCTGATGGCGAGCAACGAGGTGCGATGGTTGGTCGGTCTGGGCGGGCTCTCCCAGGTCGTGATCGGTGCCCTCGACATCCTGCTGGTCGTCCTCGCCATCGACGTGCTGGGGCTGGGCGATGCAGGGGCCGGCTACCTCAACGCCCTGCTGGGCCTCGGTGCGATCGTGGGGAGCATCGCCTCGGGCCGCCTGGCGGGTCGCCGGCGGCTGGGCGCCGCGGTCCGGAGCGCCGGCGAGCTGCGGGGTCTCTCGCTCGCCGCCGTCGGTGCCGTACCGCAGGCCTTCCCCCTTCTCGTGCTGACCGGCGCCGGCCAGGCCTATCTCGACGTGGCCGGCCGGTCGCTGCTCCAGCGCATGGTGCCGGCGCGCGTCATCTCGCTGGCCTTCGGGGTGGTGGAGTCGATGTCGATGTTCGGCCTGGCGGTAGGTGCCCTGGCGGTGCCCGTCCTGATCGGCGCAGTCGGGCCCACGGGGGCGCTGGTGGCGGTCGGGTTGCTGTTGCCGGTGGCGGTGCTCATCGCCTCCCGGTCCCTGGAGCGGGCGGATCGGGCTTCGGCGCTGCCGGCCGGGGTGGTCGAGGTGTTGGAGGCGGCGGACGCGTTCGCGTCACTCGAGGTCGTCGGCATCGAGGAGCTGGCACTCGGGTCCGAGGTGGGGCAGGTCGAGGCGGG
>JAWOJB010000006.1:0-25348 GCA_046484325.1 Acidimicrobiia bacterium | reverse complement strand
GGCACCGACCGGGCCTGCCGGGCGGCGAGCTCGATGGCCAGCGGCAGGCCGTCGACCGCCCGGCACAGCGCAGCCGCCTGGGCTAGGTCGACCGCGGCGGCCCCCGCCGCCTGCGCCCGCTCGATGAAGAGCCGCACCGCCTCGAAGTCCTCCAGGTCCTCGGACGTGCCTTCCGGAGGCACCGAGAGCCCGCCGAGCTCGTACACCCACTCGGCCCCCAGCCCGACCCGGCGCCGCGAGGTGACGACCAGCCGTATGCCCGGCGCCCCGGTCACCAGCGACTCGAAGACCGGCTCCACGCCGAAGAGGTGCTCGAGATTGTCGGCGATGACGAGCATGCGGCGGTCGCGAAGGCGTTCCACGAGGAGCTCGAGCGGGTCCCGTTCGCCGAGCAGGTCCACCCCGACCGCCGTCGCAAGCGAGGAGATGACGACCTCCTCCGCCTCCCTGTCCCGGGACGGCGGCACACCCTGGAAGGGAGCCACGGTCACGTGCTCTCCGGTCGCCTGCCTGCGACGGGCGAGCTCCAACGCGATGCGAGTCTTCCCGATCCCCCCGGGGCCCACGATCGACACGAACCGGTGTGACGAGTCGGTCAGCAGCCGTTCCAGCTCGTCGAGCTCCTGCACCCGCCCGACGAAGCTCGTCGGGGACTCGACCTGGATGCCGCGCCCAACCCCGGGGAGCCCTATCCCGGACGACCGCCGAATCCGGTCGGCGAGCGCCTCCGTCTCCTCCGAGGGGTACTCGCCCAGCTCGTCCCACAGCACGTGCCGGCAGGTCTCGAACTGGGCCAGCGCCGCCGACGGCCTGCCGCTCCGGGCAAAGAGCTCCATGAGGGCACGATGGGCGCCCTCGTTCCAGGGCTCCTTCCCCACGATCGACCGGGCGGCGGCGATCCCGTCGTCGGCGTCGCCACCGGCCAGCGCCCTCCCCACCCGCTCGTCCAGCGCCGCCAGGCCCGCCGTGCGCAGCATCCCCCGCTCCGCCGCCACCCACTCGTCGAACAGCGCGGCGTCGGTGAGCTCGAGGCCGCCCAGAAACTCGCCGTTCGTCCCGTCGAGCTCGCCAGGATGGTCCACCGACCACGAACCGACGAGCCGCACCTGCCCCCGGTCCGCTTCCATGTGATCGGGTAGCGCCCTCCGTAGCTTGGTGAGCGCCAGCCTGAGGTTGGCCCGCGCGGCGTCATCGGGGAGATCACTCCAGAGGAGGCCGGCCAGTCTGGAGCGCGACGCCGGTTCGCCGGTCACGGCGAGGTAGGCGACCAACGCCCGGCCCTTCGCCGACGCCAGCTCGATCGGCCGGCCCTCGAGGGTCAGCTCGAGCCCGCCCAGGGTGCGAACGTGCAACTCGGCCAACGTCGCCTCCACGGTTCGAACACACCGCGCTCACGGTCGGGAAACGGTGCCCCCGTACGTTGCGGGAGCGTACCCCGAGCCCGCCGGCGACGGCGGCTGACGAGTCACAAAGAGACAAGAGCAGAAGACAGAAGAGGAGCGGCCCGTGCATCCCACCCTGATCGTCTTCGGAGCTCTCCGGCTCACCCTCTGGGAGCTGGGCCGAGCCGTTCGCCGGCTCGCCACCCGCTGATCCACCGACCACCGCCGTCTTCACCCACGAGAGGAGCCATCGAGCTCGCCAGCCCACTCCGTCCGATTCGCCGGCACCACCGTCGGCGCCGGGTCGACCGGATGGGCCATGCCGTCGAGCAAGGCTATCCGGGTCACGGCCGGCGCAGCGTGTGGGGCCCGGTGGTTCCTCAGTCGCCGAAGGGCCCGGCCACGGGGATCCAGCTGTGCTTTCCCGCGACGAAAGAGGCATCGGCATTGCCCTGGGTGTTGGTGAACCGCAGGTGGAACATCGTCGTCGCGGGCCGGAACACCCCGACGGTCTCGTGCCCGTCTCCGGTCCAGTCTCCTGCGACGAGCCGGTCGCCGGGGTTGCCGAAGTAGAACGAGAGGTCGGCGATTCCTCCAGTGTGGCTGTTGCGCAGGTAGACGAGGCCCGTCGACTCGCGATGGAGCCCGACGGTGTCGATGCCGTCGCCGTCGAAGTCGCCGACGAACGGCTTGTCACCCGGGTTCCCGAAGTAGTAGGCGAACTCGGCGGCGCCGAGGCCTCCGTCGTTGGCCCCGAGCTCATTGATCACGAACACCTCGCCCGTCGACGGCCGGTACACCGACACCGTGTCGATGCCGTCGCCGTCGAAGTCACCGGCGACGGGGATGTCGCCCGGGTTCCCGAAGAAGAATCGGATGCCGGCGACACCCTGGGTGTTGCTGTTGCGCAGGTACACGTACCCGTCGCTCTGGCGGTACAGGCCGGGAGTTGCGACACCGTCGCCGTCCCAGTCGCCGAGGAAGGGCACGTCGCCGGGGTTCCCGAAGTAGAACGGGGCGATCCCGTTCAGGTGCCAGACGCCCTGGGCGGGGTCGACGAGCCCGACGTGATACGGCGCAGGGCGCCACGCCGGATGCGCCCCGGAGCCGAGGCTGGTGAGCCCGGTACCGTCCTCGGCGACGAGGTGGATCTCAGCCGGAGGCGGCGGGGGCATCGCCGGCTGGGTGCAGCCGGACTGGTAGGCCTCGAAGGCGAGCCGCATGCCGTCCGGCGACCACGACGGCGCCCCGGTGCAGCTCCCGGTGGGAAAGAGGTCGGTGAGCACGACCGGGGACGTCCCGTCGGGGTCGACGATCGTGACGTCTCTCGAGCTCCAGCCGCCGGCCACGAGAGCGAGCCGGTCACCGGTTGGCGACCAGAACGGGCCTGCTGCGCGATAGGCGCCGCCGCCACCGATGAGCTTCGCTCGTCCTCCGCGCGCCGGGACCACGAAGAACTCGATCGCCTGGAGGACGGGACTACCACCGCATGCCACGGCGTAACCGATCAGCGAGTCGTCGGGGGACCAGGACGGCCGCCGGAACGAGCAACCGGGCCCTGTGATCGTAGCCAGCACGATCGGGTTGGCCCCGGTGCGATCCACCGTCACCAGAGTGCGCTCCAACGAATCGTCCATGGACCAGAGAGCAATCCTGGCGCCATCGGATGAGACGGCTGCATCGTGACCGGCAACCACCTGGGTGGCGGCGCCACCGGCGGCGGGCACCATCCAGAGGTGGTCACCGCTCCCCGTGGAACCTTCGAACACGATGGTCCGGCCGTCGGGAAGCCACTGTGGTGAGCGCGCCTCGACAGCGCCGTTGGTGAGGTTCTTCGATGTCGCGGTGGCTACGTCGGTGACCCACAGGTCCTTCACGCCACTGTGGCTCACCCAGGCGATGGAGCCACCGTCCGGCGACCACGACCACTCGAGGTTCTCGATGGGGGCGATCTCGACCCCCGAACTCAACACCCGTAGCGTGCCTGCGGCGGAGACGAAGGCAAGGTCCCGCCCATCGGGTGACCACACCGGGTGGCCTCCGTCGGCGAGGTCGATGACGCTGTTCCCGTCGGCAGACGCGAGGCGGACGACCCCGTCGCCCGACGTGAAGGCGACGTCGCCGCCCATGCCGATGGTGACCGCTCCGGCTGCCAGTGGTTGGACGAACGTCGCTGCGGCGAGCACGAACACTGCGACCGCGCCGGGAGTTCGCGAGATCCGCATGACGTCTCCTCCGATCGGCCTCCTCCACCGTCCCGAGGCGACCGTACCGGCTGCCACTTTCTGGCACCAGGGCACTTCGCAGGAATTTCCGGCATCGCCTGGCTCCGCCTGGTTGCCAACCGGTAGGCGAAGCGGGGAGCCGACGAACGGGCCGTGGAAGGAATCCGCGCCACGAGTCACGCTGCCGCGACATGGTCCCCGGGCTCGCCTGACCCGTACGTCGATGATCGAGCCTGCCGCAGAGGTGGGAGCTCCTCCGGGCGCAGGTGAGGGTCACCTGCGTGCGGCCCGGCGAGTGGGCCGTGGCCCCCACGGTCGCCCCTGGCCGCCCGGGCCCTGCTCGCCACCCGGCTTGCCCGCTACGCCGGGACCGTGGGATACCCCGAGATCCGGGCACGGCCGGCGATGCTCGAGCATGCACCGACGGCGGTGGCTCGCGGATGCTCGCAAGCGGCCTGAGAGCACCCGGCTCCTGACGCTCGGGCGCCCCTCCGGGGCACCCGAGCGTTATCCTGCCGCACTGCACGGCGTCGACGGAATCGGGAGGGGTCGGGATGCGCACAGCATGGAGACGGTCGGTCGTTCTGCTCACAGTGATGGCCGTAGTGGCCGCAGCCTGCGGAGGAACGGCGGATGAGACCACGACCACCACCGCAGCACCCGGCAACGGGACCGACACCACAGCCCCTCCGGCCACCGGCGACGGCGGTACCGTCCGGATCGGGTGGGGCGGATCCCCCGCCGACCTCAACCCGGGCAACGGGGTGCTGGCCGAGGACTACACGCTCTACGAGCTCGTCTACGACAGCGTCATCGGCCTCGATCTCGAGGGCGACTACGTGCCCCGGCTCGCCACCGACTGGACGGTCTCCGACGATGGACTCACGTGGACCCTCACCATCCGCGAAGACGCCGTCTTCCACGATGGCGAACCCGTCACGGCCGAGGACGTCGCCTTCAGCATCGAGCTCTACCGTGACACCGACGCTTTCCCGTTCCTGCCCGGATACGCCTCCTGGTTCGTCGACGTGCAGGCACCCAACGACACCACGCTGGTCCTCACCACCGAGGAGCCGCTCGGGGCGTTCGAGGCGAATATGGTGTTCATCTACGTGCTGCCCAAGCACGTCTGGGAGGGCATCGAGGACCCGGTCGGCTTCACGAACGACGAGATGATCGGGAGCGGCTCCTTCAAGCTCGAGGAGTACCGCCAGGGCGAGTTCCTCCGGCTGTCGCGCCACGAGGCCTACTGGGCCGGCGCCCCGAAGGTCGAGGCCGTGGTGTTCCAGACCTTCTCGAACCCCGATGCCCGGGTACAGGCGCTCATCAACGGCGACGTCGACATGATCACCGAGTTCCCCAACACGGCCATCGCCACCCTCCAGGGCAACCCGGAAATCGTGGTGGTGCAGGGCGACCCGCTGGCCCCGGGTCTCAGTGACATCTTCTTCAACGTCACCGAGCCCGACGACTGCCCGACCGACGATGGCGGCGAATGCACCGGTCATCCGGCCCTCCGGGATGTGACGGTGAGGCGGGCGATGGCCCACGGGGTCGACAAACAGCAACTCATCGACATCGCGCTGCTGGGCCTCGGAGAGCCGGGGCTCGGCCTGGTTCCCACCGGCCTCGGCGATTGGTTCGCCGACGAGCTGGTGGCCTCGGACTACGCCTTCGACCTGGAAGAGGCCAACCGGCTGCTCGACGAAGCCGGGTATGTGGACACCGACGGTGACGGCATCCGGGAGTGCCCGGCCGGGGCCGAATGCGGCCCCGGCGGGAATCTGACGTTCCGGTTCAACTACCCGACCGATTCGGACACCGGACCCAGGGTCACCGAGCTGGTGCAGGGGTGGTGGCGCCAGATCGGCATCCAAACCCAGATCCAGGGCCTCGACGCCAACACGCTCACCTCGGTGTGCTGCCCGACGTTCGACTACGACGTCATCTACTGGGGATGGGGATCCGACCCCGATCCCGGGTTCCTGCTGGCGGTCCTGCTGACCGACGAGATCGCATCGGGCTTCTCGGAGACCGGGTACTCCAATCCCACGTACGACGAGCTCTACCTCCAGCAGGCCGTAGCGACCGACCGGGCCGAACGGCGTGCGATCATCGTGGAGATGCAGCGGATCGCCCTCGAGGACGTGCCCTACATCATCCCCTGGTACGACCAGGCGGTGCAGGCCTACCGGACCGACACCTTCGTGGGGTGGCAGGACTCCGCTTCGAGGGTGGCGCTCGAGGATCCCTCCTCGCTCAACGTCATCGCACCCGCCGGATGACGACTGGACCCCGGGGGGAGGGCTCTGCCCTCCCCCCGACCGCGTCGCGATGAACCGTGGCCGGCTGATCCTCCGCAAGCTGGTCTGGGCGGTGGTCACGATCATGGTCGTGGTCACCTTCAACTTCTTCCTGTTCCGGGTGTTGCCCGGCGACCCGGCCAAGGCAGGCATCAAGGATCCCCGCCTCGACCCGGCCAGGGTCGAGGCGATCCAGGAGCGCTTCGGCCTCGACAAGCCGGTGTTCATCAACCTCGAGGACGGTCCGTGGTGGGACAGCCAGTTCTTCCGGTACGTCGGCTCGCTGGCCCAGGGCGACCTGGGGCTGTCCTACTCGTACAAGAACCGGACCGTCGGCGAGCTGCTGGGCGAGTCCCTCGTCAACACCTTGTGGCTGGTGCTCCCGGCCGAGGCGATCGCGATCGTGCTCGGCGTGGCCCTCGGGCTGGTCGCCGCCTGGCGGCGGGGCACGAAGATCGACCTCTCGGCGCTCACCTTCGGGCTCGTCACCTGGTCGCTGCCCACCTTCTTCCTCGGGATCATCCTGCTCTTCTTCGGCAGCCGGTACCTGGGGCTGCCGACGGGCGGCAGGATCACGATCGGAGCGAACTACGCCTCCGTCTGGGAGCAGGTCAGGGACGTCCTCTCCCACCTGATCCTGCCGATGACCACCTTCGCCCTCGTGCTGCTCGGTGAGTACCTGCTGATCATGCGCAGCTCGGTGGTCGAGGTGTTCTCCGAGGACTACATCCTCACCGCCAGGGCGAAAGGGCTGGGCGATCGGGAGGTGATCCGGCGGCACGGCCTCCGCAACGCCATGCTCCCTATCGTCACCCTGATCGCCCTCAACCTCGGATTCACCGTGTCCGGGGCGATCCAGGTGGAGACCGTCTACTCATGGCCCGGCCTCGGCAAGCTGACCGTCGACGCCGTGTCACAACGCGACTACCCGTTGCTCCAGGGGGCCTTCCTGCTGCTCGCCATCTCCGTGATCGTCGCCAACCTCATCGCCGAGCTCGTATACCTCCGGCTGGACCCACGGGTGACCGAGGTATGAGCGTCTGGCGCCGATTCTGGCGGAAGCCGCTCGCCCGGGTGGGGGGCCTGATGCTGGGGGCGACCGTCCTCGTGGCCGTCTTCGCCCCGGTGATCGCCCCCTACGACCCGTACGAGATCGTGCGGGTGACCGTGGACGACATCTACGCCCCGCCCTCTCCGAGTCACCCGCTGGGGACCGACGATGCCGGCAAGGATGTCTTCTCCGCCCTCGTGTACGGGGCCCGGGTGTCGCTCGTCGTGGGCTTCGCGGCAGCCGCCATCTCGCTGTTCATCGGCGGGCTGGTCGGCATCGTCGCCGGATACCGGGGCGGGCGCCTCGGCAACGGGCTCATGCGGTTCACCGACTTCTTCCTCGTGATCCCGGACCTGGCGCTCCAGATCGTGATCGTGGCCATCATCGGCCAGAGCCTGCGGAACATCATCATCGTGATCGGCGTGCTGGGATGGACGACCACCGCCCGCCTGGTCCGCGCCCAGACCCTCAGCATCCGCGAACGCGCGTTCGTCCTCCGGGCGAAGGCGGTGGGAGCGTCCGACGCCCACATCCTCGTCCGTCATGTGTTCCCCCAGGTGGTGCCGCTCATGCTGGCCAACACCGTGCTGGTGATCTCGCTCGCGATCCTCTCCGAGTCGACGCTCGCCTTCATCGGGCTGGGGGACCCGACCGTCGTCTCGTGGGGTCAGATGCTCAACTTCGCCTTCACGAGGGGAGCGGTCTCCGCGGGCGCATGGTGGGCGATCATCCCGCCGGGTCTGGCGATCGTCTGGGTGGTCCTCGCCACCAGCCTCCTGGGCAATGCGGCCGAGGACGTGCTCAACCCCCGCATGCGGCGTCACCATCTCGAGCCCGAGGCGCCGCTCCCCTCGCCGGAGACGGCCGTCGAGGCCCACTCCCCCGCCGTGCTGGCCGTTCGGGACCTACGGGTCGGTTTCGACACCGACGAGGGGACGCTCGTCGCCGTCGACGGGGTCACCTTCGACGTGCGTCGGGGCGAGGCGGTGGGGCTGGTCGGGGAGTCCGGCTGCGGGAAGACCACGACCATGTTGGGGGCGCTGCGACTGCTTCCCCCGGGCGGGCGGGTCCTCTCGGGGTCGGTGTGGCACGACGGCCAGGACCTCGCCCGGCTCGACGGCGACGCCCTCCGGGCTCTGCGCTGGGACCGGCTGGCCGTCGTCTTCCAGGGGGCGATGAACGCACTCAACCCGGTGCAGACGGTCGGAGACCAGATCGTCGAGGCCATCCGGCTCCACTCGCCCACCACCGGTGAGCGAGTGGCACAGCAGCGGACGCGAGAGCTGTTGGAACTGGTCGGCATCGGTGGCGACCGGGCCGACGAGTACCCGCACCAGTTCTCCGGGGGCATGCGCCAGCGGGCGATGATCGCCCTCGCCCTCGCCTGTGATCCCGACGTGATCGTCGCCGACGAGCCCACCACCGCCCTCGATGTCATGATCCAGGCCCAGGTGATGGACCTGTTGGTGCGGGTACGTCGAGAGCTCGGGACCCTGCTGGTGCTCATCACCCACGACCTCGGCGTGGTCGCCGAGACCTGCGATCGGGTGGTGGTCATGTACGGCGGCGTGGTCGCCGAGCAGGGCACGGTCGAGGAGGTGTTCAGGGATCCGCGGCACCCCTACACGCGTCTGCTCCTCGAGGCATTCCCCGACATCGACGAGCCAGACCGCCCGCTCGCCTCCATTCCCGGGGCGCCGCCGCGCATCGACGAGATCATGCCCGGCTGCCGGTTCGCCCCCCGGTGCCCCGACGCCTTCGATCGGTGTCTGACGGATCGACCGCCCGACTATGACCTCGGACCGGGGCGGACGGCATCCTGCTTCCTGGTGGAGGAGGGTGCCGTCCATGTCTGACCCAATCCTCCTGCTCGAGGGCGTGTCCAAGCATTTCGCCCGCCAGCGATCGATCCTCGACGCCCTTGGCCGGCGACCGCTCCAGGCCGTCAGGGCGGTCGACGGGATCGACCTCGAGGTTCGGCCCGGCGAGGTGGTGGCGATCGTCGGCGAGTCCGGGTGCGGCAAGACCACGACCGCCAATCTGATGATGGGGACGCTCGCCCCGACCTCGGGCCGGGTCGTGGTGGCAGGCTCGGACCTCGCCTCGCTCGGATCCCGCGAGCTCCGGCGCCGCCGCCGCGAGTTGCAGATGGTGTTCCAGGATCCTTACGAGTCGCTCAACCCCCGCATGACCGTTGCCTCGATCGTCGCCGAGCCCCTCACGGTTCACAGGGTGGGCGACGGAAGCAGCGACCGGTCGCAGAGGGTCACCTGGGCGCTCGAGCAGGCCGGCCTCCGGCCGCCCGAGCGGTACCTGGAGCGCCGGCCCCACGAGCTGTCGGGAGGGCAGCGGCAGCGGGTCGTCATCGCCGCCGCCCTCGTCCTGAGACCGAAGGTGCTCATCGCCGACGAGCCGGTCTCGATGCTCGACGTGTCGATTCGGGCCGACATCCTCAACCTGCTCGCCTCCCTCGCCAGCGATCACGGCATCGCGATCGTGATGATCACCCACGACATGTCCACGGTCGCCGCCTACGCAGACCGGATCGCCGTGATGTACCTCGGCCGGATCGTCGAGACCGGGGCGACCCACACGGTGCTCACAGCCCCCGCCCACCCGTACACCCGGGCGCTTGTCTCGGTGGTGCCCGTGACCCATCCCGAGCGGCGGCGGAGCCGGATCATCCTCTCGGGTGAGGCCCCCGATCCGAGCCGGATCCCCGCAGGTTGCCGGTTCCGGCCCCGCTGCCCGGAGGCGGTCGCCATCTGCTCCGAGGTCGACCCCGAACTGGGCGACCTGGGCGGTGGCCACCATGCGGCGTGTGTCCTGGTGGCACCAGGAATCGCTCAACAGGGCGCCTGATGGGTCCGATCTCCTGGGTGAGCACCCTTCCGGGTGCGAAGCGGAGCGGAGTCGGAGACGAGGGCCCACACCGGGCCCTCGTCTCCGTCTACACCTCGGCCGGCGGCGCCGGCGCCGGCAGGTAGGCGGACTCGTAGACCACCTCGTAGCTGCGCCGGTAGTTCGACACGAACGCGGTGATGAGCGCGGCGATGGGAAGCGCCATGAACGCCCCCATCGGGCCGGCCAGCGCCCCCCCGGCCAGCGCCGCTCCGAATGCCAGCCCGCTGTTGAGGGTCATGGTCTTCGACGAGAGTTTGGGGCTCAGCCAGTAGTTCTCGATCTGCTGGTAGACGAGCACGTATCCGAGCACCGCGAGTGCCGGAATCCAGCCCTGGATGGCCAGGGTGAGGATCACCGGGATGGCGCCGCCGATGTAGGTCCCGATGACGGGGATGAACACCGACACGAAGCTGCCGATCAGGGCCAGCGGGATGGCTGCGGAGACGGGCATTCCCACCGCCACCATGGTGGCGAAGAACCCGGTCCCGTTGATGAGCATCAGCAGGGAGCGGGAGTAGAAGTACCCGCCAGTCTGCATGATCGCCTGATCGATCGTCCAACCCAGACGATGCTGGGCGGCCGGGCTGAACCAGGCGAGAAAGGATCGCTCGAGTCGGGGGAAGTCGGCTGCGACGTAGAAGGTGAACATGGCGACCGTCGCCATGTTGAAGACGAACCCGATCCCCGACGAGGCGACCCCGAGCAGCGTTCCGAACACCGCCTGTGCCCACTGTCCGACGGAGTCACCGACCTCGGTCGCGACTTCCTGGCCGACCCCCGAACCAAGGAGCTCGATCCCGAACGTGTCCGACAGCCAGTCGTCGGTTGCGGCCAACCACTGGGCTCCGCTCTCGCCGATCCGCTGGGCCAGTTCGACGATCCCCGGGATGAGCACGGCGATCATCAGGAACAGGGCGACGAACCCGGCCAGGTAGATGACACCCACGGCCGCACCTCGCCGCCAGCCGAACCTCCGCTGGAGGACGTTCACCCCGGGGATCAACGCCAGCCCGAAGAACACCGAGAGGACCAGCATCACCGCCAGGTCACGTGCCCGGCTGAGCGCCCAGATCCCGACCAGGGTGACGAGCACCACCGCCACCGTCAGCCACAGGGTCCGGGCGGTGATGGCGATGTAGGTCACCCCGCCCCGTGGAGGCACCTCGCCCTGTTCCCCGGCCAGTGTGCCTCCGTCACCGTCGGCCATCCCTGCGTCCGTCGTCCACACGCTCATAGAAGGTGACGCTAGCCCTGGCAGACGTGTGAGGTCACGGTGCGCGGAACCCCAATCCGGCGGTGAGCACGACGCCCAGACCGAGCACGACCTGCTGCGCTCCGAGCATCGCAGCCGGAGGAGGCGTGGTCCTCACCAACCCGAGATGCACTCCGGCGAGAAGGGCGAGGGCGACGGCCGCCTCCACGGGGATCACTCCCGCCGTCCAACCACTCCACGCCGCCACCACCACGACGAGCTGGGCGGCATCCGACTCCCAGCGGCGGTAGGCCTGCGACTTGAGGCGACGGAGCTGCACCCGCACGAACGGGACGGCGGCGACCGCCCGGCCGGCCGCCACCAGCCACAGCCCCGCCGCGGTCACGCCGCCGGCACCCCCGGCGAGCCCGATCGCCGCCGCCATCGACCCGATCCCCACGGTCCCGGCCAGCTCGGGCACCAGCCGGCGGCTGCGGCTGCGGGCGTCGTACCAGAGCTCGACCCCGATCAGCGGTGCGGCGAGGGCCAGTGGACCCCAGAACGGCCCCGCTGCCGTGGCCGTCGCTACCACCACCGCCCCGACGAGCAGGAGGGCGTAGACCAGCGCCACCCGCCCCGCCATCCGGGTTCGCTCGAGCCGCCGCCGACGAGCGCGGTCGACGAGCACGATCTTGAGCGGGGTTCGTGCCAGGAAGGCGAGCAGAGCGGCCGCGCCCAGCGCGATGCCGGCCGTGGACGGAGCCGCGATCAACCCGAGCGCCACCGGCTCCAGGGTGAAGCTCCATCCACCGTGCTCGGTGGGGATGCCCACGTCACGCCACCCAACCCCGGGAGCGGGCCCACCTGAAGTCACCGGAGGGCCTCCCGGGCTGTCCGCCGCCAGAGCACGAGGGCCACCGCCACCGCCCCGACGAGGTTCACCGTGAGGTCGAGCATGTTGTCGCCGTAGTCCCCGACGTTGGTGTTCTCGAAGATCACGGTCCCGGCGTACTCGACCACCTCCACGAGCGCCCCCGCCCCGCACGCCATCAACACGGCGGCGAAGGCCAGGCCGCCCGGCGCCGCCTGCGGGCCCGACCACCGGAGGAGCGCCGCCCACGCCGCCCACGCCGCCACGCCGGTGGCGGCCGTGTGAAAGAGCTTGTCGTAACGGACCGGTCCGATCATGTCCAGCATGTACAGCGGTCGGCCTTCGACGAGCAGCACACCCCCCGCCACGTTGCCGAGGGCAACGGCCACGAGCGCCCACAGGACCGGCTCCGGGAACCGGGCGGCCCGGTGGACCAGGGCGATCGCCCCGGTGAGGACGAGCGTGATCGGCAGGTAGTACAGGGTGAAGGGGCTGTCGACGGCCAGGCCGTAGACGAGGAAGGCCGCCAGCCCGACGAAGAGCGTCATGAGGACTCGTCGCACGAGGCGCGAGGCTAGGAGACGCCGGTTGGCTCAGCGGTCCAGCACGACGAGGTCCTGGATCACCGCCCCCACCCCGGTCGAGACGGCGAGGATGACCGGATCGCCGCCGGCGACGTCGATCACGGCCACCTCGGTCCCGAGGTCACCGTCGACGGCGACGACCAGGAACCTGCCCGACCGGTCCCAGGCCATCGCCGGATGGGCCGAAGCACCTGCGAGCTCGCGGCGGATGCTCCCGTCCGGGTCGGCGATCCGCACCACGGGCCCGGAGTCGGGATCCGGGCTCTCGCCCAGGTGCACGGCCAGCCACCTGCCGTCCGGCGACCGCTCGACCGCCTGGACCTCCTCGAACGGATGCGGCCACCGGGGGTGGACGATCGTGCCCCCCGGCAGGTCGAGTGCGAAGAACGGGGAGAAGGCGATCCGTCCGTCGGCGAGCTCTCCCACCGGGACGCCATCGATCTCGAGCCTCCTCCCGCCGGCCAGCAGGAGCGTGGTCGAGCCGACGCGACCCGGATGCGTCAGTCCGAACCCCCACTCACCCCAGCGCTCGAGCCTGCCATCGGGCGGATCGCCCGTGACGAGCCGGGTTCCACCGACGAGGAGGTCGGTGACGTAGAGGCCTCCCCCCTCCTCGGATCGGGTGAGGTAGGCGAGATGGGCCGGCAGGGAGTCGTGCCAGGCGAAGCCCTCGATCCGCTGGTCGAGCGGGAAGATGCCGCCTCCGGTACGCCCCAGCCAGAGCCGGCTCCCTGCCGAGCCCGCCTGCGTGCCGGCCAGCCAGGTCCCTCCCGGGTCGAACCGGAGGTCGGTGAGGGGTCCGAGCGGGCTGCGAACCGGCTCGGAGGCGTCGGGCTTCCACGTGAGGATCACCGCACTCCCCGGTTGGGCGACGGCTGCGACGAGCCACCCCTCGAACCCGGGGAGGATCTGCCCGAAGGTCCTGCTCTCGACGATGTCGATCTCGAGTGGCTGGGAGGGGAGGGTGTCGCCACCATGGACGGCCGCCGCCGGCGGCCCGGTGACGTCGAACAGGATCACCGAGCCGAGGATCGCCGCCAGCACCGCCACGAGGGGTCCGCCCCGGGAGCGGGGCGGAGCAGGATCACCTCGCACGCCGTCCACCTCGACCCCGCCGGTCATCGGCCCCGACCCTACCCCCGAGCATCGCAGGCGGGAGGGGCCGGCTGTCTTGCCTACCCTGCCGGCGTGGCCCGGTCCGCCCAGTTCGCGCTCGCCGTCATCCGGGTCGCCACCGTCGGTCTCGGCATCGCCGGCATCGTCACCGGCTTCCGTGCCACCGAGCTGTACTGGATGTACGGAGTGGGGGCGGCGCTCGTCGCGGTCGGGTTCTGGCCGAACCCGCGGCTCGTCCTCGGCGTGTGGGCGGCGTCGGCGGGGATCGCGGTGGGAGGAGCGAGCACCGTTCACCGTACCCAACCCATCGGTCTGATCGTGGCGATCACCTTCGCCGGCGTCGGGATCCTGGTGGTGCGCAAGGGCCCCGAGCTCGTCGCCAGGCTGCGGGCACGGCGCTGAGGAGGAAGGTGCCGTCCGGACCTGCACGCGTCGCCCGTCCGTCCCTAGGTTGATGCCGACGACGGGAGGTTCGATGCCGAACATGGTCGACTACGAGGCGACGAGACGGAGCTTCCGCCTCGAGGTTCCCGAGCGGTTCAACTACACGCTCGACGTGGTGGAGCGACGTGCCGGCGAGGACCCGGACAAGCTCGCTCTCGTCGCCGTCGAACCCGACGGCCGGACCGCCCACCGCCACGGCTTCGGCGAGATCGCCCGGCGTGCCCACCGGGCCGCCCACTATCTCCGCGGCCTCGGGGTCGGGCCGGGAGATCGGGTGTTCGTGCAGCTGCCCCGGGTGGTCGAGTGGTACGACACCCTGCTGGGGTGCTTCGAGCTGGGCGCGGTCCCCATGCCCGGCACCACCCTCCTCATGCCGAAGGACATCGAGTACCGGGTGCGCGTGTCGGATGCCACGCTGGCCGTCACCGACGCCGAAGGCGCCGAGCGTCTCGATGCCGCCTCCTGTCCGAACCTCCGGCACCGGGTGATCGTCGGGACCGACCGGGCCGGCTGGGAACGGTTCGAGGACGGCACTGCCGGCATGCCCGATCATCCGGCGACAATCGACCCGACCGCCTCGGACGACCCCCTCCTCGTCTACTTCACGTCGGGCACCACCGGGTTCCCGAAAATGGTCCTGCACACCCAGGCCTCGTTCGGGATCGGGCACGAGATCACCGCCCGGTTCTGGCACGACCTCGGGCCCGACGACCTCCACTGGACCGTCTCGGACACCGGCTGGGCCAAGGCCGCCTGGGGCAAGCTCTTCGGGCAGTGGCGAATGGGGGCGGCGGTGCTCATGTGGAACATCGTCGGCAAGCCCGACTTCGACCGGATGCTGTCGATCATCGCCGAGCAGGGGGTGACGAGCTTCTGCGCCCCGCCCACCCTCTATCGCGCCTTCGTCCAGATGGATCTGAGCCGGTACGACTGGTCCACGCTCCGCCACTGCACGTCCGCCGGGGAACCGCTCAACCCCGAGGTGATCGAGGTGTGGCGGCGGGCGACCGGCCTCTACCCCTACGACGGCTACGGCCAGACCGAGACGGTCAACCTGGTCGCCAACTACCCGGCCCTCCCGATCAAGCCCGGGTCGATGGGCAAGCCCGCCCCCGGGTTCGACGTCGCCATCATCGACGACGACGGGACCGTGCTGGGCACCCGGGAGGAGGGCCACATCGCCGTCCGGGTGGAGCCCGAGCGGCCGGTCGGGCTGTTCAAGGAGTACTGGCGGGACCCGGAGAAGAACGCCGCCGTGTTCCGCAACGGCTGGTACTACACGGGCGACCGGGCGTGGATGGACGAGGACGGCTACATCTGGTTCGTCGGGCGGGCCGACGACGTCATCCTCTCGTCCGCCTACCGGATCGGGCCGTTCGAGGTCGAGTCGGCCCTCATCGAGCACCCGGCCGTGGTCGAGGCGGCCGTGATCGGCAAGCCCGATCCGGAGCGGGGCGAGATCGTCAAGGCCTTCGTCATCCTCGCCGAGGGCTACGAGCCGTCGGACGAGCTCGTCGTGGACATCCAGAACCACGTGAAGCGCACCACCGCCCCCTACAAGTACCCGCGGGAGATCGAGTTCCTGCCCGACCTCCCGAAGACGATCTCGGGCAAGATCCGCCGGGTGGAGCTGCGGGAGCGGGCCTGATGCCGGAGCGCGAGTACCTGCCCTGGCGGGCCCATCCCTGGCACGGCCTCCCGGTGGGCCCGGAGCCGCCGGCCCTCGTGACCGCCTACATCGAGATGACCTCGTACGACACGGTGAAGTACGAGGTGGACAAGGCGACCGGATACCTCAAGGTGGACCGACCCCAGCTGGGAGCGTCGTCACCACCCACCCTCTACGGCTTCATCCCGCGCACCTACTGCGGGACCCGGGTGGCCGCCCTCAGCCCGGGGGCGGCGCTCGCCGACGGCGACCCGCTCGACATCTGCGTCCTCGCCGAGCGGCCGATCCAGCGGGCGGACATCCTCCTCACCGCCCGGGTGGTGGGTGGCCTGCGGATGATCGATGCCGGAGAGGCCGACGACAAGCTGGTGGCGGTGCTCAACAACGACCCCATGTGGCACATGGTCGAGGACCTCGGCGACCTGCCCGCCACCCTCATCGATCGACTCGAGCACTACTTCGCCACCTACAAGGCGGTGCCAGGCAGCGAGGTCGAGGTCGCCATCGAGGCCAGATACGGATGCGATCACGCCCGCCGGGTCGTGACCGCCTCGATGGAGGACTACGAGGAGCGATTCGGCATCGCCTGACCCGGCACCGAGAGGTCGACCACCACGGCGGCGTGGTCGCTCCCCCGCACCGGCTCCACCCGGGTGGCGGTGGCGACGAGACCGTGTCCGAGCACGTGGTCGATCCGCAGCATCCGGGGCCACCCCGGTCGCCAGGCCCAGGTCCGGAGCGGTCGGCCGCCCCCGGACCTGGCGCCGGCCGCCGCCAGGTCCTCCCACTGCTCCGCCAGCCGGCGGTAGGCCGGCCAGGCGGGCGAGGCGTTGAGGTCGCCGGCGAGCACGAACGGGCCCGGGTCGAGGGTTCCGGCCCACTCGAGCAGCGCATCGAGCTGGCCGCGCCGGGCGCCGACCGAACGCCACCACGGGAAATCGATCGGGTTGATGAAGTGCACCACCGCCACCGTGATCGTTCCCAGCGACGTGGCCACCCGGGCCCACCGCCCTCCCCGCTCGGGCAGGTCCAGGGTGCCGAACTCGGCCGGGTGGCGGGAGGCGATGCCCTGGCCGCGGTGGTCACGGCGGGGCTCGAGTGAGGTGTGGGGGTAGCGCTCGTAGAGGACCTTCGCGACGTCGAAGGCCATCTCCTGGGTGACGACGACGTCCGGAGACATCCGATCGACCACCTCGGCGAACGACCGCGGATCGGCCCGGCCGTTGAGCAGGTTGGCCGTCATCAGGCGCACGCGGGCAGGGGGTCGGTCGTCCATGTCCGGCCAGGGTAGGAGCCGGGGGTCGCCGCCCGAACGCCTCTCCGACGGCCGGAGGACGTTCGCCCGTCAGAGGTGCCGATCGTCTCTACCCGCCGGCCCCGGCGGTGCCCCAACCTGGGAACGACCCCTGGGAGAACGGGATGCCGACCACCACCGGATCAGACGACGGGTCCCGCCGCCTCACCGATCACCCGATCCTCGGCCCCCCCGTCCCCGGCACTCCGGTCCGGTTCCGCTGGGACGGCCACGAGCTCCTCGCACGGCCGGGAGAGGTGATCTCCTCGGCGCTCGTGGCCGCCGGGGTCGACGTCTTCGGCCGCCATCCCCGGGATGGCTCCCCGCTCGGGCTCTTCTGCGCCAACGGGCAGTGCGCCGCCTGCACGGTCGTCGCCGACGGCATCCCGGTGAAGGCGTGCATGACTCCGGTGCGGGAGGGCATGCAGGTGCTCCCGGCCGATCGGGTGCCGCCGCTCCCGTTCGACGGACCCGCCCCCGAACCGGCTCCCACCGAGGTGCGGCAGGTCGAGGCCCTGGTCATCGGGGCGGGCCCGGCCGGCATGGCGGCCGCCACCGAGCTGGGGGCCGCCGGGGTCGCCACGCTCGTCGTCGACGACAAGGACGCGCCTGGCGGCAAGCTCCTCCTGCAGACCCACCGCTTCTTCGGCTCCGTCGAGCAGACCTCTGCCGGCCGCCGCGGTCTCGACATCGCCTCCGAGATGGCCGGGCGGCTCGCCGGTCTCGCCCACGTCGAGATGTGGACCGAGGCGACGGCGGTGGGGGTGTTCGCCGACCGCCGGATCGGAGTGGTCCGCCACGGCGGCTACTGGCTGATCCAGCCCGAGGCGCTGCTCGTGGCCACGGGGGCCAGGGAGCGACAGCTCCCGTTCGCCGGCCACACCCTTCCCGGCGTGTACGGGGCGGGAGCGTTCCAGACCCTGCTCAACCGGGACGGCGTGATCCCCTGCCGGCGGCTCCTGCTCGTCGGAGGCGGCAACGTCGGGCTGATCGCCGCCTACCACGCCCTCCAGGCCGACATCGAGGTGGTCGGGCTCGTCGAGCTCATGCCCGAGGTCGGCGGCTACCGGGTGCATGCCGACAAGCTCCGCCGGCTGGGGGTGCCGGTGCTCCTCTCCCACACCATCCTCGCCGCCCACGGCACGGAGCGGGTCGAGGCCGCCACCGTGGCCGCCGTGGACGACCGGGGCAGGCCGGTCCCCGGGACCGAGCGCACGTATGAGGTCGACGCCGTCCTCGTGGCGGCGGGGCTGGCTCCGCTCGACGAGCTCGCCTTCGAGGCGCGGGAGTGCGGGATCCCGGTGTGGACGGCAGGGGACGCCTCGGAGGTGTCCGAGGCCTCGGCCGCCGCGATCGGAGGCAGGATCGCCGGGCGCCGGATGGCAGCCGAGCTCGGTCGTCCCGTCGAGCCCGTCCCCGGTGACTGGGAGGACCTGCTGTCGACGCTCGTCGCCCGCCCCGGCCCGGTGGTCCCGCGGCCCTCCCCGCCCGAGGCCGAGCTGTATCCGGTGCTCCGGTGCACCCAGGAGATCCCCTGCGATCCGTGCGTGACGGCCTGCCGGCAGGGGGCCATCCGGCTGGACGGGGACCCGGTCAGAGGACTCCCGGTGTTCACCGGCGATCGGTGCACCGGCTGCGCGAAGTGCATCGCGGTGTGCCCGGGGCTCGCCATCACGCTGGTGGACCGGCGCGCAGACCCGTCCCGACCGATCGTCACCATCCCCTTCGAGCTCGACGCCCGCCACATCCGGCCGGGATCGATGGTCCTCGCCACCGACGACGCGGGCGTCCCCCTCGGGAGGTTCGAGGTGGTCGACGTCAAGGACCGTCGGGCACTCGACCACACCAAGCTGGTGCGCATCCGGGCCGACGCCGAGACCGCCCCGCTCATCGCCGGTATCCGGGTCCAGGACCCGGACGACCTCCGGCCGATCGAACCGGTCCCCGCCGGCGCCACCCCCGACGACGTGATCGTCTGCCGGTGCGAGCACGTCACCGCCGGCGAGATCCGGGCCGCCATCCGGTCGGGCATCCGCGACGTCAACGAGCTCAAGGCCGCGCTGCGCGTCTGCATGGGGGCCTGCTGCGGCAAGAACTGCCCCGAGCACATCGCCAAGCTCTACCGCGACGAGGGGATCCCCGACACCGACGTGACGGCCCCCACCCATCGACCGCTGTTCGTCGAGGTGCCACTGGGGGTGTTCGCCCGGGGCTCGAAGGAACCCGGATGAGCGGCGGATACGACGCGGTGGTGATCGGGTCCGGCTCGGTGGGGACGCCGATCGCCCTCTCGCTCGCCGAGGCGGGCCTGTCCGTGGGGGTGTTCGACCCGGGCCCGTCCACCGGTCGTGGCGACAACCGGGCCGCGATCGGTGGGATCCGGGCCACCCACTCCGAGCCGGCCAAGGCGGCTCTGTGCCGGGAGTCCATCGACGTCTTCGCCGGGTGGCTGGAGGCACGGGGCGAGGATCTCGAATGGCGGCGGGGGGGCTATCTGTTCGTGGCGTTCCGCGAGGCCGACGCCGAGGCGCTGCGGGGGGTGGTGGCGACCCAGCGCGCCATGGGTCTCGAGATCGACTGGGTCGGCCCGGACCGGGTGGCCGAGCTGGTCCCCAGGATCGAGGCCGGGGGCCTGCTGGGGGGCACGTTCTCTCCCGGCGATGGCTCGGCCTCGCCGCTGCTGGCGGCCCACTGGTTCCGGGTCGAGGCCGAGCGGGCCGGAGCCCGGTTCCACTTCGGGGAGCCGGTGGTCGCCATCCGCCGGCGAGCCGGCCGGGTCGGCGGCGTCGTCACCCCGCTCGGCGATCACCCGACGCCATTGGTGGTGAACGCCCCCGGCTCCGACGCCCCCACGCTCGGCCGGATGGTCGACGTCGACCTCCCGGTGAGGGCCGAGGGCCACGAGGCCGGGGTGAGCGAGCCGGTCGACCGCTTCCTCGAGCCCATGCTGGTGGACCTCCGTCCGGGTGCAAGGTCGAAGAACGTCTACCTCTACCAGAACGCCCGCGGCCAGGTGCTGTTCTCGATCGCCCCCGACCCGCCGGAGCCCGGTGACGACCGCCGGGTCCGGTCTGGGTTCCTCCCCGAGGCCGCCACCCGCCTGGTCCAGCTGCTGCCGAGGCTCCGCCACCTCGAGGTGCGCCGCACCTGGCGGGGGGTCTACCCGATGACCCCCGACGGGTCACCGCTGCTCGGGCCGATCGGCCCCGAAGGCCACCTGGTGGCGGTGGGGATGTGCGGCCAGGGCTTCATGCTCGGGCCGGGGGTGGGGCGCTGCCTCGCCCGCCACGTCACCGGCGCCCTCACGCCCCAGGACGAGATGGTGCTGGCCGAGCTGAGCCCCGAGCGCGCCTTCGAGGGGGCCGAGCTCCTCCGCTAAAGGGTTGGTTGAGCAACGACGTGGGCAGAGCCCACGTCGTTGCTCAATGAACGGAGGGGCGGCTCTCGAGGACCTCGTCGATCCAGCCGAGGGCGGCGACCGCCCTGGGGAACCCGAGGGTGGTGATGGCCGCGGCGGCCACCTGGCGGATGTGCTCCTCGCCGGCACCCTCCCCGAGGGCCTTCCGGGCATTGGAGCGGACCGCGCCCTCGGCGGACGCCCCCACCGCCAGCGCCAGCTTGACCAGGCGCATCGTCCTGGGGTCGAGGGGACCGCTCGCATCCACCGCCGCCCCCACCCCGTCGAGGGCCGAGGCCACCTGCGGGAAGCGGCTGCGGAAACCGGTGTAGGCGTCGGGCAGGTAGTCGGACATCGTGGGCTCCTCTCCTCGGATGCAGGTCACGCTACCGGAGGCGCCTCCGGGCGGCCCCGGTCGTCATCGAGTCGCCCGAGGAGATCGGACATCAGGCCCGCCTCGTCGTGCTGCGAGTCCACGACACCCGCCCCCAACCGGCAGCTGTGGCAGCGAGGTGGGTCACCGAACCGCCCACCGGCGGCAGTGGGCAGCCCGCACGATCCGCAGGGCACCAACACCCCCGACGCCGCCAGGCCCCAGAGCGGATCCCACAACGAGGCAGGTCGGATGCGATCGCCGAACGAGACGGCATCCTCCGGGCAGGCGAGCACACAGATCCCGCAGTCGATGCAGAGCGAGCTCCGCTCCCCGAGGAGGAACCGGGTCCGACCGTCCTGATCGGCTTCGACCTCGAACCGCAGCGCCCCCGTCGGGCAGAACCGGGCACACAGCCCGCACCCCGAACACGCCTCCGGATCAACGAGGACGGCGGCAAAGGGGAGGTCGGAGGCGGGCACCGGCTCGGCGGAGGTGGCAGGCGGCTCCCACCCGGACATCCTCTCGAGGAGGCGCCGGCGTCTGGCCGGAGCCCCGGTGGGAAGCCGGGACGGCACCTCGCCGACCCGCCGGAACATCGGCGGTGCCTCGACTGGCGGGGACCACCGCTCTCGGGCGGCCTTCCCGATCTCGGCGAATAACCTGCGCCGGGACACCTCCGGACGCATGCCGTCGAGCACGAGCACCTCGACCTCGTCCGCGTCCTGCCCGGCCTCCTTCGTGGACATCAGCGCGATCGACGGCGAGCGACCGGCCAGCCGGAGCAGCACACTCGCCTGCGCGGCGGCCGAGGCGAAGACCTCCCGGGCCGAGCCGATCGGACACGTCTCACAGGGCCGGTCGTCCAGCCACACCCGGCGCTCGCCGCCGGCGGCGAGCTCGACGAGATCCTCGAGGCCGACGCCGGCCAGGCATCTTCCGTGGACGACGACGGCGACGACATCGGGAGCCGGGGTGCGGCCCGGCTCCGGATGCAGGGGGCACGCCAGCGCCAGCGGGAGGAGCCCGCCGGCTTCCACCGAGGTCGCCAGCAAGCGCTCGGGGCGTCCGCCCTCGCCGAACACGCCCGTGGGGCAGGCGGACAGACAGGCCCCGCAGTGGACACACGCCCCAGGGTCGAGCCGTGGCACCACATCGGTGATGGCGATCGCCGCCACCGGGCAGGCCGCCTCGCACAGCCTGCATCCGGCCCCGGTATGGCGGGCGTTGAGGCACCGATCGGTGTCGACGGGCGGCGGTGATCCTCGAAAGCGCCCCCGCACGTCCTCAAGGGTGGGTTCCACCGTCACGGCGCCATGATGCCTGCCGCGCTCGGGAACCGCTCACCCACCGTCGATGCCGACGAGGAACGTCACGATGGCGTCGATCTCGGTGTCGGAGAGGCGGAAGTTGGGCATGGCGGTGCCGGGCCTCACGGCGTCGGGGTCCCGCAACCATCGTCGTAGCTCGGCCCGGTCGGGGTCGTCTGGACGGAGGGTCACCCCCGCCAGGTCGGGCGCCTTGATCGCCCCCTCCCCGTCGATCGGATGACAGTCACGACACCCATACCGGTCGACCAGGCCAGCCCCCACCTCGGCTGTGACCTCCACCGACTTGAGGGCGTTGAGCAGCGGCCGGGGCGGGACGACGAGCCACCACACGCCGAGCACGGCCACCAGCCCGACGAGCACCGCCACCCCGCCGAACGAGCGCCTGCCGTCGCTCACCGGCCTAGACCTTGACCAGCTTCACCCGGGTGTCGTAGAAGACCGCCGAACCGCCCACCACGTCTCGCAGGCAGGTGTTGGGGTTGGCGCTGTCGGTCCGCATCACGGCGTTGGCGTGGATACCGGTGGCCCGCCGGGGATCGCCGGGAATCGTCTCGCCGTCGATGACGAAGTCGACCGACCCGTACGCCCAGTGGCCGTATCCGAGGTTGAACCCGGTGACACCTGGGCGGAGGCCTTCCAGCACGCTCACCTCGCCCTCCATCGGAACGGTGCGCCCGTTGCCAAGGTCCATCACCCCGTCCGGGTTGGTCTTCGACGTCACCCGGACCACGTCGCCGTCCTGCAGCCCGAGCCGGCGGGCGTCGGCGGCCGCCACCACCACGTGGTTGGTCGGCTCGATCGCCCGCAGCCAGTAGTTACCGGGCGTGCGGCTCTTGGTCTGGGTGATCGTCCGGAAGGTGATGAGGCTCAGGTCGTAGCCCTCCGCCTCGTCCTGGGCCGACACCGGGACGCCGATCGAATCGGTGCCGGGCTCGAAATGGCGGGCCACCCCGGAGAAGTGCTCCCCGGTCATGCTGTCCTTGGTGTCGTAGGTCTTCTCGCAGTACAAGCCGATGTACGTGCCGTACTTGTTGGTGAGCTTCTCGCCGTCGAGCAGCTTCTCGTAGGGCTGGAAGCGTCCGCCGCGGTTGAGCACCGTCACCACCCGCCGCCAGAGGCTCTCGTCGTCGTCGATGGCCGCCCTCCAGGCGCCCACGTCGTACACGGTGGGCGGGAGGTGCCGGCGGGCGGTGACGAACAACTCCACCTCCTCGTCGGTGGCCTCGGGCACCGCGTCCTCGAGGTCGGGCTTCTCGCCGAAGGCGATGTTGGCGACCTCCTTGATGTAGAGGTCCTCGGCCCGCCGGTAGGGCTTGCCCTCGCCGAACCCGTTGGCCCCGAAGCCGGGCAGCCCCATCTTCTCGGCGACCGCGAGCAGGAAGCTCTCCAACCCGATCGGCTGCTCGATCCCGAACACGGTGGCCGTGTCGGTGAGCGGGCCGACGGTGGGCTGGCGCACCGGGGCGTTCTTCACGATCACGTTGGGGTGGGTCTTGTGGAACTCCCAGCGCTCCAGGTAGGACAGGTCGGGGATGATGTAGTCGGCATACATCGACGTCTCGCCGATCACGATGTCGAAGGAGACGAAGAGCGGCAGCCTGGCCGGGTCCTTCAGCACCTCGATGTTGGTGTGGCCGGCCGGGAGGGCGTACACGGGGGAGCCCATGTACAGGAACAGCGCCCCGACCGGGTAGGGGTAGGCATCGCCGATGGACGGGGCGATCTCCTGGTAGATGTCGGTGGCGAGCGGGTACCAGGGCCGCTTGGCCGGATACCCGTCGAAGAGCGTGCTCGACTCGTACTTGCTCGAGCGGATGATCGTGTGGCCGAACGGCTTGATCGCTCCTTCGATCATCTTGGCGATGGGGAAGGGCTGACCCGCCTTCCCTCCTGCCTGGTCATAGGTCTTGGGGGCGACCAGGCCGCCTGCGTAGTCGAAGCTGCCGATGAGGAGGTTGAGGTCGTACCAGGCCTGGACGTTGTAGTACCCGTTGGTGTGCTGGCTCACCCCGCGATGCACGTCGACACAGGCCTTGCGACCGTGACGGGTGAACTCGGCCGCCACCTCCCGGACGTCACCGGCACTCACCCCGGCGATGTCGGCCCACTCCTCGATGGTGTGCTCGTTGGCGCTGTCGAAGAGGACCTGGAGTGCGCTCTTGACGGGAACGCCCTCGACGGTGGTGTCGACGAGCAGGTCGCCGGTCACCGGCGTCTCGGTGTCGTTGGGGTCGAACGTCACCGGCACCCCGTCCCGGAGCACGACGAAGGGATCGAACGACCAGGTTCCGCTCCCGTCGGCCTTCTCCCGCTCCTCGGGCTCGAGGCCCAGGTCCGACCCGCGCAGCAGCTTGCCGGGCATGCCGGACTCGTCGAGCTTCACCAGCCAGGTGGCGTTGCAGTAATTGGGCTCCCCGGCGGCGTCGGCCGCCGCCTTGTTGGCGTTCTCCAGGTAACCGGCGTTGTAACGCTCGCCGGCGATGACGTCCTGGATCATCGCCAAGGCGATGGCGGCCTCGGTACCCGGCTTGTTGGGCATCCACTTCCACGCCTTTGCCCCGGTCTTTCCCAATCGCGGGTCGATGACCACGTACTTGAGCCGGCCCGAGGCGAGGCCGTCGGTGATCTTCTCCACCCGATAGGGGGGGCCGTAGCCGCCCTCGAACACGTTGCTGCCCACCAGGATGGCGAACTCGGTGTGGACGAGGTCCCCCTGCCAGTAGAACTTGCTGCCCCCGCTCCACTTCCCTTCGACGAATCGCTCGCTCATCGCCTTGCCGGTGAAGTAGAGCGACCCCTGGCACACCGTGGTGTGGCCGTGGGCGTTCACCGACCCCATCGAGTCCCCGGTGAACCGTTTGATGATCTCGCCCCGGCCGTCCTTCAGCCGTCCCCAGTTGAAGACGAACTGGTTGTTCTTGGGCCCCAGGTCGGGATGGTCGGGGTCGATGAGGGCGTCGAGGTGGTCGGCGAACGTGGCCTTGAAGTCCTCGACCAGTGCCAACCGTGCCTCCGGGTCCTTCTCGGCGGTGATCTTGTCGACCGCCGCCGCCATCTCCTTGGCCGCCGGCGGGTCTCGCAGGGCCCAGATCTCGGAGAGGCCGGGACTGGACGTCCCATCGGCGAAGGTGCCGCCGTTGACGATCTCGTCCACGGCCCGGTCGAAGGTGATGGTCTCCCAGCGGTCCGAACCCCGGGCGCCGGCCCGCTTG
>JAWOJB010000003.1:0-14628 GCA_046484325.1 Acidimicrobiia bacterium | reverse complement strand
AGCAGGTCGTTGACCGACGTGATCTTCTGGTTGGCGATGAGGATGTAGGGATCCTCGAGCACCGCCTCCTGACGATCGGGGTCGGTGATGAAGTACGGCGAGATGTAGCCCTTGTCGAACTGCATGCCCTCGGTGAACTCGAGCTCCAGCCCGAAGGTCTGGCCCTCCTCCACCGTGATCACGCCGTCCTTCCCGACCTTGTCCATCGCCTCTGCGATGACCTTGCCGATCGACGCGTCGTTGTTGGCCGAGATCGAGGCGACGTTGGCGATCTCCTCGCTCGTCTCGATGTCCCGGGAGAGCTCGCCGATCGACTTCACGACGGCGTCGACGGCCTGCTCGATGCCCCGCTTGAGATCCATCGGGTTGGCCCCGGCCGCCACGTTGCGGAGGCCCTCACGGACCATCGCCTGGGCGAGAACGGTGGCGGTGGTGGTGCCGTCACCGGCGACGTCGTTCGTCTTGGTGGCGACCTCCTTGGCGAGCTGGGCCCCCATGTTCTCCCACGGGTCCTCGAGCTCGATCTCCTTGGCGATGGTGACCCCGTCGTTCGTGATCGTGGGTGCGCCCCACTTCTTCTCGAGCACGACGTTGCGGCCCTTCGGGCCGAGGGTCACCTTCACGACGTCGGCCAGCTTGTTCACGCCCGCCTCGAGGCCGCGGCGGGCGTCCTCGTTGAAGCGCAGTTCCTTTGCTGCCATGTCTCCTCAGCTCCTCTCAGTTGACGACGGCCAGGAGGTCACGGGACGAGAGCACCAGGTACTCCACCCCTTCGACCTTGACCTCGGTACCGGCGAACTTCGAGTACAGGACCTTGTCGCCCTGCTTGACGTCCATCGGCATCCGCTCGCCATCATCGTTCAGCGCCCCGGGGCCTACCGCGACGACCTCGCCCATCTGGGGCTTCTCCTTGGCCGTGTCGGGGATGACGAGCCCGGACGGAGTGCGAACATCCTGTTCGTCGTCCGGCTTCACCACGACACGATCTCCGAGAGGCTGCAGCTTCATGCGTTGCTCCTCCTACCGACTGTGGTGCCTGTCAGGCCGCCGAATCCAGGACATGAGCCTCGGAATGCGCCTGGCACTCTCCATTCGAGAGTGCCAGCGGACCTTAGCACTCTCGGTCGGAGAGTGCCAAGCGGCGCCTCGGATCTGAGTTATTACGACTCAGATAAGCCCATGGTCCAAGGCGCATGACGCACGGCGCTCTCTCAGAGGCGCTGGCCGGCGTCGACCCGGGCGTCCCAGGCGCTGAATTGGCCCCGGGACAGCCGGAAGGCGGCGGCCGCCCCGATCATCGCCCCGTTGTCGGTGCAGAGGAGCGGTGACGGCAGGTACAGCTCGAGCCCGCGCTCGGCTGCGGCCTCGGCCAGCCTTGACCGCAGGCGCCGGTTGGCCACAACCCCGCCTCCGCCGGCCACCACCGATACACCGGTCGCCTCGGCTGCGGCGAGGGTCTTCGTGACGAGCACGTCGACGATCGCCTCCTGGAGCGAGGCGGCCACGTCGGCCAGCGGAGGGAGGTCACCCGAGCGCTCGGCCCGGTCCACGAACGTTGCCACCGCCGTCTTGAGCCCCGAGAACGAGAAGTGGAACGGCCGGTCGGACAGCGCCCGGGGAAAGGCGACGGCGGCGGGGTCACCGCCATCCGAGGCCCGGTCGATGGCCGGACCGCCGGGGAACCCGAGGCCCATCACCCGGGCGAGCTTGTCGAAGGCCTCCCCGGCGGCGTCGTCGATGGTTTCCCCCAGCACCTCGTAGTCGCCCCAGTCCCGCACGTGGACGAGCTGGGTGTGCCCGCCGGAGACGAGCAGCACCACCGCCGGCGGCCGGTAGGCCTCGTGCTCGAGCCGGGGGGCAAACAGGTGCCCCTCCATGTGGTCGATGCCGACGAACGGCAACTGGCGCGCCCACGCCGTCGCCTTGGCATAGGAGTGCCCGACGAGCAGCGCACCGATGAGGCCCGGGCCCTCGGTGGCGGCCACCGCATCGAGATCGTCGGGATGGATGCCGGCCTCCTGGAGGGCCCGGTGGGTGAGTGAGCGGATCGCCTCGACGTGGGCACGCGCCGCCACCTCGGGCACCACCCCACCGAAGCGAGCGTGCAGCTCGACCTGCGAAGAGAGGACATTCGACAGCACCTCGTGACCACGAACCACGGCCACCGCCGTCTCGTCGCACGAGGTCTCGAAGGCGAGGATGGTGGCGTTCATGGCGCGGTCTCCCGAATCGAGGCGAGACGGGCGGCATACTCGTCACCGTCGAGCTCGTGAACCCACATGATGAGGGCGTCCTCGGTGCCGTAGTAGCGCTTGCGGACCCCGACCGGGGCCATCCCGAACCGGGCGTAGAGGGCCTGGGCGGCGGCATTCGATGTGCGGACCTCGAGGGTGAGGCTGCGGGCGGCGGCGGCGAGGGCGGCGTCGACCAGCCCGAGCATGAGACGGGTCCCGATGCCGCCGGCCCGGCGCTCGGGCCACACCGTCACCGACGTGACGTGGGCCTCGTCTCCCACCACCATGAGTCCTCCGTAGCCGGCCAGTCGCCCATCCGCCTCGGCCACAAGGTAGGTCCGGTGGGGAGCGGACAGCTCATCCCGGAACACGGCCTCGCTCCAGGGCTCGGGATAGGCCACCTGCTCGAGCGCCAGCACGCCTGATAGGTCGGCGACCTCCATGGGACGGATCCGGACGGCGGCGACGGTGGTCACCCGACCTCCCCCCACGGACCGGTCTCCCGGCGGAGCGCCGCCCAGTTGATGGTGACGTTCGGCTCGCGCAGGTAGATCGGACGGATCTCCTCGGGATGGGGGACGTCGCCCTTCTCGGCGTGACCATGCCCGAGATCGACCAGCACCTCGGCCGACGGGTAGCGGGGGCGGCCGACCTTGACCCGGTGGAGGCCGCGCAGGGTGCCGTCGGGAAGCGCCGGCACATCGCCGACGACGAGCGAGTCCTCGGGGTCGGAGTCGACCATCGCCCGGAACTCCGCCGCCGTCACGAGCTCGGGCGGGCCGTCCTTCACCGCCCCCCCGGGCACCGCACGGTAGGAGGCGACCGCCAGCTCGCCGCGACGGACGTCGACCACCGTCCAGATGTGCCGGTGCCCGGTGGCCGCCCGGAGGGCGAGGGCGTCGAGGGAGCTGGCCGGGACGAGCATCGCCCCCACCGCCGCGGCCAGCGCCTGGGCAGTCGCCAGCCCCACCCGGATGCCGGTGTAGAGACCGGGCCCCACATCCACCACCACGGCGTCGATGTCGCCAGGAGACCAGCCCGCCTGATCGAAGCAGAAGTCGAGGGCGGACACGAGGAACTCGCCGTGGCCACGCCGGTCGACCCTGGCGGCGGTGGCGACCAGCCGCCGGTCCTCGGCCAGGGCGACGGAGGAGGCGGAGGTGGCGGAGTCGATGGCCAGCAGCCTCACCCGAGCACCTCCGGCAGGTTGCGGACGTTCCACACACCGTGCGGCTCGAAGCGCAGGGTGCGGGACTCGTCCTCGTGCACGTCGAAGCGCACGACGAGATGGTCTGCGGGTAGTTCGACGGCCACCGCCTCGCCCCACTCGATCACGGCCACGCCGGTGTCGGCGAACTCGAGCACCTCGAGGTCCTCGAACTCGGCGAGCGAGCCGAGCCGGTACACGTCGACGTGCACGAGCGGGAGGAATCCGTCGTCGTAGGTCCGGACCAGCACGAACGAAGGGCTCGTCACCGGGCGTTCGATGCCCAACCCGTCGGCCAGGCCTCCGGCGAAGACGGTCTTGCCGCAGCCGAGCTCACCGGCCAGCACGACGACGTCCCCGGGTCGCAGGAGGGCGGCGAGCCTCGCCCCGGCGGCGCGGGTGTCGGTCTCGTCGGGGCAGGTGAGGGTGAGCATCATCCGGTGAAGAGGTCGAGTTGGTCGTGGGGGGCCGGGGACGAGGGACGGGCGGCGCTCGTGAGAGCCTCCCGGGCGAGTTCGAGGTCGTGTCGCATGGCGTCGACGACCCGATCGCCCGATCGCAGCGCCGCCGCCGGATGGTAGGTGGGGACGAGCGTCATCCCCCGCCACCAGGGGTAGGCCGCACCGCGCAGGCGGGTGATGCCCAGCTCGGTCCGGAGCAGGAGCTTGGTGGCGAAGTTGCCGAGCGTCACGACCACCCGCGGGTCGACGAGGTCCAGCTGCCGGCGCAGATACCCCTTGCAGGCCTCGACCTCATCCGGCCTCGGATCCCGGTTGCCCGGCGGGCGGCACTTCAGGACGTTGGCGATGTAGACGCTGCTGCGGTCCAAGCCGAGGACATCGACGAGCAGCCGGTCGAGCAGCTGTCCGGCGGCACCGACGAACGGCTCGCCCTGGAGATCCTCGTTTCGACCCGGTGCCTCGCCGACCAACATCAGGTCGGCGGCTGGGTCGCCGACGCCAAATACGACCTGCGTGCGGGTCTCGGCCAGCCGGCAATCGGTGCACACGGCGGCCCGCCGGGCCAAATCTGCCAGCTCCTCGCTCATCGCCGCAAGGGTAGGCCGGGCTCGAGCCCACCGAGCCGGACCGCCGCCTCCACCGACCTCCCCGTCGCCACGAACGCCGCCTCGGCCACCGCGTCGAGATCGGCCCGGATCTCTCCGCAGGAGATGCCGAAGACCACGTCGCCGTCGTAGCGTGTGTGGACCGGCCGGAGGCACGCCGCCAGCCCGTCGTGGGCCCGGACCATGACCGGGTTCAGCTGGGTCCGGGTCAGGGCGGCGTCGGTGGCGATCACCACCAGGGTCGTGCTCGTGCCGAAGCCGGGCCCCCCGCCCGGCCTCTCGGGCACCGGCGAGCCCCCGGTCAGCGGCTCGCCCTCCAGCGTGAAGGCGTCCCCGACGGCGTTCACGACCGCCAGCGCGGCCACGGTCGCCCCATCCACCGTCACCGCAAAGGAGCCGAGCCCACCCGACTGGACGTGCCCGGCGCCTCGCCAGCCGCCGAGCGAGGCGCCGGTTCCCGCCCCCACCCTCCCCTGCGCAACCGGATCCCGGTGAGCCGCCGCCAGCGCCATCCGACCTTCGTCCGGGCCCGGCCTGACGGAGGGATCCCCCACACCGAGGTCGTAGATGGCAGCCGCCGGGACGATCGGCACGGGACCTGCCGGGGTCGGAAATCCCCTCCCCGCCTGCTCGAGCCCCGTCACGACCCCGTCGGCGGCCGCCAGCCCGAATGCCGATCCCCCGGTCAGCAGGATCGCCTGCACCTGCTCGACGAGCATCCCGGGTCGGAGCAGGTCGGTCTCGCGGGTGGCGGGAGCGGCGCCGCGCACGTCGATCGCGGCCTGGTTCGGCTCGGGAAGCACGACGACCGTGCATCCGGTGAGGGCCAGGGGATCGGTCCAGTGTCCCACGGCCACCCCGGGGACGGAGGTGAGGGTGCCCTCGCTCTCGGCCGGCTCGCTCATGGGCGGTCCCACGCGAACCGAGCGACGTGCTCCGCCAGCCGGTCGGCGGTGACCGTGCCGGCGCTGGCCAGATCGGCCCCAGCCCGGCCATGCCAGTGGGCGGCCGACACGGCTGCGGTCAGGGGCTCGAGGCCCCGCGCCCACAGCGCGGCGAGCATGCCGGCCAGGACGTCGCCGGTTCCGATCGTGGCGAGCTCCGGGCCCCCGGCGTCGACCAGCCACACCGTCTCGCCGTCGGTGACGTGGGTGGGGTTGCCCTTCAGCAGCACAACCGACCCGGAGGCGGAGGCGAATCCGCGTGCGGCGTCCGGGCCTGGTTCCTCCCCGGTGAGGCGCCGGAACTCCCCGGCGTGCGGCGTCAGCACCGCCGGGACGGACCGAGACTCGAGCATCGCCGGGTCCAGCAGGTTGAGGGCGTCGGCGTCCAGCACCAGCGGGCCGTGGACCCCGCGGATCGTCTCGGCGACCAGCTCGGGCCGGCCGCGCCCGAGCCCCGGTCCGAGCAGCGTGACGTCATAGCGCTCCGCGAGCCGGCACACCTCGACGCCGGCGCCGGCCGGGAACTCGAACCCGCCGCCCACCGCATGGCTGAGCAGTTGGGGGGCGGCGGCCACCAGCGCCTGCTGCCAGGCCCCGGGGACCGCCACGGCCGTGGAGCCGGCTCCGAAGGTGAGAGCAGACGTGCCGGCCAGGACGGCGGCGCCGAGCATCCCGGGCGAGCCACCCACCACGAGCACCGACCCCGCCGACCACTTGTGCGCCGCCCTGGGGCGGGGAGGGCGCGGGGCATCGCCGTCGTCGGCCACGACCATCGCCGGGTCGCCACCGACCAGTCCGATGTCGGCGACGGTGACGAGGCCGCAGCGGTCGGGCCCTTCGCCCTGCACGTGGCCGGTCTTGAGAGCATGGAACGTGACAGTCCGCTCGGCTCTGAACGCTCCGTCGGCCACCTCGCCGGTCGCCGGGTCGAGACCGGAGGGGACGTCGACCGCCAGCACCCGGGCCGGCACCGCCATCCAGGCCCGCACCTCGTCGGGGAGGCCCCGCCGGAAGCCACCCCCGAACAGGGCGTCGATCACGAGCGCCGACGGCACCGGACCCGCCAGCTCGCGGACGGGCACCCCGGCCCGCCGGGCCCGGGCGGCGGCGGCGTGAGCCACTTCGGTTCGCGGGTGGTCGAGGGCGTGCACCTCGACGGCCACCCCCCTGCCCCGCAGATGGCGAGCGGCCACGTATCCGTCGCCGCCGTTGTTCCCCGGCCCCGCCAGCACCGTCACCCGGGTGCCGTAGCGGGCGCCCATCTCGACCGCGGCCAGCGCCACAGCGAGGCCCGCCCGCTCCATGAGGTCATCGACCGGGACCGTCGAGGCGGCGTCGAGGCGGGCTGCCTCCTCGGGGGTGATGACGGGGCGCATCGACCCGAGCCTATCCGGCCCGGGCACCGGACCTCAGTGCTCGCCGACCGCGATGGCCATCACCATCGCGGTGGTGTCGGTGTGGGTGATCGTCACCAGCACCTCGGTCACGCCGAGCATGTCCGCCCGGAGGCGAGCGGACCCCGACAGCCTGACGGTGGGCCGCCCGCCGCCGGTGATCTCGATGTCGGTCCACCGCACCCGGCGCCATCCGGTCCCCATCGACTTCATCACCGCCTCCTTGCCGGCGAAGCGGGCGGCCAACCGGCGGGCGGGGTGGGCATAGCCGAGGGCGTAATCCCGCTCGTGAGGGGTGAAGCAACGCTCGGCGAACCGGGGCCGGCGCGCCAGCACGCCCTCCACCCTGTCGATGTCGGCGAGATCGACGCCGAGGCCGATGATCCGCACGCCTGGCAGGGTAGGGCTCCCCCCCGCCCAAGGTGGTCAGGCCGAGACGGCGTAGAGGCGCCAACGCCCATCCACGCCCTTCAGCTCGTGCTCACCCCGGTCCTCGAAGACGAGGCCCGAGCCGGCCACGAGATCGGCGAGCGTCCTGGAGATCAATACCTCGTCCGGCCCGGCCAGCGCCGAGACCCGCTGGGCGAGATGGACGGCGATACCGGCGACGTCGCCGTTTCGGACGACGAGCTCGCCCGTGTGGAGCCCGGCCCGCACCCGCAGGCCGAGGCTGCGGGCGCCGTCGCGCACTGCCTCGGCGCAACGGATGGCCCGGGTGGGGCCGTCGAACACCGCGAGAGCGCCATCACCGGTACCGGTGACGAACCGACCTCCATACCGGGCGACGTGGCGCTCGACCATCTGGTCGTGGGCATCGAGCACCTCACGCCACCGCAGGTCGCCGACCTCGCTGAGCCGCTGCGTGGAGCCGACGATGTCGGTGAAGAGCACCGTGGCGAGGATCCGGTCGGGTGTGGGGAGCTCGGCGACTCCCGGGAGGAACTCCGCCACCGTGTCGACGATGACCGGCCCGTTGACCGCCGTCACCAGGTGGTCGGCGCCCTCCATCTCCACCAGGGTCGAACCCGTTATCCCGTCGGCGATCTCCCGACCGAGTGCCACCGGGACCATCCGATCTCCCTTGGAATGCAGCACGAGGGTCGGCACCCGTACGAGCGGCAGAGCGGGACGGACGTCGATCCGGTTGTAGGAGTCGACGAGGAGACGGGCGGCGCCCGGGCTCGCCGCCATCCGCTGTAGCCGGCCCCACCACCGCCGCGCCTCCTGATCCTCGCCCACGCTCGGCGCCCACGCCCGCAGCCCGACTCCGGTGCCCCAGCGGCTCGAGAGGTACTCGGCCATCCGGGCCAACTCGTCGGCGGTGACGCCGAGCGGGTGGTTGTCCGTCCGGATGGGGTAGGCGTACGAGCCACACACGATGAGCGCCTCGGTGCGATGGGGATAGGTTGCTGCGAACAGGATGGCGAGCGACCCGCCCTCGGAGATCCCGAGAAGAACTGCACGCTCGCTGCCCGCCGCCTGCATGACGGCGGACAGGTCGAGCATGCGGCGATCGGCGTCGGGGAGATCGCCCATCCGGTCGGACAGGCCGGTACCCCGCTTGTCGAATCCGATCACCCGGGCGAAGGATCCGAGCCGGCTCAACACCGAGGAAAGGGGCGGCCACTCCCATGCCATCTCGACGTGGGAGATGAAGCCGGGGACGAGGAGGAGATCGATCGGCCCGTCGCCCCACACCTGGTAGGCGATGTGGAGCCCATCGGAGGTGAGCGCATATCGGGTCTCGGGGACCTCCACCTCGTCCCTCCTCACTCCACGGTGACGGTCTTCGCCAGGTTGCGGGGCTTGTCGACGTCGAGCCCCCGGGCGGTGGCGACGTGATAGGCCAGCAACTGGAGGGGCACCACCGCGGTGACGGTGCAGATGAGGTCGGGCGCCTCGGGGACGGCCACCACCCGGTCGGCGACGGCCGCCGAGGCCTCGTCGCCCTCCTCGACGACCATGAAGATGGTGGCGCCGCGGGCTCGCATCTCCTCGATGTTGGAGAGCGTCTTGGCCCGGATGTGGGTGTCGGTCGCCACGCCCACCACCACGACCCCTGGCTCGATGAGGGCGATCGGCCCGTGCTTCATCTCCCCCGCCGGGTACCCCTCCGCCCGCACGTAGGCGATCTCCTTGAGCTTGAGCGCCCCCTCCATCGCCACCGGGAAGTCGCCGGAGCGCCCGAGGAAGAAGTAGTCGCGCACGTCCTTCCACTCCTCGGCGTATCCGCGAATCGTGTCGTCGAGCGTCAGCACCTTCTCCACGCGCTCGGGCAGTCCCATGAGCTCGGAGACCAGGTGCTCGATGCTCCCGTTGTCGAGGGAGCCCCGCACCCTGGCCAGGTGGAGGCCGAGGAGCTGCATGGCGACCAGCTGGGTGGTGAAGGTCTTGGTGGCGGCCACGCCGATCTCGGGGCCGGCCCTCGTGTAGAGCACGGCGTCGCTCTCCCTGGCCAGCGCCGAGTCGACCACGTTCGAGACGCCGATCACCACCGAGCCCTGGGCGCGGGCGTAGCGGATGGCCGCGAGGGTGTCGACGGTCTCGCCCGACTGGCTGATCCCGATCACGAGCGATCGCCCGTCGAGGACGGGGTCCCGGTAGCGGAACTCCGAGGCGATGTCGATCTCGACCGGGAGCCGGGTCCACCGTTCGATGGCGTACTTGGCCATGAGGGCGGCGTGGTACGAGGTGCCGCATGCGATCACGAAGACCTTGTCGATCATGCGCAGCATCCGGTCCGGCACCTCGAGCTCGCGCAGCCGGACGAGGCCCACCTCGTCGACCCGGCCCCGCAGGGTGTCGGCGATCGCCTGGGGCTGCTCGTGGATCTCCTTGAGCATGAACGTCGGATAGCCGCCCTTCTCGGCCGCCTCCAGGTCCCACTGGACGAGCCGCTCAGGCGGGTCGACGACCTGACCCTCGAGGTCGGTGACGGTGACTCCATCGCCCCGGACCTCGACCACCCGGTCGTCGTCCACGACGAGCATGCGACGGGTGTGCTCGAGAAACGCCGGGATGTCGGACGCCAGGAAGTTCTCGCCGTCGCCGAGCCCGACCACCAGCGGGCTCCCGCGCCGGGCTCCCACGATGAGGTCTGGCGAGCCGACCCGCATCACCGCCAGCGCCATCGCCCCCTCGGCCCGGCGCATGACCTCCCGCACCGCCTCGGCCAACGGACGGTCGGCCATCTCCTCGACGAGGTGGGCCACGACCTCGGTGTCGGTGTCGGACGCGAACGCATGGCCCCGCTGGGCCAGCTCCCGCTTGAGCTCGGACCAGTTCTCGATGATCCCGTTGTGAACGACGACGACCGAGCCCGTGCAGTCGCGGTGGGGGTGGGCATTGGCGGTCGTGGGTGCCCCGTGGGTCGCCCACCGGGTGTGACCGATCCCGGCCGTACCGGTGGCCGGCGACGCCACCTCGACCGCCCGCTCCAGATCGGCGATCCGGCCGGCCCGCTTGACGGTCGAAAGCGCCCCGTCCTGGTAGACGGCCAGCCCGGCCGAGTCGTAGCCCCGATACTCGAGGCGCTCGAGCCCGGGAATGAGAATGTCGATCGCCGGGCGCGTGCCGACGTAACCAACGATGCCGCACATGATGGAATCCTCCTGGTTCACGGCGTCGCCTGGACGCCACCTGGGAGGCCGAATCGGCGATGGGACCTCTGGTCCCGCCGGCATGGCCGGCTCCACCTCGCGGGGCCTCTGTTCCGGGCTCACGCCCGGGTTTTCCTCCCTCGCGTCACGACCGTGGAGGGCCGGGAAGGCATCCGCCGAACTCTTCGATGACCTTCCTCCTCGTCACCCGGCGTCGAGCCGGGTCTGGCGCTGTCTGGTTCGCCTCGGCCGATTGCTCCGTCTCGGGTCTGGTTCTCACCCCTCTCCCAATTCGCGGCTCACCACGTCGGCGAGGGCCTCAGCGTACCTCCTGGCCTCGCCGTCGGTAGAGGCTTCGACCATGACCCGGACGAGCGGCTCGGTCCCCGAGGCCCGCACCAGCACCCGCCCGTCCGCCCCCAGCGATCGCTCGACCTCCTCGACGGCGTCCCACACCGCCCCGGCGGTGGCGAGGCGGTCGCGAGCCGCCACCCGCACGTTGTGGAGCACCTGGGGATACGACCTCATGGCCGCGGCGCGCAGCTCGGCCAGGGGCTTGCCGGTCCCGGCCATCACTTCGAGCAGGCGGACCGCCGTGAGGAGGCCGTCGCCGGTCCTGCCCCGGTCGAGAAAGATGATGTGCCCGGACTGCTCGCCACCGAGCACGGCCCGGTGCTCTCGCATCGCCTCGAGCACGTACCGGTCGCCCACCCGGGTCTCGACGACCCTGATCCCCGCCTCGTCCATCGACTTGCGGAAGCCCAGATTCGACATGACGGTCGCCACCACCATGTCCCCCGTGAGCCGGCCGGCCGCCTTCCAGTGGCGGGCGACGATGGCCATGATCGCATCGCCGTCGACGATCTCCCCGATCTCGTCGACGGCCACCAGCCGGTCGGCGTCGCCGTCGAAGGCCAGGCCGACCCGGCCGGCGGACCGGGCAGTCACGAACTCGGGGTGGGTCGAGCCACATCCCAGGTTGATGTTCGTCCCATCGGGGTCGGCCGCCAGCACCTCGACATCGGCGCCGAGCCGGTCGAAGAGCGCCGGGGCGGCCCGGTAGGCGGCGCCGTTGGCACAGTCGAGCACCACCGAGATCCCCCGAAACCGGTACTCGGCATCCCGGGCCAGATGCCCGACGTACTGCTCGGTGGCGTCGGGCAGGGGGAAGCGGGTCCCCACGCCGGCGCCGAGCGGAATCGTGCGCGAGCCGTTGCGAAGCCGACGTTCGATCTCGTCCTCGCGCGCGTCGGCGAGCTTGGTGCCGTCGGCGGCGAGCAACTTGATGCCATTGTCCTCGGCGGGGTTGTGCGAAGCGCTGACGATCGCCCCCATCGTGGCGCTCCCGCCGGCCGTGAGCTGGCTGATCCCCCCCGAAGGGAGCACCCCGGCGTCGACCGTGTCGATGCCGGCTGACTGGAAACCGGCCTGGAGCGAGGCGGAGAGCATCTCGCCGGAACGACGGGTGTCCCTCCCGACCAGCACCGGTCCGGTGGTGAGCAACGACCCGGCGGCACGACCGAGCTCGAGGGCCAGTTCGGCGGTGAGCTGGGTGTTGGCGACGCCCCGGATGCCGTCGGTGCCGAACAGCCGCTCGCCGTTCCTGAGGAGCGGCGACCCGAGACGGTCCGAGAGCGTCAACGCTTGGTGTACTGCGGGGCCCGGCGGGCCTTGCGCAGCCCGTACTTCTTGCGCTCGACGACCCGGGCGTCGCGGGTCAGGAACCCGGCCTTTTTGAGGACCGGGCGGAGCTCCGGGTCGAGCTCGACGAGTGCCCGCGAGATGCCGAGGCGAAGGGCGTCGGCCTGGCCCGAGCGGCCACCGCCCTCCAACGTCGCGTCGACGTCGAACCGGCCCACGGTCTGGGTGATCTGGAGGGGCTCGAGCACCCGGAGGCGGGAGGCCATGGTCGGGAAGTAGTTCTCGATGGAGCGACCGTTCAGGGTCACCTGCCCGCTGCCGTCGCGGAGACGGACCCGGGCGACGGCCTCCTTGCGGCGGCCGGTGGCCTGGACGAGGGGCTTCGGCATCAGAGCTCCACCTTTCGGATCGACGGAAACTGCAGCGGCTGCGGCTGCTGGGCTGCGTGGGGATGGTCGGGGCCCGCGTACACCTTGAGCTTGCGGGCCATGTGGCGACCCAGCCGGTTCTTGGGCAGCATGCCGCGCACGGCCCGCTCGAGGATGACCTCCGGCCGGCGGGCCCTGAGCGACTCGAACGACTCGGCCTTGAGCCCGCCCGGGTAGCCCGAGTGGCGGTAGTAGATCTTCTCCTGGCTCTTCGACGAGGCCACCGCCACCTTCTCGGCGTTGACGACCACCACGTAGTCGCCCCCGTCGACGTGGGGTGCGTACGTCGGCTTGTGCTTGCCACGGATGACCTGGGCCACCTCGGAGGCGAGGCGGCCGAGCGGCAGGTCGGCCGCGTCCACGACCCACCAGGTCGAGGTGAGATCGGCCGGCTTCGGCGAGAAGGTCTTGAATGCGCTCATAAGGGATCCTCGGCGGCGTCGAGGGCCTGGGGCCTGGTCGAGGGCCTGGTTCTGGAGGACGATCTGGGGGACGGTGGGAAACAGGGCTCCGCACCGGGGGCCGCCGTATGCTACGCCAGGTGAGCACGGCGCGCCAATCGGACAGCACGCTCATTCCGCCACGGATCGAGGACATCCGGGCCGCCCGCGATCGGTTCGACGATCGTGTCTTCACCACCCCGTTGTCCCGATCCCACTCGTTCTCCCGGATCACCGCGCGCGAGGTCTGGCTCAAGGCGGAGTGCCTGCAACGGGCCGGCTCGTTCAAGATCAGGGGCGCCCTCAACGTCGTGAGCCGCCTCGCCGGCGAACCGGTGGTCGCCGCCTCGGCAGGCAATCACGCCCAGGGAGTGGCCCTGGCGGCGGCGTTCGCCGGATCCCCCTGCACGGTGTTCATGCCCGAGACCGCGCCCATCCCGAAGGTGAACGCCACCCGGGAGTACGGGGCCGAGATCCGCCTGACGGGGACCAGCCTGGCTGAGGCCGTGAGCGCCGCTCTCGACCACAGCGACACCACCGGCGATCGGTTCATCCACCCTTATGACGACCCGTTGATCGTGGCGGGCCAGGGCACGCTCGGCCTCGAGATCGTCGAGCAACTCCCAGAGGTCGGCACGGTCATCATCCCGACCGGCGGTGGGGGACTGCTGGCAGGCACCGCCCTGGCGGTGAAGTCGTTGCGGCCGCAGGCCCACGTGATCGGGGTGGAGATCGACGTGGCTCCCACGTATCTCGAGAGCCGGCGGGCCGGGCGCCCCGTCACCGTCCCGGTGCGTCCGACCCTCGCCGACGGCATCAATGTCACCGTCGCCTCCGAGCTCGTGTTCGAGATGGTCGAGGCGCTCGTCGACGACTTCGTCACCGTCACCGACGCCCAGACCACCGCGGCGCTGACCCTCGTGCTCGAGCGGGCCAAGCTGACGACCGAGCCTGCCGGGGTGGTGGGGGTAGCGGCGCTGCTCGAGGGCCTGATCCCGGCCGGGGTCCCCGAGCCGATCGTGGTCGTGCTCTCCGGCGGCAACATCGACCTGCTGCTGCTGGGCAAGTACGTCCGCCACGGGCTGGAGGGCTCGGGTCGGTACGCCGAGCTGCGGGTGAGGGTGCCCGATCAGCCGGGCCGGTTGGCCGGCGTACTCGAGACGATCGCCGGCGAGGGCGGCAACGTGGTCGAGGTCGATCATCACCGGGAGGGGTTCGGCCTCCCGTTCGGCACGGTGGAGATCAGCATCGCCTTCGAGGCCGGTGGGCCCGAGCACACCGATCGAATCCGGCAGGCGCTGGCGGAGTTCCTGGCGTAGCCCCACCCTCCGCGGATCGCGACCGGCACCTCCGGGTTCGAGGGGCGGAGGCGCGATGCGGATCAGATCAGGTTCGGCAGCTCTGCCACCGATCCGATGCGCCCGGGGCCGTCGTGAAGACCCAGCGGATCGACCAGCCAGGCCTCCGCCAGCCCGGCGGCCCTCGCCCCGCCCAGGTCGTGGAAGGCCGAGTCCCCCACGTACCAGGCGTGCTCGGGTCGAACCCCGAGGCGTCCGAGGGTCAGGTGGAAGATGCCGGGGTCGGGCTTCTTCACCCCCACCTCCTCGGAGTCGACCACGAGCTCGAAATACTCGCCGAGTCCGGCAAGATCGAGGGACGCACGCACCGATCCGTC
>JAWOJB010000060.1:0-44831 GCA_046484325.1 Acidimicrobiia bacterium | reverse complement strand
CGGAATGGTCAACCTGCCGCAGTCATCCTGGATATTGACGAATATCAAGAAATGCTGGAGCGGCTGGAAGACCTGGACGACCTGGAAATGCTCAAAGAAATGAGAGAAAAGCCCCTCAAATTCAGAAAACTCGACGAATTCCTGGCCGAGTACACTCCCAATGTATGAAATCTACCTGGAGCAAACGGCAGAACGAGATTTTAAAAAGCTCCCTGTTGAAACATTTCACCGCATCATCCCTCGCATCCGTGCTTTGGCCGAAACCCCAAGACCGCCAGGATGCCGCAAGCTTGCTGGCTCGAACAACGATTGGCGAATCCGTGTTGGCGATTACCGGGTCATCTATGCAATCAATGACACTGAAATGACGGTGCGCATATTTCGAGTCAGGCATCGTCGATAAGTGTATCGGTAGAGCCTGGGGACAAAACAACAGCGACGGAACAAGTGCTCCGTCGCTGCGAAAAGATCAAACCTCAGAGGTCTTGCCTGTCACCGGTCTCCTGCAACGTACTGCAAATACACCGCCTCGAACGGCAGGTCGAGGACAAAAGGCATGGCGGTCAGAAACTGCCGGGCCTGGGCGATGACTGCTTTTTCCTCTTCCGATGCCGCTTCGTCCAGTGCGTCGAGGGCCTGCCCGACGGTGATCCCGCCAAGATCATTCACATCAAGTTTGCTCTCGACCATCTTGACCAACTGCGGAAGCATGCCGGTGGTGCCCCGGCCGGCGTTGGCCATCGCCACCACCCCCGGCTCGTAGGTGAAGCCGGCCTCGGGGAACTCATCGGGCACCCGGTAGCCGGGCCCGCCCCGGCCGTCGGCCTGGGGGTCGCCGCCCTGCACCACGAAGTCGGCGAGGATCCGGTGGAACACGGTGCCGTCGTAGAAGCCCTGCTCGGCCAGGAACACGAACGAGTTGACGGTGGCGGGTGACGACGCCGGGTCGAGCTCGAGCACGATCTCCCCGCACGAGGTGACGAGCGTGGCGGTGACGGGGTCGTCGGGGCCGATGCCCATGTCTTCGGGTGCGGGGAAGGTCTGGATCTGCTCGGCGGGCGGCTGTTCGCCCCCGCAGGCCGTGGGCTGGTTGCGGAAGGCCTCGTAGGTGCCCGGGAGGTCGGCGTCGTCGCCGAGTGAGAAGACGACGAGCACCCCGATCACGACCGCTCCGATCCCGAAGGCGGCTAGCAGCCTCCGCCGCAGCTCCCGGCGAGAAGCCGCCTTGCGCTCGGTCTCGAGGCGCTGGCGGCGCGCTTCCTTCTTTCGGTGTCGCTTGTCGGTGGTCATCGGGTGCTCCCGGAGGGATGGGGGACGATAGTCGGCGAGCACGGCTCGAAACCCGCCACCGGTACACTCCGTTCCTCACCAGACGGGATCCGATGTCGATCGTCGTCCAGAAGTATGGGGGCACGTCGGTCGCCGACCCCGAGCGCATCAGCCGGGTCGCCGATCGGATCGTCGCCACGAGGTCCGAGGGCCATGACGTGGTCGTGGTCGTCTCGGCGATGGGCCACACCACCGACCAGCTCGTCGAGCTGGCCGAGGCGATCAACCCCGATCCGCCTGCTCGGGAGATGGACATGCTGCTGACCGCCGGCGAGCGCATCTCCATGGCGCTCACGGCGATGGCGATCGAGCGTCGCGGGGTGCACGCCGTCAGCTTCACCGGCTCCCAGGCCGGGATCCTCACGGACGCCGCCCACGGGGAGGCGCGGATCCAGGAGATCCGGGGCACCCGTGTCAAGGATGGCCTGGCCGAGGGCAAGGTGGTGATCGTCGCCGGGTTCCAGGGCGTCGACCCCCTCTCGAAGGAGATCACCACGCTCGGCCGGGGCGGCTCCGATGCCACCGCGGTGGCGCTGGCGGCCTCGCTGGACGCGGACATGTGCGAGATCTACACCGACGTCGACGGCGTCTTCACCGCCGATCCCCGGCTGGTCCCCGACGCCCGCAAGCTCGAGGAGATCTCGTTCGAGGAGATGCTCGAGATGTCGGCCTCGGGCTCGGGCGTCCTTATGACCCGTTCGGTCGAGTTCGGGCGCAGGTTCGGCATCCCCATCCACGTACGATCGTCGTTCCACGACCGACCCGGGACCTGGGTCAAGGAGACCACGATGGAGCAGGCCATCATCAGCGGGATCGCCCATGACACCTCGGAGGCGAAGGTCACGGTGCGGGGAGTGCCCGATCGGCCCGGGGTGGCGGCCCGGGTGTTCGAGCCGCTCGCCTCGGCCGGGATCAACGTCGACATGATCGTCCAGAACGTCTCCCACGACGGCTCCACCGACATCTCGTTCACGGTGCCGAAGGCGTCGCTCGACATCGCCCGGACCATCGCCGGTCAGGTCGCCGTCGAGCTGGAGGCGATCGGCGTGGAAGTCGACGCCGACGTCGCCAAGGTCTCGCTGGTCGGGGCGGCGATGAAGTCGCACCCGGGCGTGGCCGCCGGTGTGTTCCGGGCGCTCGCCGACGCCGGAATCAACATCGACATGATCTCGACGTCGACCATCCGTATCTCCTGCGTCGTGGGGTCGGAGGACGTGGAGGCGGCGGTGCGGGCCCTCCACGACGCATTCGAACCGCCGACGGTCGCCGAGGAGGTCATCGCATGACCGGCGTACGGACGGCGGTCGTCGGTGCCACCGGGGCGGTCGGCCGGACCATGATCGCGATCCTCGAGGAACGGGTCTTCCCGGTATCCGAGCTACGACTGCTCGCCTCGGAGCGATCGGCGGGATCGAAGGTGGAGACGGCCTGGGGCGAGGTGGAGGTCGAAGACCTGGCCACCGCCGACCCTTCCGGGATCGAGGTGGCCCTGTTCTCGGCCGGCGGGGATCGCTCTCGCGCCCATGCCCCCAGGTTCGCCGAGGCGGGAGCCGTCGTGGTCGACAATTCCTCGGCGTTCCGCATGGAGCCCGATGTTCCCCTGGTCGTCGCCCAGGTCAACGACCACGCCGTGATCCGGCGCCCGCGGGGCATCGTGGCGAACCCCAACTGCACCACGATGGACCTCATGATGGCGGTGGGGCCGCTCCATCGCGGGGCGGGGGTGCGCTCGATGATCGCCACCTCGTACCAATCGGTGTCGGGCTCCGGGCAGCGTGGGATGGAGGAGCTGGAGCGGCAGACCCGGTTCTTCCTCGACGCCACGGAGGCGCTTCGCGTGGGCGGATGGGACGATCCGCTCCCGCAGGTCTACGCCCGCCCGATCGGGTTCAACGTCATCCCCTTTGCCGGGTCCGAGAAGGAGCACCGGTACACCGACGAGGAGTGGAAGCTGGTCTACGAGTCGCGCAAGATCCTCGAGGTGCCCGGTCTGTGGGTGGAGCCGACCTGCGTGCGCGTGCCCGTCATGGTCGGGCACGGCATCGCAGCCACCCTCCGGTTCGATCGCCCGGTGGGCCGGGAGGAGGCCCTCGACCTGCTGACGGCGGCGCCCGGTGTCCAGGTGTGGGAGGACACGGTTCCCACCCCGCTCGACTCCGCGGGCATCGACGACGTGCTCGTCGGTCGGGTCCGGGAGACGCTGGGGGAGCCCGGGGGCATCAACCTCTGGGTGGTCGGCGACAACCTTCGCAAGGGCGCCGCCCTCAACGCCGTGCAGATCGCCGAGCTGGTGGTCGCCGAGCGATCCTGAGCCGATCAGACGACCAGGGGGACGTTCCCCGTGGACCACTGGTCGGTCGGAGCGAACGGTCCGGGGCCGATGAGGAGGGCCGACACCGTGATGTCGGCGGAGGGCTGCTCGGACCTTGGAGACGGCCGGGACGGGGCTGGTGAGCTCGTAGCCGGTGCGGGTGCGGGTGCGGGTGCGGGCACAGTGGCGTCGATCTCGTCGCAGAACACGATCGAGACGTAGAGCAACCCGTCCGGTCCGACCGCCGCGCCGGTTCCCATCGCTGTCCACCGGGACCCGGTGATGATCGACCAGTGGCTGGAGCTCTGGCGGAACCCGTCGAAGATCGTGGCCACATCGGGGCCTGCCCCCAGCACCTCGGCGGCTGCCTCGCATGTCGACAGGAGGTGCCCGAGCGAGACATGTGCCAGGCGGCCCGCCGCCGCCTGCCCGCGGGCCGAATCGACCGCCGTCTGCTCGACCTCTGTCCGGACCACGAGCCCTCCGCCGCGGGCGCCGGCGACTGCGGCGTCGACGTCGTCGGCCAGGGCCACGGGCGCGGACGCGATGGCGACGATGCAGACGAGGGTGAGGGCGAGGGATCGCACGAGTCCGGCGAGAGTAGGCCGATCGACCCATGCTGGACCAATCCGAGGTGTGATGGGGTTTCGTGGCCCAAGCCCTCCCGGGGAAAGGGCTGAGGCGACGGAGATCCGCGCCGATACAAGGGAGATGACCCCCACGGCCGGAGCTCCGCACGTCCTCGTGGTCGAGGACGATCGCGTCGTGGCGTACGTGGTACGCCGTGCCCTCGAGGGGGTGGGGTGCCGCGTCGAGGTGTGCGAGGACGGGCTACTCGCCCGGGCGCTCGTCGCCGGGCGGAGCTTCGACCTCGTGATCCTCGATCACCACCTGCCGGGGATGCTCGGCATGGAGCTTCTCTCCGAGTGGCGTCGCGACGGGATGACCTGGCCGGTGATCATGCTGACCGGCCTCGCCACGGAGGACCGGGTGGTCGATGCCTTCGAGCTGGGGGTCGCCGAGCTCATCGCCAAGCCGTTCAGCGTCGCCGAGCTCCAGGCGAAGGTCAGGGCCGAGCTCCGGCGCAGCCTCGGCCATCTGCCCGGGTGACGTCGATGGGTGCAGGAGCGCTCGTCCAGGCCCTGGTGGTGGTGCTCGCCGTGGTCATCCTCGCCACCACCGGTCTCTTCGCCCGCAAGATGACCAGGCAGGCGGTTCGGCGCCGGCAGGCCCGCCGCCGCGCCGCGCTCGCCGAGCTGGTCGGCGACCTGGTGATGGGCACCCGTCAGATCCCCCGCAGGCTCCTCCGGCGCCGGCGAGATCCGCTGCTCTGCGAGGTGGTCCTCGAGCATCTGCGCTTCCTCCGGGGCTCCGAGCGCGAGCGCCTGCTCGTCCTCACCCGGGCCAGCGGCATGATCGACTGGCTGCGCGCCGACCTCACCGGGTTCGGCCGGCGCCGGCGGGTGAGGGCGGCCCAGGCCCTGGTCGAGGTGGCCGATGCGTCCACCATCCCTCTTCTTCTCTCGTTGCTCACCGATAGCGACGAGGACGTGGGGGTGCATGCCGCCCTCGCCATCGCCGCGATCGGCGACGCCCAGGCCGTCCCCAACCTGCTCGCCTGCATGGAGCGCTCGAGCGAGTGGGCGGCGCTGCGCATCGCCGACGGCCTCGGCCGGCTCGGACCGCAGGCGGTGCCCGAGCTGTGCGCCCATCTCGGCAGCGGCGGCCGCTACCGCCCGGTGGTGGCGCGGATCCTCGGGTCGATCGGCGACCGATCGGCCGAGCCGGCGCTGCTGGCCGTGCTCGATACGCCCGACACCGAGCTCAGGGTTCGAGCCACCGCCGCCCTCGGGCGCTGTGGCGGTCCCGCCTCGACACCCCGCCTCATGGCGTTGCTGGGGGACGGCGCCTGGGAGGTGCGGGCCCAGGCCGCCACGGCGCTCGGCCAGGTGCTGGAGCCGGCGGCCGTTCCCTACCTCGCCCATGCGCTGCGGGATCCGGCCTGGTGGGTACGGCAGAACGCGGCGATGTCTCTCGCGCGGATCCCCGGTGGCACCGAGGCGCTGGTGGCCGAGATCGACGGCGATGATCCATACGCCCGGGATGCGGCTGCCGCGGCGTTGCTGGTCACAGGCGCGGCCGATCGGGCGGTGGGAGACCTGGAGGCGGACGAGCCCGAGGTACGCGCCCGGTCCGAGGACCTCGTGCGACATCTGCTCGACGCCGGCAAGGCGGAATACCTGCGGGCGGTCGGGATGGCCGACCGAGAGGTGCGATCGCTGCGGGTGATCCCGGGTGGAAGGGCGCGCTGACGTGCTCGCCGATGCCATCGTCGCCTTCAACCTCGCCATCCTCGGCTACCTGATCGCCAAGGAGCTCTTCGTGCTCGGCATGGGCGTGCTCTCCTGGTGGGAGCTGCGGGACGACGAGTTCCAGCGCTCGGCCGCGGCCATGCGCGCCCTCGCCGGGTCCGACACCACGCCGCCCATCTCCGTGGTGATGCCCGCCTACAACGAGGAGGCCGGCATCGCCGAGGCGGTCCGATCGATGACCATGCTCGACTACCCGAGGTTCGAGGTGATCGTCGTCAACGACGGCTCGACCGACGGCACGGTCGCCCGGATGGTCGAGCAATTCGACATGGTGCCGATCGATGCGCCCTACCGGCGGGCCATCGACACGCAGACGGTCCGATCGATCTATCGCTCCCGCCGTCCCCTCCCGGTGGTGCTACTCGACAAGGAGAACGGCGGGAAGGCCGACGCGGTGAACGCCGGCGTCAACGTCGCCCGGTACCCGTATGTGCTCGTGACCGACGGGGACACGGTGGTGGAGAAGGACGCCCTGCTCCGCCTGAGCCGCTACGTGGTCCGTGATCGGAGCCGGGTGGTTGCGGTGGGCGGCAACGTCAGACCCGTCAACGGCTGCCGGCTCAGGGCGGGCGAGGTGATCCAGGTCGGTCTCCCCAAGGGGTTCGTCGAGCGTGTGCAGGTGGTCGAGTACCTGAGATCGTTCCTCGGGTCCCGTCCTGGGTTCTCGAGGATCAACGGGCTCCTCATCGTCTCGGGTGCCTTCGGGCTGTTCCGGCGCCAGGCGGTCGTCGAGGTGGGTGGCTTTCGGCGCGACCATCTGGGAGAGGACATGGAGATCGTCGTGCGGATGCACCGCCACTTCCGCCGGATGCGGGAGGGCTACCGGATCGCGTTCGCGGCGGACGCGGTGGCCTGGACCGAGGTTCCCCAGGCTGCCAAGGATCTCCGGCGGCAGCGGATCCGCTGGCATCGCGGCCTGCTCCAGACGCTGTGGCAGTACCGGGGCATGGTCGCCAATCCACGCTACGGGGTGGTGGGCATGGTCTCGTGGCCGGCCTTCTTCGCCTTCGAAGTGCTGGCTCCCGTGGTGGAGGTGCTGGGATGGATCGCGGTGCCACTGGCGGTCTCGTACGGCTTCCTGGCGCTGGACGTCGCGCTCGTGCTGGCGGGCATCGCCATCGTGGTTGGTGTCGGGAACTCGCTGCTCGGCCTCTACCTCGACGACCGGATGGGCTACTACGGATCGGCGGCAGCGGCCGCCAGGCTGCTGGGCGTTGCATGGCTGGAGAACTTCGGGTTCCGCCAGCGCACCGTGTGGTGGAGGGTGCGGGCGATGTTCTGGAATCCCCGCGAGCACAGATGGGGCCACCTCCCCCGGCGCGGCGTCGCCAACCTGGCGGGCGACCCGGCTCCGGTGGGGGATCGGGCCCGGGGCTGATCACGGCCGGCCACCGGATCCGGCGCGGACCGTCCGGTCCGATCAGGCCTGAGACCGCCTCCGTCCTACCGCCTTCTCGAGCTCCACGATCCAGAACACCCCGGTCGAGGCGGCCAGGACGAGTGCCAGTTCGAAGGCGTCGAGCGGCTCGGTCCCGAGGAGCTCGGCGGCCGGTTCCCAATAGATCACCAGGATCTGGAGCGCCACGGTCATGAGGACCGCTCCGAGAAGTGATCGGTTGGAGGTGAGCCCGAGACTCCACAGCGCCTCGTGCTCGGACCTCACCGCCATGGCGTGGCCGAGCTGCAGGAGAGCGAGGGAGGTGAAGACCATCGTTTGCCATGGTCGCCCACCCGCCTCGGCCCACACCCCGAGGGCAAGGGGGATCGAGCCCATGATGAGGCCGACCGCCAGCACGTGCTGCCACAGGCCTCTGGCGAAGATGCTCTCCGAGGGCGACCGGGGTGGGCGCCGCATCACGTCCTGCTCGGCCGGTTCCACCCCGAGGGCGAGACCGGGCAGCCCGTCGGTGACGAGGTTGATCCACAGGATCTGCACGGGGAGGAGCGGCAACGGCAGACCGAGGAGCGGGCCGAGCAGCATCACCCAGATCTCACCCGAGTTCGACGTCAACGTGTACCTGACGAACCGCCGGATGTTGTCGTAGACCCGGCGTCCCTCCCCCACCGCCGTGACGATCGTGGCGAAGTTGTCGTCGGTCAGGACCATGTCGGCGGCCTCTTTCGCCACCTCTGTCCCGTTGATCCCCATCGCCACACCGATGTCGGCGGTGCGCAACGCCGGAGCATCGTTCACGCCGTCCCCGGTCATGGCGACGATGTGGCCGCGTGCCTTCAAGGCGCGGACGATGTCGAGCTTCTGCTCGGGGGTGGTTCGGGCATACACCCCGATCAGGTCGACGTCTTCGCCGAGGTGCTCGGGATCCTCGGCGAGCGATGGGCCGGTGGCCACCCGGCGACCATCGGCGATGCCGAGCCGGGTGGCGATCGCCTCGGCCGTGGCCGGGTGGTCGCCCGTGATCATGACCGGGGTGATGCCCGCCGATCGACAAGCCTCCACCGCGGCTCTCGACTCGGGACGGGGCGGGTCGGCCATCGCCACCAGTCCGTAGAGCGTGAGGTCGTGCTCGGCCCCGTCGAGGCTCTCGAGGGCAACGTCGTCGGTCCGGCCCGCCAGGGCGAGGACCCGGTAGCCGGCGACGGCGTAGGCGTCGGCCTGGGCCAGCACCTGGCTGCGCAGTTCGTCGGTGATGCCCGGGTCCTCCCCGGCCCGGGCCACCCGGGTGACGCGTGGCAACACCGACTCCACCGCTCCCTTCGTGGCGACTCTCCCCCCCGGGCCCTCCCGGCGCCGGTGGACGGTCGTCATCAGCTTGCGGTCCGAGTCGAAGGGGATCTCGGCGGTGCGGGGATGGGCCCGGTGGTACCGGTCTCGCTCCAACCCGGCCTTGCCTCCGAGCGCCACCAACGCCCCCTCGGTCGGGTCGCCCACCACCGTCCACTCCTCGGCGGGTCCTGCCGGGGTCACGAGGGCGGCGTCGTTGCACAGCACCGCCGTTCGGATCAGGCGCCCGAAGGCCGCATCGTGGGCGACGTCCACTGCCTCCGTCTCACCCTCGAGGTCGCCGACCGGCTCGTATCCGTTGCCTGCCACCCGGATCTCCCCGTCGAGCGTCCACACCCGCTCGACGAGCATGCGCCCCTGGGTGAGCGTCCCCGTCTTGTCGCTGCAGATGACGGTGACGGAGCCGAGGGTCTCGACGGCGGGCAATTTCCTGATGAGGGCGTGGTGCTTGACCATGCGCTGGGCGCCGAGTGCCAGGGCGATGGTGACGACGGCGGGCAGGGCCTCGGGGATGGCCGCCACCGCCAGGCTCACCGCGACGAGGAACATGAGGCGCACGTCCTCGCCGCGGGCCACCCCGACCGTGAACACCAAGAGACAGACGGCGAGGGCGGCCACGGCCAGCCACCGCCCGAGCACGGCGAGGCGGATCTGGAGCGGGGTGCGTGGAGATTGGTGGGCTTTGAGGAGGCCGGCGATCTCGCCAAGCGCAGTCGCCATCCCCGTTGCCACCACCACCGCCCGGGCCCGGCCGTACACCACCGCGGTTCCCTTGAACACCATGTTGCGCCGATCGGCCAGCATCCCGCCCTCGGCGGGGTCGAGCGCCTCGGGCGTCTTGTCCACCGGCACCGACTCGCCGGTGAGCGCCGACTCGTTCACCCTCAGGTTGGGGCACTCGAGCAGTCGGGCATCGGCCGGCACGACATCGCCCGCCTCGAGGACGAGGATGTCGCCGGGTACGACCGCCGCCGCCGGCAGCGTGCTCTCCGTGCCTTCCCGAACCACCCGGGCGGTGGGCGCGGCCATCGACCGAAGGGCGGCCATGGCCTGCTCGGCCCGGTATTCCTGAACGAAGCCGATCACCGCGTTGAGCACCACGATGACGGTGATGACGATGGCGTCCTTCAGGTCGCCGATCACCACCGTGATCGCGGCGGCGATGAGCAGGACCACGATCATCGTGTTGGCGAACTGGGCGAGGAACATCAGCCAGCCGGGACGGCGCGGCTCCTCCTCCAGCTCGTTGGGGCCGTACTCGGCGAGGTGGGCCTCGGCATCGGTGGCCGACAACCCGGCGTCGATGTCGGTTGCGAACTCGACGGCGACATCGGCGGCCTCCCGGGCCCACCATGGAGACGCGATCGTGGCGGGTGAGGTCATGGCCGACCCCGGCCGTCGAGAGCGATCACAGGATGCGAGATCATCCGGCCATTGAAGCGGTTTTGTGCGGGGTGGGTGCACGTCCGCCGTCGCTCATGGGGGCGCCCCACCGAGCCCCGGTCGCGGACGCCAGGTGATCCGACCTTCGTCGTCTCCAGCGATGAGCCATCCGCGCTCGTGGACGAGCATGCGCTGTCGCCGGCACAGCAGCACCAGGTTCTCGAACGAGGTCGCTCCCCCATCGGCATCGTGGTGGATGTGATGCCCCATCACACCAGTGGGGAGGCCGGTCGGACCCCGGCCCCTGGCAGTGACGGTCCCGCAGCACGAGCGCTCTCCACGCCTGGCAATTGCAATCCCGTGGTGTAACGTAACCCCGTGTCCTCGCTCCCCGACACGGAGATCGACAGACCGTCATGCGTGGGCCGGCCGCGCGATGCGAGCATCGATCTGGCCGTCCTCGAGGCAACTCTCACGCAGCTCGCTCATGACGGGGTGTCGGGTTTCTCGCTCACCGCCGTGGCGGCGGCAGCGGGCACGACCCGCCCGGCAATCTACCGCCGGTGGCCAGACAAGACAGCGCTCGTCGTCGACGCCATCGCCCAGCTCGCCCAGATCGACCCGCCCACCACGACCGGGGATCCGTTCGCCGACCTCGTGATCGAGCTGGAACACTTCCGCCACTGGATCACGACCGCCGCGTCACTCCCCATCGCCGGACAGATGCTCGGCGACGGCATCGACGCGACCGTTCGTCGGCGTTATCTCGACGATGTCGTCGTACCACGCCGAACCCGTATCCGAGCGCTGCTCGACCATGCCATCGAACTTGGCGAACTCGCTGCAGACGCCGACCTCACGATCGCAGGGTCCTTCCTCACCGGATCGTGGTATGCGTTCGCCCTCGCCGGCTCCGACGCACCCGACGACTGGGCGCTGCGAGTCGCCACCTTGGTCTGGCGCGCCTGTGGTGGAACCTCCGAGGCCGGCACCACCGGTCGCGCACTCGGTCAATCATTGGCTCCACCGGGTCTGGTACCCGGCCCGGGCCAAGGCTGGCCTCGACTGGCTCCAGTTCCATGATCTGCGCCGGGCCAACGCCACCGGACTCGTTCTCGAAGGTGTCGACCTCAAGACCGCCCAGACCCGACTCGGGCACACCGACCCCAGACTCACCCTCGGCATCTACGCCCAGGCCACCACCGAAGCCGACCGTCAAGCGGCAGACCGGCTCGGCGAGCGGTTCCCCCCCGACCGGACCAAGGCCGCGGACGGGGCCTCGCCTGAGAGGCGTAAGGAATCATCGTGGTCACACCGACACCGCCGGGTTCGACGTCACTCCTCTGCTTCCACGCTCCGAAGTAGCTCTGCGACGGCCGGGATCTCACCTGTGGCAATGACCCAGAGCTGCGAGGGGTCGATCCGGTGGTAGTGGTGGCTGAGCCGATCCCGTACCTTCGCCATGTCGGACCATGGAATTTCGGGGTGAGCCGCGGTGAGGGCCTCTGAAACCGCCTTGGATGCCTCACCGATGATCTCGAGACACCGCTCCACGGCACGACGCAACACGACGTCCTCGTCGAAGGCATCCCGTCCCCGCTGGACGATCGCCGCGATCTCGTCGGCGGCCATCAACATGTCGGCCAGCCGATAAGCGTCGGATCGACTCACAGCACCATGGCGTCGCGGCGGATCTCCTCGTCACGATCGAGCAGGGCTCCGCGGGAGATCACGTCCACGTCCACCCCAAGCAGGCGAGAGAGCGCCTCCTCGAGGTGGATCAGATCCAGCAGCGAACTCCAGCGTTCGAAGTCGACGAGGAAATCGACATCGCTGTCCACGGTCGCGTCCCCTCGGGCGACCGACCCCACCACGGCGATGGAGCGCGCCTTGTGCTGATCCAGTAGCGCCAGAATCTCGGCGCGGCGCTGCTCGATCAGGTCACGGAGAGCGGTCGATCGCGTTGCCATGGTCGAATTCTACGGCTGTGACCGGTGCCCATCACCCATTCCCCTCGGCCGTCGGTCGGCGGAGGGACAACAACCCGAGTTGTGACGCGCGATGGAACGAGCGATGGAACCCGCCCCACCGACCAAGCAAGCCGCTCCGGAGAGCGGCCTGACCTGGTGTTTCTCTGAGTCGGGACGGCCGGATTCGAACCGGCGACCTCAGCGTCCCGAACGCTGCGCGCTGCCAAACTGCGCCACGTCCCGATGTGCCCGCATCCTACCCGGATGCGGGGGTCCCCGTCCCGTCGCGGGACACGTCGACCCGAAGGCGGTCGATCCGGCGCCGATCCATCCGGAGGACCTCCAGCCTGACGCCGCCCACCTCGGCCGTGTCACCCATCTCGGGGATCGAGCCGGTGGTCGCCAGGAACAGGCCGCCGACCGAGGAGTAGGGGCCCTCGGGCAACAGCAGCCCGATGGCGTCCTCCAGATCCTCGACGGGGACCGCACCCTCCACCACCCAGCTCGAATCGGCCAGCCGGACGATGCTCGGCTGGATCGGGTCGTGCTCGTCCTGGAGGTCGCCCACCAACTCGGCGACGAGGTCCTTCACGGTCACGATGCCGTCCACCCCGCCGTGCTCGTCGAGGACGACCGCGAAGCCCTGTCGCTGCCGCCGCATTCGTTGGATGGCGGTCAGGATCGACGAGCGCTCCGGCACATAGAAGGGCTCCCGCAGTTTCACCCCGGCCGCGCCACCATCAGTGATGATGTCCTTGACGTACAGGATCCCGACGATGTCGTCGAGGGTGCCGCCGGCCGCCACGACCGGAAACCGGGAGTGGCGATGGGCCGTGGCGGCACTGCGAACCGTGGTCTCGGACACCGGGGCCTCCAGCGACACGACGTCGAGGCGCGGCGTCATCACGTCGCGAACGGGGCGGTCGGCTAGGCGGAAGAGAGACTCGAGGATCTCCCGCTCCTCCGGTTCGATTTCGCCGGCCTCGGCGCTCAGCATCGCCAGGGCCCGGATGTCCTCCTCGGTGGCGGCTGTCACCAGCCCAGGCTGGATCCCGAACAGCCGCAGGAGCCTCCCGGCCAGGCCGGTAAACACGGTGGCGATCGGCGTGAGCAGCTTCGACAGCCACCAGATCGCCGGCGCCACCGCCAACCCCCAGCCATCCGGCCGGCGTGCCGCCAGGGTCTTGGGGGTGATCTCACCGATCAGGAGGATGACGGCGGTGAGGACGAGCGTGGCGAGCCACGGTCCGAGGGCCTCGGCGCGTCCCGGGTCCACGACCGCGGCGAGGAACTCGACGGCGAGGATCGTCGCGAGCGAGGCTGCCAGGATGTTCACGAAGTTGTTGGCGACCAGCAGCACGCCGATGGTTCGCTCTAGGTCGTCGACGAGGGCGGCCAGCCTCCGACCCCGGTGGCCGCGTTCGGCCAATCGGTGTACACGCTCGCGGGGTAGCGCCACGAACGCGGTCTCCGAACCCGAGAAGAATCCCGATGCGAGGATGCACGTGCACAGCACCACCACCAGGGTGACCTGGGTGGCCGTCATGATCCGGAGGGGTTCACGTGCCGCTGGGCGACGGCTCGAGGGCTAGAGCCGCCTGCAGGTCCTGAGGCATGAAGGGCTTCACGAGGTGGATGTCGGCGAGCGCCCTGCGGGCCAGGAACACATCGGCTTGCCGGTCCAGGAGGAGCACCGTGGTCACCGGGGCGATCGCCTCTCCGGCTATGGCATCACGCACGGCCCGGGTGACGGCCATTCCACCCATACTGCCGACCTGCAGGTCCACGATGACGGCCCCGTAGGCACGCTCGGAGAGCCGCGCCACCGTCGATCGAGGGTCGTCGAGCACGTCCACCGTGGTGCCCGGCTCGGATATCGCCGCCAGCACGTCGTTCACCACCCAGACGGAATCGGCGACCACGAGGACGGCGTCCATGTCCCCGTCAGGCTAGCCGCGGCCCGATGACGCCGTTCCTGTCGAGGGCGTCGGAGTCGGGGGTGGGTGAGGTTCCTAACATCGGCGCGTGCGATCCCTGCTCGTCTCGGTGCTCGTCGCCGTCGGTGTCATCTCGGTTGCTGCTCAGGCCCAGGAGGAGACGCGGACGGTCGAGGTCATCGAGCTGTCCGGTCCCGTCGACACCCGTCTCGTCACCTTCGCCCGCGAGGCGATCGTCGATGCCGCCACCCGCCCGGTGGAGCTCGTGGTGCTCGCCATCGACTCGCCCGGCTCGCTCGCGCCCGTGGACGAGTTGGCCCGGCTCGTCGACGCCGTCGCCTCGTCACCCGTGCCGATCGTGGCGTGGTTGGGCCCGGCTCCCGGTACCACCGGCGGCGGCGCCCTGCAGTTGGCGGTTGCCGCTCCGCTGACGGCCGCGGCCCCCGGGGTGGAGCTCGGCGAGTGGTCGCCCTCCCGGGCGGGGGATCCGTCGTCCGCCGACGTGGAGCCGGTACCCGCCGGTCACGAACCGGGAATGGTCGTGGCCGGACCGGTCGAGGGTCTCGTCGACGTCGTCCAGCCCTCGCTCCGGCAGCTGATCCAGGAGCTGGACGGCAAGGTGGTGCTGGTCGCCAACGAAGCCGTGACGCTGTCCACCGTTCGGCCGTTCACGGCTCCCGACGGCTCCGAGGGCGTCACGGTGCTCGAGACGATCATCCGCCAGCCGGGATGGTGGGAGCGGCTGCTCGGGCTGGCCGTGAGCCCCGAGGCCGCCTACTTCTTTCTCGTAGCCGGGCTGGTGGTGGCGGCGTTCGAGTACTACGCGATCGGCCCGGGGGTGGCTGCCTCGGTGGCACTCGCCTCGCTCTTGCTGGCGGCGTACGGGATGGCGGTGCTCCCCGTGCGCGGGTGGGCGGTGATGGTGACGGTCCTCGCCGTCGGGCTGCTCTCGGCCTCGTATCAGCGGGGCGGGGTACCGGTGCTTACCGGGCTCGGGCTGGCAGTGCTGGTGGTGGCCGGTCTGTCGTTCACCGACGCGGCACCCCAGATCACCCCTTCGCCGCTCGGGGTGGCAGGGACGGTTCTCGCCGCAGGCTTCTTCTTCCTGCTGGCGATGCCGACGGTGGCGAGAGCCCGGTTCAGCACCCAGACGATCGGGCGCGATCACCTGATCGGTGTCGAGGGCCGGGCGTTGGTCGATCTCACCCCCGACGGGGTGGTCGAGGTGGCGGGTGCGCGGTGGCGGGCTTCCTCGCACCGGGAGGCCGGGATCCGGGACGGCGATCCGGTGGTCGTCGTGGCGGTCGACGGCGAGTACCTCGAGGTGGACCGCAGGTACTAGGTGCGATCCCTCGACTTCCCCTGCGCCGGCAGTCCCGCGAAAACGCGGCTTGCCCAGTTTCCAGAATTTCCCTGGCAGATTCTGGCCAGATCTCCTAAGGTCCGGCCCGACCCCACCGACAGGAGGTTTCGTGCGGCCGTCGGACGAGTGGCAGACCCAGGCCCTGTGCCGGGGGAGCCATGCCCACCTCTTCTTCCCCCCGACGAGCTTCGAGCGAAAGGACGAGCGGGAGCGCCGGGAGATGCGAGCGGTCGCCATCTGTGAGGTGTGCCCGGTCGTGGGCGATTGCCGCGACCACGCCCTCTCCATCCGCGAGCCCTTCGGGATCTGGGGCGGCCTCACCGAGATGGATCGACGTCAGGTGCCTGCCACCGGCGTCGCCAGCTGAGCCGATCAGCCGTCTGCCCGACGATCCCGCACCCGCCTCACGTCGCCACTCCGCACCGTGATCCCTGCGCGATCCGCCCACTCGAGCACCGGCACGGCGTACTTGCGCGACATCCCTGCGGCCTCTCTGAACTCGCTCACCGTGAAGCCGGTACCGAGTCCCGACAGCACCGCCGTGATCCGCTCGACCTGATGCGGGAGGTAGACGAGCGACGGTGAGATCCGCACGCACGCGCCGACCCGGGCGAGTGCGTGGACGAGCTCGTCGTCGAGGCCCATCTCGGCGGGGGTGGGAACGGCCGGCCAGGAGGACTCGAGGAGGTCGCGGGCGGCGGGCCAGCGGATGTCGCTCGTGGGGTCGATGCCGGGGCCGGCGCCGACCGAGACGATCCCGCCCACCATCGCGAGCTCGGGCGTCTCGGTCGCAAGGGCTGCGAGCACCTCGGGTTCGATCTCGAGCGCCGGTGCCAGCTCGGCGGCGGGCATCCCCGGTCGCAGCGGGTTCTCGGCCTGGAACCGGGTGACCGTCTCCACCGCCTGGTGGGCGAGCCGGTTGGCGAGCTCGGGGGTGAAGGCCGTCCGGCCGACCACCCAGGCCCGGCTGGGTGAACCACCGCCGGAGTCGGCCTCGAGGTCGCTCAGCCGGGCCTTCTCGCGCCCGGCCAGGAGCACCGTCGCCCGTTCGCCCGGCGACCCGTCGATCACCGCCGCCAGCTCCGCCGCCCGGCCGGGGGCCGGGCGACCGGGCCCCGGCGAGGGATCGAGGATCCGTCCACCCGCCACCACCGCCCGCCGCCCTGTCTCGCGCAGGATGAAGCGGTCCCCCGCCGTCAGGCACAGGTCGGCGTCGAGTGTGACGATGGCGTGGCCTTCGCCGTTCTCATGGTGGAGGACGTGGAGACGGGCGGGCCACCCGCTGCTCCCGGTGTGGAAGTGATGGGCGCCGCGATCCGTCACCTCGGTCACGTAGGGGGCCGTTCGGAACGAAGCGAGCAGGCGGCGGGTCGTGCGCCATCCCTCTGGGGATCCCAGCATCGAGCCCCTCCGCAGGTCGCGACGGTCGACGCCGGCCAGGTTCACCGCCACCCGGCTTCGCGGTACCACCCGGATCGCCTCCCGTTCGTGGATCTGGAGCCCCCGCACGCGCGCCCGGGCCCGCTCCGGCCACACCGCCAGCTCCATCCCGGTCTCGAGGGACCCTCCGAGCAGCGTGCCGGTGACCACGGTGCCCGCCCCGGCGATCGAGAACACCCGGTCGACCCACAGGCGGGGCCGGCCCTCGGGGGGTGGCGGCACGGCGGCCACCGCCTCGGCCAGCCGGAGACGCAACTCCTCCAGGCCCTCCCCGGTCTGGGCGGACACCGACACGATCGGCGCCTCGACCAGTGAGGATCCGGACAGCCGGTCTCGCACCTCGTCACGGACGAGATCGAGGAACTCCCCATCCACCCGGTCGATCTTCGTGAGGGCGACGACGCCGTTCTCGACGCCCAGCAGGTCGAGGACGGCGAGATGCTCCTCGGACTGCGGCATCCACCCCTCGTCGGCCGCGACCACCAGCAGGGCCACGTCCACGGCCTCGATCCCCGCCAGCATGTTCTTCATGAAACGCTCGTGCCCCGGCACGTCGACGAACGAGACCTCGATCCCGCCCGGGAGCTCGGTCCAGGCGAAGCCCAGGTCGATCGTGAGCCCGCGCCGCTTCTCCTCCTCCCAACGGTCCGGGTCACGCCCGGTGAGGGCGGTCACGAGCGTCGACTTGCCGTGATCGACGTGCCCGGCGGTGCCTACGACCGCCATGCCGCACCGAGGGATCGGGCCACGAGCTCGTCCCGATCCGGCTCGACCGTGCGGAGATCCACGATCAGGGTCCCCGCCTCCCGGCGGGCGAGCACCGGCGGGTCGGCGGCCAGCAGGCGGTGGAAGGCGCCATCGGCGGGCCCCTCGATCCGGATCACCGGGCTGGCGATCCGGGCCGTGGGAACGCTGCCGGCGCCGGGCGTGGAAGCCCCTTCGCCGACGACGCCCGTCAGTCCGGAGTGCTCGAGCACCCGGCGGGCCCGGGCTTCGAGCTCGGCGTAGGGAAGGGACGCCATTCGCCAGAACGGGACCTCGCCGCCGCGCCCGGAGGCATAGAGATCGAGGGTCACGGTCAACGCGGCGAGGGTGGGCCCGTCCAGGCGCATCGCCCGCGCAGCCGGATGGTTGCGGATCGTCCCGACCAGGTCGGCCCGACCGACGACGATCCCCGCCTGGGGTCCGCCGAGCAGCTTGTCACCCGAGAACATGACGAGGTCGGACCCGGCAGCGAGTGCCTGGACGACTCCCGGTTCGCCATCCAGCCAGTCGGGAGGAGGCCCGGGGAGCCAGGGCACGTCCTCGTCGAGCAACCCGCTGCCGGCATCGAAGGCGAGGGGGATCCCGGCCTCGCCCGCCACCTCCGCCAGATCGGGGAGTGCCGTGTCCTCGGTGAAGCCGCTGATGCGATAGTTGGAGGGGTGGACCTTGAGGATGAGGGCGGGATCGGCCTCGAGCGCCCGCCGGTAGTCGTCCGATCGGGTTCGGTTCGTCGTACCAACCTCCAGCATCGACGCCGTGGACACGGCCATGATCTCGGGCAACCGGTAGGAGCCCCCGATCTCGATGAGCTCGCCTCGTGACACCGGCACAGCCCGTCCGGCGGCGAGCGCCATGAGCACCACGAGCAGGGCGGCCGCGTTGTTGTTGACCACGATCGCCGCCTCGGCGCCGGTCAGGGCGACGAGCAGCCGCTCGAGGTATGCCCCCCGGCCGCCACGGGCGCCGGTATCGAGATCGAGCTCGACCGACCCGTAGGCGACCGCCGCAGCTTGGGCCGCGTCCGCCGCCTCGGGGTGGACGAGTGCGCGTCCGAGGTTGGTGTGGAGCAGGACACCGGTGGCATTGATCACCTCGGTGGGGCGCATGCGGGCCAAGCGCTCTGCCGCCGCTCTCCCCGATGTCAGCGGGTCGCCGCCGACCTCACGCGCCTCGTCGATCGAGGCGCGGGCGATCTCGACGACGAGGGATCGGGGGAGCCCGCTTCCGACCAGGTCGGCGGCCAGGCGGTCGACGGACGGCAGCCGGCGACGGTCCATGGCGGCCGAGCCTACCGGGCCGTAGGGGCGACCGGCCCGCCCCCGGTATCCTCCGGGGATGGTCGGATCCCCGATGCGCCTCGGAGTGGTCCGGTGGTGAGCCCGCTCCCGGCCGCCTCCCTCATCCTCGTTCGCGACGGAGCGGGCTCGGTCGAGGTCCTCATGGGCCGGCGCCCCGACCGGGGCACCTTCGGGGGGGCATGGGTCTTCCCCGGCGGCGTCGTGGAGGAGGCGGACCGTGACGCCGCCCTCACCGGCGTGATCGGTGCCGACGCCGCCTGGCGGGCTGCGGCGATCCGCGAGACCGCCGAGGAGACCGGCATCTTCGTGACGGATCCCCCCGGCGTCCGTGTCCCCGATCTTCATGGCGCCGCCTTCTACGAGGAGCTCTCGACGGCCGGGGCACGGGTGGCCGGGGATCGGCTCCACTACCTCTCGAACTGGATCACGCCGCTCGGGGTGCCGAGGAGGTTCGACACCCGCTTCTATCTGACCCCCCTCGCCGAGGACGCCGATCCGGGCGGCGGCAGTGAGGAGCTGTCCGACGTCGCCTGGATCGACCCGGTCGCGGCCCTGGCCTCCCACGAGACCGGTGACCGGCCGCTGATCCTCGTCACGGCCAAGCACCTCGAGCACCTCGCCCGGTTCGCCACCGTCGTGGACCTGCTGGCCGAGCTGGCTGCACGCCCGGCGCCGGGCGCCGTCGAGCCGGTGCTCGTCACCCGGGCCGACGGGTCCTGGCAGGCGCTGCTTCCGGGTGACCACGGGTACGAGGAGGCGATGGGGGTCGGGCTGTGAGGGTCGAACGGGTGCTCGCCCCGAATCCGGGTCCCTACACCGGGCCCGGGACGAACACGTACCTGCTGGACGGCGGGTCGGGCTTGGCGGTGCTCGATCCCGGGCCCGTCATCGTCGAGCACGAGCAGGCAATCGTTCGAGCGGTGAGGGGGCGCGTCGTCAGGGCGGTGATCGTGACCCACACCCATCCGGATCATGCCCCGCTCGCCAATCCGCTCGGGAGGGCGTTCGGCGTGCCGGTGTTCGGCCATTCCCCCGGGCCGGAGTTCGACCCCGACGTCCGCCTGCTCGACGGCGACCACGTCGGGGTCGGCGAGGAGACGCTCGAGGTGGTGCACACGCCTGGCCACTCCGAGGACCACCTGTGCTTCCGGTCGGGCGACGTGCTCTTCACCGGTGATCACATCATGGGGGGCTCGTCCGTGATGATCGACGACCTCGCCGCCTATCTCGCCTCGCTCGAACGCCTGCAGGCGATGACGTTCGCCCGGCTCTATCCCGGCCACGGCGAGGAGATCGACCGCCCGGCCGAGGTGATCTCGTGGTACCTCGAGCACCGGCGGCAGCGCGAACGTGAGGTGATCGCCGCCGTGGCGGGCGGAGCCGGTACCCTGGGTGCCGTCGTGGAGCTCGTCTACCGGGACGTTGACCCGATCCTCCATCCCCTCGCCGCCCGCTCGGTGGCCGCGCATCTCAGGAAGCTCGGCTCCGAGGGCCTGGTCGACTTCGGGGGTTCGTCCGACTGGAGGGCTCCGGTCGAGTGGGCGGACCGGTCGTGAGACGGGCCTTCGCCGCCGCCGTCCTGGCCGCCCTCGTTCTCTCCGCCCTTCCCGTCGGAGCGGTCACCGACGACGAGCTGGAGAGGGCCGAGACCAGGGTGGCCGAGCTCCAGGCCGAGGCCGACGCGTTGACGTTCGAGATCGAGGACGCCTGGGCCCGGCAGATCCTGCTCGAGGAACGGGTGGGGTCGCTCAGGTCGGCCATCGAGCGAAACGAGCTCGAGCTCGTACTCGCCCGCCAGCGTGCCGAGGAGGCGGCGATCCGCCTGTACATGGCGGCGTCGAGCTCCAGCCCGGTCGGGCTCTTCCTCTCGGCCGGCGGTGACACCTTCGAGGCGGGCGTCGAGTACCTCCGCATCCTCGCCAGCGAGGAGGAGGAGGCGATCAACCGCATGTCCGCGATCGCCGGAGAGCTCGACCAGCAACGCACCGATCTCGACTCCGCACTCGCCGACCAGGAGGAGACCCTCGTCCGGTTCCAGGAGTTGGCGGCGCAGGTTCAGGGAACGCTCGCAGCTGCCCAGGTCGAGTACCGCACGCTCGAGGAGGAACGCCGCCGGCAGGAGGAAGCCCGCCGTCGGGCCGAGGAGCAGGCCCGCCTTCGGGCCGAGGAGCAGGCCCGAAGGGAGGCCGAGGCCCGCCGGGCGGCCACGGCCGCGCCGACGACGACCACGACCGTGGCGAGTACGACGACGACCGCGGCCGCCAACCCGACCACGACGGCCGCGCCGACTCCGACGACCACGCCGGCCGCGCCCACTCCGACGACCACACCGGTGGCGATCACCACCACGACCGTCGCGGCGACCACGACGACCACCACCTCACCTCCTCCACCGGCTCCGGCAGGGGGGTCCTGTCCCGTGGCCGGGCCGACGAGCTTCCGCGACACCTGGGGGGCGCCTCGTTCCGGGGGTAGGTCGCACGAGGGGGTCGACATGATGGCCGCCCGGGGGACACCGGTGGTGGCGATCTTCGACGGGACGGTCCGCCGGATGTCAACCGGTTCGCTGGGGGGGATCTCCCTCTGGCTGCGGTCCACCGCCGGTGACGATTACTACTACGCCCATCTCGACGGTTACGCCGAAGGGATCGCCGTCGGGCTGCGGGTTGCCCAGGGAACGGTGCTCGGGTACGTGGGATCCACAGGCAACGCCCCTTCGTACCTGCCCCACCTGCACTTCGAGTATCACCCGGGCGGCTACGGGAGCGGAACGGCGGTGAACCCCTATCCGCTCGTGCGCAGCACCTGCTGACCGGCCCCGGACGCGAGACGAGGGCCGGCGGGCACTCCGGCCCTCGTCATCGAGGGGACCGGCTGTGAACCGGCTCCCTCGTGCGGCAGCCTCCCTGCTCCCGTCGCCCTGATTGGCACGTTCGGGGTCATCATGGCTGCGGGGCCCCGCCGTGCGAGGGTTGATTCGGACATCTCCTGTCGGACTAGTGCCGGGGGGCCCCGGCCCGGGTCAGGTGCCGGCCGGCTCCATCGCCTCGAGCCCCTCGAGCAGCTTGGCGATCCGGCCGGTGCAGGTCTCGTCCTGGGCCGGCGGGAGCAGCTCCACGAGACGGGCGACGGTCTCGTGGAAGGCGAGGGCCGCCGGAGTGTCGGGCCGGGATCGCACCACGGGTACCCCCGAGTCCCCACCCGCCACGACCTCCGGATCGACGGGGATCCGGCCGATCAGCGGTACCGACAGCTCCTCGGCAAGCCGGTCGCCGCCACCTTCGCCGAAGAGGTTGAAGACCGTGCCGTGCCCGCAGTCGAAGCCCGCCATGTTCTCGACCACCCCGACGAGCGGCATGTAGGAGCGGCGGGCCATGTCGGCCACCCGCACGGCCACCTTCTGGGCGGCGAGCTGAGGTGTGGTCACCACCACCATCTCGGCCTGAGGCAGCAGCCGGGACAGCGCCATCTGGATGTCACCCGTCCCGGGGGGCATGTCGATGACCAGGTAGTCGAGCTCTCCCCAGTCGACCTGGGTGAGGAACTGCTCGAGTGCCTTCGAGAGCATGAGGCCTCGCCACATGAGGGCGGTCTCCTCGGAGTCGATGATGAGCCCGGTCGACACCACCCGGATTCCGTGGGCCACCGCCGGGATGATGAGCCGGCTCGCGTCGTCGGCCACCAGGCGATCGGCGGTGCCGAGCATCCGGGGAATCGAGAAGCCCCAGATGTCGGCGTCGAGCAGCCCGACTCTCAGATCCCGGTCGGCGAGGGCGACGGCGAGGTTGGCGCTCACCGACGACTTGCCCACGCCTCCCTTGCCCGACGCCACGGCCACCACCCTCGTCGTCGGCGAGATCCGGCTGGGGGCGGCGTTCTCGCGTGCCCGGCGCCTGGCGACGGACATCAGGTCGGCACGCTGGGAGCGGGTCATCGCGGTGGTCCGTACGACCGCATCCGTCACCCCCGGCAGGGCTCGAACCTTCCGGAGGGTGTCTCCCTCGATCTGGCTGCGCATCGGGCACTCGGCGATCGTCAGGGCGATCCCGACCTCGACCGTCCCGTCCGCCCGGACGTCGACCCTCGTGACCATCCCCAACTCGACGATGTCACCCCCCAACTCGGGGTCGACCACCCCCCGGAGCGCGGCATAGACGTCGTCGACTCGGACCATGGGGGCATGATACGGCGGATTTGCACTACCGAGATGTTGGTAATCCTTGTCCGCCCGAGACCCTATACTCCGGGTTTCGCATTCCAGGAGTGCCGCCCATGACCCAGATCCTCAGCATCAAGCCGGCCCGGCCGCCGAAGCCCGTCATCCTCACCGAGGCTGCCGTCGCCAAGGTGCGTGACCTGATCGCCGCCGAGGGTGACGAGGGCCTCGCCCTGCGGATGGCCGTGCGTCCGGGGGGATGCTCCGGCTTCTCCTATGAGATGTTCTTCGACGGTGAGGTCGAGGACGGTGACCTCGTCGAGGAGTACGAGGGGGTCAGGGTCGTCGTCGACCCCGAGAGCGCCGAGCGCCTGCGCGGCTCGACCCTCGACTACCGGGATGGCCTGATGGGGGCCGGGTTCGCCATCGAGAACCCCAACGTCACCCGCAGCTGCGGCTGCGGGAACAGCTTCTCCTGATCCCGGGCCGTCATTCGGCCGGCGCCACCGCCACAACCCGGGCGTCCCACGGGCAGAAGCGGTCTCCGTGCTCCGAGACGAACGCGTCATAGCCGAGGTCGTCGAGGTAGGAGACGGTCCCGTCGCAGACCTCGATCGCCATGTCGGCTAGTTCGACCTCGACGACGTGCCAGTCGTGTCCGAGGTTGACGCCCCCGTCGCCCGGCTGCAGCCTCCCGTTGGGGATGCCCGCCCGCCCGTCGGCTTCGAGGGCGGCCTCAATCGTGGTGATGTCCTCGGGATCGTCGATCAGGGTCACGTAGGTCGCCCCATCCACCACGGTCTCCCAGGTCACGAGGATCGCCTCGGCGCCGGGCTCGTCGGTGCCGCCGCACGCAGCGAGAGCCAGTGCCAGCGTCATCCAGACCGTCATCCCTTTCAGCATCGGTCCCTCCGTCGTCGGTCCGCTTGGGACGACGGTACCGGACATCCGGTTCCCGCCTCCGATAGCCTGGCCCTCCGCGATCGTTCGGAGTCCCGATGCCCAAGCTCGTTCCCACCCTCGTCGGCGCCCCCAAGCCACTGGCCCCGTACTCCGTCGCCACCGAGGCGAACGGCTTCGTGTTCGTGTCGGGTCAGGTGGCGATCGATCCCACCGGTGGCCCGGTTCCCCAGGCCGTTGGCGACCAGACCCGGCTGGTGATGGACAACCTCGGCCGGATCCTGTCGGACCTCGGGCTCGGGTATGCCGACATCGTCAAGACCACGATCTTCCTCGCCGACATCGCCGACTTCGGCACGGTCAACGAGGTGTACGGCTCGTACTTCGATGACGAGCCTCCCGCCCGGTCGACCATCCAGGCGGGAGCGCTGCCGAGGCCGGAGTTCACGGTGGAGATCGAGGCCGTCGCCGCCCGGTGACCTCGTCAGCCGAAGGCGAGTAGCAGCCGGGACCGGCTCACCGCTCGTTCCCCGACCTCCGCCGTGATCACCGACCGGCGGCCCGGCGGAGTCGACACGAGGGCGACGGCATGGTCCCAGACGTCGCTCCGCCACGAGCGGATGAGGGCCGAGAAGGCGCGCTCGTCGAGTGGGCCGAGAGCGCGATCGACCACACCCAGCCACGGTGACCGGGCCGCCACGACCTCACGCTGCACCTCGTCGATCGCGGTCGCGATGATCCCGTCCACCCGCCGGTGATCCTCCCACCGGCCGGAACGGCCCGAGGGTTCGAGGTGCCGCCACTCCGGGTCGAGGAGCTCGGCCAGTGTGAACACGAGGTCGTAGTTGATGTGGGCGTTCACCCCGAGGAGCAGATGCTGGAGCACACCGACCCCGGGACGGGAGACCGCCTCCAGAGCCAGGCGCCACGCCTCCGGTGTCTCCGGATCGCCCTGCTCGAACGCGTCCACCGCCCGAAAGTAGGAGTCGGCGAAGCGCTCGAGCAGCCTCCGGACCCAGACGCCGTCGCCGAACTCGCCCGCCTCGATCGCCTCGACCGTCCGTTCGGTCATCACCGTGTAGGCGTCGAGGAAGATGCAGCGCGGGTCTCCCTCCGAGGTCCAGGTGGAGCGGAGCCGTCACATCCGGCCGACGACCGGGTCGACGGAGTGCTCTGGGACCACTCGACGAGTCTGGCAGGTGGTCGCCCGTCGAACGGCCCGCCTGCCCGGGGAGGTACCGTCGGTCGTGCGACGTGCGACGTGAGACCTGAGACGTGAGACCTGAGACGTGAGACAGGGGCGTGCATGATGAACCGTGACCAGATCTTCTCGTCACTCGGCCTGTCCGATCGCAATCCCGGCGCCTTCGCCGGCGAGTGGATCGAGACCACCGGCCCCGAGGACCACGTCATCGACCCGTCGACCGGCGAGGTGATCGGGACGGTCGTGAAGACGTCTGCCGACGAGTACGAACGGGTGGTGGCGAGCTCGGTCGAGACCTTCGAGCGGTGGCGGATGCTGCCGGCTCCCCGACGGGGCGAGTACGTCCGGTTGCTGGGCGACGCCCTCCGCTCGGTCAAAGAGCCGCTCGGCGCCCTCGTCACGGTGGAGATGGGCAAGATCCTCCCCGAAGGCGAGGGCGAGGTCCAGGAGATGATCGATGTCTGCGACTTCGCCGTGGGCCTCTCGCGACAGCTCTACGGGCTCACCATGACCTCTGAGCGGCCGATGCATCGGATGTACGAGCAGTGGCATCCGCTGGGACCCGTGGGGGTGATCACCTCGTTCAACTTCCCGGTGGCGGTGTGGTCGTGGAACTCGGCCATTGCCGCCGTGTGCGGTGACACCGTGATCTGGAAGCCGTCGGAGCGCACCCCCCTCACTGCGGTGGCCGTCACGAGGATCGCCGCCGAGGTCATGGCGGGCTCCGGTTTCGAGGGGGTCTTCAACCTCGCGGTCGGCGACTCCGCCGGGGTCGGCGGCTGGATGGTCGACGACGAGCGGATCCCGCTGATCTCGGCCACCGGGTCGACCCGGATGGGGAGGATCGTCGGCCCGGCCGTCGCCCGTCGCTTCGGCCGGTCCATCCTCGAACTGGGCGGCAACAACGCCATCGTCGTGCTCGACGACGCCGACCTCGAACTGGTCGTGCGCGCCGCCCTGTTCGCCGCCGTAGGCACCGCCGGTCAGCGCTGCACGAGCCTTCGCCGGCTGATCGTCCAGCGGGGCGTGACCGCCGAGCTGTGCGATCGGCTCGTCGATGCCTACGGCCAGGTGGCCATCGGCGACCCGATGACACCCGGGGTGCTGATGGGCCCGCTCGTGACCGAACGGGCGGTGGCCGACATGATGGCCGCCCTCGAGGCCGCCCGCGACCAGGGGGGCCGCCTCCTCACCGGCGGTCGGCGCCTCGATCGATCCGGGCACTTCGTCGAGCCCACCATCGTGAAGATCGGCGCCGAGGCACCGATCGTGCAGGAGGAGACCTTCGCCCCGATCCTGTGGGTGATCGAGGTCGACGACCTCGATCACGCCATCCGGGTGCACAACGGCGTGCGTCAGGGCCTGTCGTCGGCGATCTTCACCGACTCGGTCCGCAGCTCGGAGCGATTCCTGTCCCACGTGGGCTCCGACTGTGGCATCGCCAACGTCAACATCGGGACCTCCGGGGCCGAGATCGGCGGAGCATTCGGTGGCGAGAAGGAGACCGGGGGCGGCCGCGAGTCGGGGTCGGACTCCTGGAGGGCCTACATGCGCCGTCAGACGACGACCATCAACTGGGGAGACGACCTCCCGCTCGCCCAGGGGATCGAGTTCGGGTAGCCGGCCGGAGGTTCGCCATCCGCGGCGGACGGATGCGGATCTTGTGATTCCGTGAACAAGGCCCTTCGGCCCTAGGGCGATATGCAGGAGTAGGCATACGTTGCCTCGATATGCAGGAGTCGCATGACCGCCGCTCGCTGTTGACCGCCGGTCAGGTCCAATCCCTGCTCGGCATCGACCGATCGACGGTGTACCGGATGGCCGCCGACGGCCGTCTGCCGGCGGTGCGGATCGGACGGCAGTGGCGATTCCGCCCCTCCGAGATCGAGCGACTCGTCGACGCCGGTGGGGCCGGCCCGGGGGAGGGAGCCGTCGAAGAGCCCGACCCGGTGGCCGCCCAGGCCCTCGTGGATCTCGCCGCCGAGATGCTCGGCGTGATGATGGTCGTCACCGACATGGACGGGGTACCGCTGACCCGGGTGGCGAATCCCTGCCCGTGGTTCGTCCGGCGCACGGACGATCCCGACCTGCTGGCGGAGTGCATCGAGGACTGGCAGTCGCGAGCCGCAGGCTTCGAGCTCGAGACCCGATTCGTGGCAGGTGCGCACGGGTTCGAGTGCGCCCACACCTTCGTCCGCGGGGGCACCCGTCTCGTGGGGATGGTGCTGGCCGGGGGCGTCTCTCCCGACGGCGACGACTCCGCCGGCTTCTTCGTGCTCGACGAGGGCGCCAGGCGCAAGGTCCTGGACACCCTTCCGAAGGTGGCGCGGGCCCTCTCGCAGGCCACCACCCCCGAACTGGCCCACACGGGCGCCGGAGCGCCCTCCACCCAACGAGGAGAGTCCTGATGAAGCGCTTGCTGGTGCTCGGAGCCGGGACGGCCGGCACGATGGTCGTGAACAAGCTGCGGCCGAGGCTCGCCGAGCAGGAGTGGAAGATCACCGTCGTCGACCAGAGCGCCGACCACCACTACCAGCCCGGTTATCTGTTCATGCCCTTCGGCGAGTACTCGGCCGAGGACATCGTCAAGCCGACGCGGCGGTTCATCCCCGAGGGCGTGGACCTCGTGTTGGGGGAGATCGATCGGGTGGTCCCCGACGACAACGAGGTGGTGCTGACCGACGGCACCAGCCTCGGGTACGACCAACTCGTCATCGCCACCGGTACCACCCCCCGGCCGGACGAGACGCCGGGCATGGCCGAGGACGGGTGGCGGGACACGGTCCACGAGTTCTACACCTTCGAGGGCTCACAGGCCCTGGCCGAGAAGCTGGGCACCTGGGAGGGCGGCCGGCTCGTCGTCCACATCACCGAGATGCCGATCAAGTGCCCGGTGGCGCCGCTCGAGTTCTCGTTCCTCGCCGACGCCTATTTCACCGAGAAGGGCATGCGCGATCGGGTGGAGATCGTCTACGTGACCCCGCTCGACGGTGCGTTCACCAAGCCCGTCGCCTCGAAGTACCTGGGCGGGATGCTGGAGGAGCGGAAGATCCGTCTCGAGACCGACTTCATGATCGAGCGGGTCGACAACGAGTCGAGGGCAATCGTGTCCTATGACGAGCGGGAGATCGGCTACGACCTCTTGGTGACGGTGCCGCTGCACATGGGGGCGGACTTCGTCGGCCGGTCGGGGCTGGGAGACGACCTCAACTACGTGAAGGTCGACAAACACACCTTCCTCTCGACCAGGTACGACAACATCTTTGCCATCGGTGACGCCGCCGACCTGCCGACCTCCAAGGCCGGGTCGGTCGCTCACTTCTCGGTGGAGGTGTTCGCCGAGAACTTCTGCCGCCACGTGCGCGGCCTCGGCATGGCCGAGCACTTCGATGGGCATGCCAACTGCTTCATCGAGACCGGCCACGGCAAGGGACTGTTGATCGACTTCAACTACGACACCCAGCCTCTACCCGGCAAGTATCCGCTTCCCGGTATCGGCCCCTTCAGCCTCCTCAAGGAGACGGAGATGAACCACTGGGGCAAGGTGATGTTCAAGTGGGCCTACTGGAACGTGCTGCTTCCAGGCAAGGAGCTCCCCCTCCCCGCCCTCATGTCGATGGCGGGCAAGGACGCCGAGGTGGGCGTATGACCGTCTCGACCAGCCATCCGCCGGCCGAGGCGGCGACCGTCGATGAGCGCCTCGACCTGCTCGCCGCCCAGGTCTCGTTCCTGGTCGACGAGGCCCGGCGAGGCCGGGAGCAGCGCGAGCGCTGGGCCGAGCTCTCCCACGACCTCGCCCCCTTGGCCCGCCAGGGGATGCAGTCGGCCACCCGGGAGCTCGGAGAGATCGACGTCACGCTGGAGGACCTGGCGCGGATGTTCCGCACCCTGCTGAGCAGCCTGCCCACGCTCGAGGCGTCGCTCCGGCAGCTCGAGAGCCTGGCCGAGCTAGGCAGGGACGTGGCTCCGCTCTCCACGTTGGCCGTTGGCTCCCTCACCGATCGCCTGCAGGTGTTCGAAGAGCGCGGATATTTCGACTTTGCCAGGGCCGGGGCGGGGGTGGTGGACCGGGTGGTGACCTCGTTCACCGAGGAGGACGTCGAGGCACTCGGCGACAACATCGTCCTCATCCTCAACACCGTGAAGGAGATGACCCAGCCCGAGGTCATGCTGTTCCTGCGCCGGACGATCAACACCGTCCAGGGCCAGGAGGAGCAGGGTCCCCCCCCGTCGATGCTGGGCCTCCTGAAGGAGATGCGGGATCCCGAGGTCAGGAGGGGGCTCTCCAGGTTGCTGAGCATGCTCCGGTCGATGGGCGAGGAGCCCCCGGCCGGCACCGACGATTGAAAGGAGCACACGATGGCCAATGCGACCATCGCCGGCCGAGAGATCCACGTCGACGACGAGGGCTTCATGACCGAGTTCGGGGAGTGGAGCGAGGAGATCGCCGCCCAGTTGGCGGCCAACATCGGGATCGAGCTGACCGACGCCCACTGGAAGGCGATCCGGTTCCTGCGGGAGGACTACCAGGCGCAGGGCGAGACCCCGACCTTGCGACGGGTCACGAACGAGGCGGGGATCCCCACCAAGGACCTGTTCACCCTCTTCCCCAAGAAGCCGGCCAAGAAGATGTCCTATATCGCCGGGGTGCCCAAGCCCGCCGGCTGCGTCTGAGGAGGCGCCGACATGACCAGCACGCAGGAAGCACCGGTGAAGGTACCCGACTTCGGTGACGAGAGCAGCGATCGCAAGATCTGCTTCATCTGCTCGAAAGGGAACCTCGACATGGCCTACCCGGCCCTCATCATGGCCAATGGGGCCCTGGGCGAGGGGATCGAGACCCACATCTTCTTCACCTTCTGGGGCATGGACATCATCAACAAGGCCACCCAGGAGCACCTGAAGTTCACGGCGGTGGGGAACACGGCGATGCACCTCGGCAAGGGCTCGGCCTCGATCCCCCAGCTTGCCGCCGGCCTCCCGGGGATGCAGGCCCTGGCCACCAAGATGCTGAAGGGAAAGATCGCCGGGCTCGACATCCCCGAGGTGCCCGAGTTCGTCAAGCTCCTCCACGACATGGGGGCCACGTTCTGGGCCTGCAAGCTATCGGTGGACATGGCCGAGCTCACCAAGGACGACCTGATCGACGAGGTCGAGGACATCATCAACGTGTCCGACTTCATGGAGCTGTCGGAGGGGGCCCAGATCATCTTCATCTAGGGTTGCGCTCATCGACCGGAGCGGTGCGGGGCCCCGGTGGGCCCTGCACCCATGAACCAGGAGACCGGATGTATCACTTCAGCGTCACCATCCACGGTGACTTCGACGAGGTCGTCGCGTTGGCCCGCACCGCTCTGGCCGACCACGGCTTCGGGGTGTTGACCGAGATCGACGTGGCGGCCACTCTCAAGGCCAAGCTCGACGTCGATCGCGACCGCTACCTGATCCTCGGGGCGTGCAATCCCCCCTACGCCCACCAGGCGCTCGAGGCGGACCCTGCCATCGGCGTGCTGTTGCCGTGCAACGTCGTGGTGCGCCAGCTCGAGGGCGACGGGGTCATGGTCGACTTCATGAACCCCGAGGCGGTGCTCCATCTCGTCGGCAAGCCTGGGATCGATCGGGTGGCAGGAGAGGTTCGCACCCGGCTCGAGATGGTGCGTGACGCCATCGCCACGGCCCACTGAGCCGTGGACGCCGAGGACTGGGACCGGCGATACGCCGATCGCCCGTGGCTGTGGACGGCCGAGCCCAACCTGTTCCTCGTCACCGAGGTGGGGGAGATGGCCCCCGGCCGGGCGCTCGACCTCGCCTGCGGCGAGGGCCGGAACGCGGTCTGGTTGGCCGAGCGGGGGTGGACGGTGACGGCCGTCGACTTCTCGGCGGTGGCCACGGCTCGGGCCCGTGAGCTCGCCGAGCTCCGCGGGGTCGAGGTCGACGTGATCCGTCACGACCTCCTGACCTACGAGCCGGCGCCGCTTGCCTACGACCTCGTGTCCGTCATGTACCTCCACCTGGTGGCCGCCGAACGGGCCGGGGTTCTCCGGTCGGCGGTCGAGGCGGTCGCCCCCGGCGGAACGGTGCTCGTGGTCGGACACGACCTCGAGAACCTCGAGCACGGGCACGGCGGCCCCCAGGTGCCCGAGGTGCTCTACACGGCCGAGGCGGTGGCGGCCGAGCTCGCCCCCCTCGCCATCGTGAGAGCCGGGCAGGTGACGAGGGCGGTGGAGACCGACGACGGCATCGTCACCGCGGTCGACGCGCTCGTGCGGGCGGAGCGTCCAGCCGTTGATTGAGCAACTGCGTGGCCTCAGGCCACGCAGTTGCTCAACGTACGACGGTCAGCCGAAGCGGTACCCCACCGAGCGGACGGTGGTGATCCACCCCGCTCGCTCGTCGCCGAGCTTGGCGCGGAGCCGGCGGACGTGGACGTCGACCGTCCTCGCCCCCCCGAAGTAGTCGTAGCCCCACACCTTCGACAGGAGCTGCTCGCGGGTCCAGACCCGGCCGCGGTTCTCGACGAGGAACCTGAGCAGCTCGTACTCCATGAAGGTGAGGTCGAGGGGATCTGCCCCGAGGGTCGCCTGGTAGGTCAGGGTGTTGAGCTCCAGGTCCTGGTGCCGGAGCACCTCGGTGCCCGCCGTACGCCGGGAGAGGCGCCTCACCCGCAGGCCGAGCTCGGCGGCATCGGGGGGCGAGGAGATGACGTCGGCGAGCCCGTCGGCCTGCTCGACGAGTGCGAAGTGGGCCGGCTCGGCCACCGCCAGGATCGGGAGGCCCGTGGCGGTGGCGAGGGCATCGGCCTGGCGGAGGCGGCGCATCGGCTCGTCGCCGAGCTCGACGATGAGGAGGGACCAAGCGGCCGCCGCCGTCTGGGTCACAGCCTCCAGGTCGTCGACCGGCCGGCACGGCACGCCGGCCACGGCGAGCGCCGAACCGAGCGGCTCGGAGCAGACCGGGGGGAAGAGGGCGACGTCCATCACAGGATCGGGAGGTAGGTCTCCAGCTCGAAGCGCGATACGTGATGCTGGTATCGGTCCCACTCGCGCCGCTTGTTCCGGAGGAACCAGTCGAACACATGCTCCCCGAGTGCCTCCCTGACCAGCGTGGAGCCCTCCATGGCGTCGAGCGCCTCGGCCAGCGTCCCGGGGAGCCGACTGATGCTGGCGGCGGTCCGCTCGGCCGTGCTCATCCGGAACACGTTCCCCGTGAGCTCGGGCGGGAGCTGGTAGCCCCCCTCGACGCCGGCCAGCCCGGCGGCGAGCAGCACGGACATGGCCAGATAGGGGTTGGCGGCGGCATCGGGCGATCGGTACTCCACGCGCACGCTCGAGGTCTTGCCCTTCTTCGCTGTCGGCACCCGCACGAGGGTCGACTGGTTGTTGCGCGCCCACGAGACGTAGATCGGGGCCTCGAAACCTTCGACGAGTCGCTTGTACGAGTTCACCCACTGGTTGGTGACGGCGGTGATCTCTCGCGCGTGGTGGAGCAGACCGGCGATGAACCGCTCGCCGGTCTCCGAGAGGCCGGTCTCCGTCCCCTCGGCGTGGAAGGCGTTCTGCTCTCCCTCGAAGAGCGACATGTGGAGGTGCATGCCCGAGCCATCGTGATGCTCGAGCGGCTTCGGCATGAAGGTGGCGTAGATGCCGTGGTCCATCGCCACCTCCTTCACGGCCAGCCGGAAGCTCATGATGTTGTCCGCCATCGTGAGGGCATCGGTGTACCGGACGATGATCTCGTGCTGACTCGGCGCCACCTCGTGGTGCGAGTGCTCGACCGGGATCCCCATGTCCTCGAGGGCGTTGATGGTGGCCCGCCGGTACTCCTGGGCGACGTCGAGCGGCGTCAAGTCGAAGTAGCCGCCTCGGTCCAGCACCCGGGGCTCGGGCCCGGCATCGGCGAAGTAGAAGAACTCGAGCTCGGGTGCCACGTAGAACGTGTATCCGAGCTCGGAGGCGCGGCGGAGGTTTCGCTTCAGCACGGTCCGGGGGTCGCCGTCGAAGGGCTCGCCATCGGGCGTCACGATGTCACAGAACATCCTGGCCACCTGCTCGTCCGCTCTCCACGGGAGCACCTGGAAGGTGGAGGGGTCGGGCCGGGCCAGCATGTCGGCCTCCTGCACCCGGACGTACCCGTCGATCGACGACCCGTCGAAGGTCATGCCCTCCTCGAGGGCCGTCTCCAACTCTTGCGGACTGATCGACACGGACTTGAGGAATCCCTGGACGTCGGTGAACCACAGCCGGACGAAGCGGATCCCCCGCTCGCGCACGGTCCTGAGCACGTAATCACCCTGGCGGTCCATCGATGCCCCCTGACGGATCGGGTCTCGAGGACGATTATGGCCGCACGCCGCACACCGCAGGCCGCGTCGCTCACCGCGCACGGCCGCCCTAGAACACCTCTTGGCACCAGGGGGCCGGCTCCCAGGCGAACATGGCGTCGGCGGCCGCCAACGCGTCCGGCCCCCCGGTCACGCGCCCTGCCCGGTTGAGCGCTCTGAATCGGGAGCGACCCAGGTAGCAGGCGCCGAGGTCCTCGACGTCGAGCTCGACGTCGGGATGATCGCTCGATGGCTGACACGCCCCGATGCCGTCTTTGACGGTGAGGCGGTGGGTGGACGTCGCGCCGGTCCAGGGGTCGTGGACTGCGAAGGTGACCGAGCCGTCGGTCGCGTAGCGGCGGGCGGCGAGGGCGGCCGTGACGTCGAGGATCCTCACCCACAACTGGTCGACGAGGGTGGGTGCCGCCCGCCGCCACCCCGCCATCAGGTCGAACACCGGGTCGTCGATCGCCAGCCCGAACAGCTCGACCTTCGACGCCAGATCGTGGTTGAGCACGAGCTGCCAGAGTCCGGCGGCGGCTCCGGGCTCGAGTGCCACGATCTCCCGCACCCGGACGGTGTGGGCCCCGTGGTGGTCCACCCAACCCTCTTTGAGCCGGTACTGGACGTAGCCGGCCGGGCCGTCGGGGCCGTCGGCGACGGCCAGACGCTGGGCCGTGAACCCTTCCCTGTGGCGCTGAGGGTCGTGGAATCGGCGAGCGCTCCACCATCCCGTCGTGCGCCGGAACATGCCCGGCCGCTCGGCCCGCAGACGGTCGAAGAGTCGAGGGAACACGGTCTCGGCCTCCCCGACGGTCACCGCCCGAACCGGGTACGGATCCGCCGCCAGCCGGTGGAGTTGCACGTGGGGCCGCCCGATCTCCATGCGGGCGTCGAGCGAGGCGAGGCCGTAGCCGAAGCGCCCGTAGATCGCCGAGTCGGAGGCGTAGAGGGCGGCGATGGGCTCACCCCGCTCGCGGGCGTCGTCGAAGTGGGCGGCGATCAGGGAGCGGAGGATGCCCCGCCTGCGGTGGGTGGGCTGGACGGTGACCATCGTGGTGCCGGCGCAGGGCACCTCGCCGCCGGGCACGGTCATGCCGAAGCTGAACGAGCCCAGGGTCCCGATCATGCGATCGCCGTCGAAGGCGCAGCGGGCCCGCTCGGGTTCGAAGAAGTCGAGGAACCGGGCGACTTCCGTCTCCTGCTCGTCGTCCTCGATGTCGAAGGCGAACGGCGTGGACATGGCCCGGAGGAAGTCGGCGGTGTGGTCCGCCGTTATCGACCGGATCTCGATGGGCATCAGGCGCCTGCGGCGCCCGCCTCGGCCAGGTTGACCGCCTGGTCGACTGCCACGCCGAATGCGGCGACGGCCTCGTCGAAGTTGGCCGCGGCCTCCCTCCGCGCGTCACCGGGATCGGTCGAGCGAAGCCCGGCGAGCACGGCGTCGGCGGCGGCCGATGCGTCGGCGGCGGCGGACACCATGGCGGCCTGGGGCTCCTCGAGGCCGGCGGGGGCGGCGAGCGCGGCCACGCTCTCGGACCAGGTCGCCACATTGGCGCTCAGCGTCACCAGGCGCTCCTCCGCCTCCTGGAAGGAGATCTCACGAGGGTCGGCGTCGAACCCGCCGTTGATGGCTGCCATCTCGGTCTGGAAGCTCGTGAGCTGCTGCTCGAGGGCGTCGACCGACGCCAGGTACTGAGCGACCTCGGGGTCGAGGTCGGGGGCGGGGACGGTGCTCGTCGTGCCGTCGTCGGGCTGCGAGCCCTCGTCGGGGGCGGTGGTGGTCGTCGTATCGCCGTCGGGGGTGTCCACCTCGGCCGCCGGGAGGTTCTGAACGAAGAAATAGGTGAACGCCACCATCCCCAGCACGATCAGGGGCAGGATCCAGCGGCCCGGGCGGGGGTCGGGGTTCACGGTCATCGAGTCACTGACGTTAGTCACGGCGCTCCGAGTTCCCAGGGTACGACCCCCTTGAGTGGTGCCGTCATGGCCCGTACGTTCCGGTCATGGCAGGCGACGAGCACCGGGGCGAGCCCGAGGTCTACGAGTCCATTCCCTGGCAGGACCTGGTCGATCTTCGCAGCGACCGCCGGCGCTGGGTGTATCCGGCGGTGGCGTTCACCCTGCTCGGCGTGCTGGTGTTCGGGGTGGCCCGCACCTTCCGGCCCACGCCGGAGGTGCTGACCGTTCCGGCCACATCGCCGGGCAGCGTGCCGGCGGCGACGGCCCCGGTGGTTCCGGCCCCGGTGACGTCCATCCCGGACGGCGGATCGGCCGTGGAAGCGGCGGTGGCACCGTCACCGTCGCTGTACACGGAGGCGGACCTCATGGCGGCCGGGGAGGCCGTCCTCTCGGCGACCGCCGGAGCCCTCGCCGAGTGGTTCGTCGTGGGGTGGTTCACCGTCGACGGGGCCGAGCCGCCCGATTGGATCGCTGCCATCGCCGGTGCACCCCATGGCGGCTCCGGACGGTCGTATGTGGAGTGGGCGCGGACGACGGTGGTGGAGTCGCTGGCCCCCGGGCTCTTCCGGGTGGAGGTCGCCGTCCGCCGTCTGGCGGCAAGCGACTCGTCGTCGGGCTACCGGCGGGTCCCGGACGGCGCCGTCGAGGTGGTGGTCGATCTGACCGGCGAGACGCCATGGGTCATCGATGTGCCGAGGCCCGTCCCGGCGGCGATCGGAGGCCCGGATGTCGAGTGGGGCGCTCCCGTCCCCGACCCCCCCGAGGCGGTGGTGACGGCCGCCCGGCAGGCTGCCGGAGCCAACGCCGACGCCGCTGTGACCGTGTGGTCGAACGGGACGGGATGGCGGGCCGTGGTCGGAGTCGCCGACGCCGCCGGCGTCGTCTGGCCGGCGGCGGTGTGGCTGGACGCCTCCGCCGGGGTGGTCCCGCCGGGGTCGGGCCGCTGACGGTCGCTCAGTCGAAGTGTTCGCCGATGATGCGCTCGGCCTCGGGCACGATCGCGGCCCAGTCGGCATCGGGTCGCTTCGAGAGGGTGACGAAGTCGGCGGTCATGAACACGCTCGTGACGCCGTCGAGGGCGAGCAGCGCCTCGGCCATCGGGTCGTCGGCGGGACGCCCGGCGACGAAGGTCGCCGGGCCGCCCACCGGCACGCCGACGGTGAACTTCATGGCGTTCGGGTTCGGGGTGGGTTCGGGTACCGCAGGCATGCGCCGGAGGCTACCCGCCGGGCCGGCTTGCGGCGGCGCCCTCGTGGCACGAGCCTGTGGGGCGTGACCCTGGGCGTCGACGTCGGCGGGACGTTCACCGACCTCGTCTGGTGGGACGGTGAGCGCGTGCGGGTGGCCAAGACGTCATCCACCCTCGACCAGGCGGACGGCGTCGTGGCCGGCAGCCGGGGCCTGCTCGGCCGGCGCGTCGCGCCGCTCCTCATCCACGGCACCACCGTCGCCACCAATGCCCTGCTCGAGCGGGCCGGGGCGCGGGTGGCGCTCGTCACCGAGGCAGGCTTCGGCGATGTGCTCGAGATAGGGCGTCAGGCCCGGCCGTCGCTCTACGACCCGATGGTCGACCGTGCCGCCCCCCTCGTGGCATCCGAGGATCGGATCGAATGGGACGGGTCGGTTGATCCGGCGGCGGCGGTCGCCGCCAGGAGCCCGGAGTCCGTCGCCATCGCCTTCCTCTACTCGTTCCGGGACCCGGAAGCCGAACGACGGGTCGAAGCGGCCCTGTCCGGCCTCGGTGTGCCGGTGGTGTCGTCGCATCGGGTGGTGGCCGAGTTCCGTGAGTTCGAGCGGACCGCCACAACCGTGATGACCGCCTACCTGCGGCCCCGGGTAGCGGCCTACCTGAGCCATCTGCACGAGCAGATCGTCCCCCGCCTCGCCGAGCGCCTCCTGGTCATGCGGTCCTCCGGTGGCCTCATCCCGCCCGCCGACGCCGCCGAGCTCGCCGCCGCCATCCTGCTGTCCGGCCCGGCCGGCGGGGTGGTGGCGTCGGCAGCTCTTGGTACGGCGCTCGGCCACCGACGGGTGATCGGCTTCGACATGGGAGGCACGTCCACCGACGTGTGCAGGATCGAGGACGGCCGCCCCGAGGTGGCGTACGAGCGGAGCATCGACGGGCTCGTGGTACGGATGCCGTCGGTGGCCGTGCACACCGTTGGCGCGGGTGGCGGGAGCATCGGGTGGCGGGATCCGGGTGGGGCCCTCCGGGTGGGCCCCCACAGCGCCGGTGCCATTCCGGGACCGGCCTGCTACGCACGGGGCGGCGAGGAGGCGACGGTCACCGATGCCAACGCCGTCCTCGGCCGTCTCGGCTCGAACCTGGCCGGGGGAGTCGGGCTGGACGGCGATACCGCCCTCCGGGCGCTGACCCGCCTCGGGAGCTCCCTCGATCTCGACCCCGTTCCCACCGCCGAGGGGATGCTCGAGGTGGTGGAGGCCACGATGGAGCGGGCGGTGCGGGCGGTGTCGGTGGAGGAGGGGGCGGATCCACGGGAGGCGGTGCTCGTCGCCTTTGGGGGGGCCGGCGGCCTGCACGCCACCGCTCTCGCCCGGCGCCTCGAGATGTCGAGCGTCGTCGTACCGCCCTGGGCCGGGGTGTTCTCGGCGCTCGGGATGCTGCTCTCCCCGCCCCGCCGCGACGAGGCACGCAGCGTGCTCCTCACCGAGGGCGAAGCCTCCCACCTCGACGGATCCATGGCCGCGGTCGCCGCGTCGGCCTCGACACGTCTCCGCGAGTCCTCGGGCGCCACCCCCGAGCGGGTCGAGACCATCGCCGACGTCCGGTACCTCGGCCAGTCGCACGAGCTCCCGGTGCCGTACGAGCCCGGCATGGGATGGGCTGCTCTGGCCGAGCGGTTCCATGCCGTCCACGCCGAGCGCAACGGCTTCGCCCGGAGGGACGATCCGATCGAGGTGGTCACGGTGCGGGCTGCCGCCATCGGTCGCCCCGCCGTCGGCTGGGAGGACCTGCCCCAGCACCGGCCGGTGGGGCCGCCGGCCCGGCCCCCCCGGCTCGTGTCGATGGCGGGACGGCCCGTGACGGTGCCGGTGTGGTGGCGCCCGGGCCTCCCCCCCGGGTTCGAGGTCGTGGGACCGGCGGTGGTGGAGGAGACCGAGGCGACGATCTGGCTCGGCTCCGGCGAGCGGGCCGTCGTGCACCCGAGTGGGGCCCTGGAGATCTGGTGGTGACCGTGACTCCGATGGCGCTGGAGGTGGCCCGCAACGCCCTGGCCGGGGTGGCCGAGGAGATGGGTCTCGTGCTGCGCCGCACGGCCTACTCCCCCAACATCAAGGAGCGGGCGGACTGCTCGGCGGCGGTATTCATGCCAGACGGAGCCATGCTCGCCCAGGCCGAGCACATCCCGGTGCACCTCGGGGCGATGCCCGCCTCGGTGGCCGCCGTGATCGAGCGCTTCGACGCCCGACCCGGTATCCAGTACGCCGTCAACGACCCGTACGCGGGGGGCACCCACCTCAACGACCTCACGCTCGTCCGCCCGGTGTTCGTCGGCGGCCGGCTGGCAGCCTGGGTGGCGAATCGCGCCCATCACGCCGACGTCGGTGGCGAGGCCCCGGGCTCGATGCCCGCCCATGCCACGACCGTCGACCAGGAGGGGATCCGGGTGGCACCTATGCCGGCGGTGGAGGGCGGGACGTGGCTCGCCCCGTTCCTCGATCCATTCCTGGCCGCGACCCGGACCCCTGCCGAGCGGCTCGGCGACCTCTCCGCCCAGCTCGGCGCCAACGAGGTGGGGGCACGGAGGGTCGCTCACCTCGTGGCCGGGGAGGGGCCGGAGCGGTTCCACCGGATGACCCTCGCCCTGCTCGACTACGGCGAGCGGCGCATGCGTGCCGCCCTCTCCGCCATGCCCGCCGGGGTCTTCCGGTTCTCCGACGTGATGGAGTGGGGAGATCGCGACGTGTTCATCCGTGTCGCGGTCACCGTCGAGGGAGGCCACCTGACCGCCGACTTCACCGGGACCGACCCGCAGGTGGAGGCCAACTTCAACGCCGTGGAGGCGGTCACCCGATCATGTCTCTACTACGCCGTGCGGGTGGCGACGGACCCGTCGATCCCCCCCAACGATGGAAGCTACCGCACGGTGGACCTGGTGGCGCCTGCCGGGACGGTCGTCAATGCGCTACCGCCGGCGGCGGTGGCGGCGGGGAACGTCGAGACGAGCCAGCGGATCGCCGACGTGTTGCTCGGGGCGCTCGCCCAGGCGGCTCCCGACCGGGTCCCGGCCGCCTCGCAGGGGACCATGAACAACATCCTCGTCGGGAACGACGGCTTCGCCTACTACGAGACGGTCGGCGGCGGCCAGGGCGGGCGGCCGGGGCGGCGTGGCCAGTCCGGCATCCACACGGGCATGACGAACACGAAGAACACCCCGATCGAGTCGATCGAGTCCCATTACCCGTTCCGGATCCATCGATACACCCTCCGCCGCGGCAGCGGTGGTGCAGGACGGTTCCCGGGAGGCGAGGGGATCGAGCGCGAGATCGAGTTCCTGGAGCCGGCGACCCTCTCGCTCATGGGCGAGCGCCGCCGCCATCGGCCCTGGGGACTGCAGGGTGGAGAGCCAGGTGCCTGCGGCGAGGACTGGCTCCTCGGAGAGGGCGGGCGCGAGCGACTGCCGGGCAAGGTGACGATCGACGTGCGACCTGGCGACCGCCTGCTGGTGCGAACCCCCGGCGGCGGCGGTTGGGGCCGGCCCTGATCGGGCCGAGCGGCCTCAGGTGAGGAGGCGGAGGGTGATCGGGTAGCGGTACATCTCACCGTTGGAGGCCTTGAGGGCGCCGATGACGGGAAACACGATCGAGAGGATCCCGAGGATCACGGCCGCCAGCAGGAGCACCGGGAGCAGGACGATGCCCACGATCGTCACGATCAAGAGGATCCCGAGCAGGCCCCCGCCAAGCGCGTAGATCCAGATCGAGATCTGGAAGTTGAGCGACTCCCGGGCATGCGGTTCCACCGACGGATCGTCCTTGCGGAGCAGCCAGATGATGAGCGGGCCGATGATCGACGGGATCCCGATCAGGTTCGACAGACCGGTGGCATGGGCGAGCACCGCCCAGGTCCGATCCTGGCCCGGGGTGGACGTCGGGGGCGGGATGGGTTCCATGCGTCTCACCCTACCGATCGCCTCGTGGGGCGCCATGGCCGATCGGACCCACCCGGCCGGGGCTCCCGGGTAGCCTCCCCCAGATGGCGCTCCTGGAGGACCTCACCGCAGTGCTCGGGCCCGACCGGGTGATGGGGGAGCCCCTCGACCGGTACCTGTATGCCAAGGATGCCGGGGTCTATCGGGGGGAGGCGACCGTCGTGGTGCTCCCGGAGACCACCGCCGAGGTCGCCGAGGTGATCCGGATCGCCCGCCGGCACGGTGTCCCGGTGATAGCCCGGGGGGCGGGTACCGGACTGGCCGGCGGGGCGGTTCCCCTTGCGGGAGGGTTGGTGCTCTCGACCACTCGCATGAACCGGATCGTCGAGGTCGACCCCGAGAATCGATCGGCCTGGGTCGGCCCGGGCGTCGTCAACCTCGACCTCTCCCGGCACACCGAGCCCCTCGGTTACCACTTCGCGCCCGATCCCTCGTCCCAGAGTGCCTGCACCGTCGGAGGCAACGTCGCCAACAACTCGGGCGGCCCCCATTGCCTGGCCGAGGGGTCGACCGTGAGCCACGTCCTCGCCCTCGAGGTGGTGCTCGCCGACGGCGAGGTCCTGATGGTCGGTGGTGCCGCCCCCGACCCCATCGGTCTCGATGTGCGCGGCCTGCTGGTGGGGTCCGAGGGAACCCTCGCCATCGTCACGGGAGTGCTGGTGCGTCTGACGCCCAACCCGCCCGACGTTCGCACGATTCTGGCCGCCTTTGCCGACGTGTCGTCGGCGGCCGGCACCGTCTCGGGGGTCATCGCGGCCGGGCTGGTCCCGGCCGCCCTCGAGATGATGGATCAGCGGATGACCGTGGCCGTCGAGAACTGGCTCCATGCCGGGCTTCCCGTCGACGCCGCCGCGATCCTGCTCGCAGAGGTGACCGGGGAGACCGAGGCGGTCGAGGCCGAAGCCGAGGTGATCCGTCGGGTGGCGATCGCCTGCGGCGCCACCGAGGTCCGCCTCGCCCAATCCGAGGAGGAGCGCCGGCTGCTGTGGAAGGGTCGCAAGTCGGCCTTCGGCGCCGTCGCCCAGTCCGCTCCCGACTACTACCTCCACGACACGGTGGTGCCGCGTACCCGGCTCGTCGAGACCCTGGAGGAGGTGTACCGGATCGGCGAGCGGTATGGGCTCGTGATGCTGAATGTGTTCCACGCCGGCGACGGCAACCTCCATCCGCTCATGACCTTCGATGCCTCGCAGCCGGGGATGCTGGACCTCGTCAAGCAGGCGGCCGACGAGCTCGTCGAGGTGTGCGTTCGCAATGGCGGGGTGCTGTCGGGAGAGCACGGGATCGGGCGGGAGAAGCGGGACCTCATGCCCCTGCTCTTCTCGCCGGTCGATCTCGACGCCCAGGCCAGGATCAAGGAGGCGTTCGACCCCGACGGGGTCTTCAACCCCGACAAGGTGCTCCCGAGCGGTGCTCGCTGCTTCGACCTCGATCGCCCGCTGCCCGAGGGGGCGTGGGTGTGACCGGCGCCCCGCCGACGGGCGTCGCCGGCTTCGCCGCCACCCGGGTCGAGGCGCCGGCCGGCTTGCCTCCCTGCGAGCTGGTGCTGGCGCCTGCCGACCTGGAGGAGGCGGCCCAGGTGCTGGCGAGGGCCTCGGATCTCGGCAGTCGGGTGCTGGTGTGGGGCGGCGGGAGCCACCAGGGGATCGGCTACCGGGTCGAGCCGGACCTGGCGCTGGTCACGACGGGCATGCACAAGGTCGTGGCCTGGGAGCCCGAGGACCTGACGCTGGTCGTGGAGGCGGGGGCCCGGGTCGCCGACGTCGAGGCCATGCTCGGGGAGCGACACCAGACGGCGGCGCTCCTCGAGATCCCGGGGGAGGCAACCGTCGGCGGCGCGGTGGCGGCGGGCGCGTCCGGCTACCGACGGGCACGCTTCGGGCCGATCCGGGACCGGGTTCTCGAGGTGACGCTCGCCACCGGCGACGGCCGGGTGGTCAGGGCCGGTGGCCGGGTGGTGAAGAACGTGACGGGCTACGACCTCCCCCGGGTGGTCACCGGATCGCTGGGGAGGTTGGGCGTCATCGGATCGGTCTGCCTCAAGCTGTGGCCGCATCCCGAGGCCGAGGCCACGGTGGCGGTGCAGGACGGCGGGGAGGCGTGGCGGGCGCTCCACCGGCCGGCGGCGGTCCTCGAGACCGAACAAGGGTCGTGGGCGTTCCTGGCCGGGACCCGCCCCGAGGTGGAGTCCCAGTCGGCGCGGCTCGGCGTCGACGCCGACGAGGGCCATCACTGGCCGCCACCGCCGTCGGGCGAGACGACCTGGTCGTTACGGCTCCCTCCGGCGATGCTGGCGGCGGGGATCTCCCGGCTGCCCACCGGTGCCGGCTACGTCGCCCAGCACGGGGTAGGCGAGATCGCCTTCGCCACCGGCGGCGATCGGCTCGGCGACCTGGCCGAGTTGCGGTCCTGGGCCGAGTCGGCGGGCGGGCACCTCGTGCTCACCGGCGGTGCCGACGAGATCTACCGCCGGTTCGACCCGTGGGGGACGCCGCCCCCTGGTCTCGAGCTGCAGCGGCGCCTGGTGGCGGCCTTCGATCCGGCCGGGGTGGTCAATCGAGGGCGCCTGCCGGGGGGCTTGTGACCATCGTGTCTTCCCCGACGAGCGGGTACCGCACCGCCGATGCCCCCACCGGGGCCGAGCTGTCGACCTGCGTCCAATGCGGTCTCTGCCTGCCCCACTGCCCCACGTTTCGCCTCACCGGCAAGGAATCGGCCTCACCGCGGGGTCGGCTCATGGCGATGTCGGCCGTGCTCGAGGGGATCGTCCCAGTAGACGAGGCCTTCGACGAGGTCATCTCGTTCTGCCTCGGGTGCCGGGCGTGCGAGGCCGTGTGTCCCGGGCTCGTTCCCTATGGCCGGGTGCTGGAGGGCGCTCGCGCCGAGCTCGCCGTCCAGCGTCCGTCGGCCGCCCGCTCGGTCCGCCGGGCGGTGCTCGGCCGGATGGTCGCCTCTCGCCCGGCGGTGGCCGTCGCCGGAGCAGGGGCCGGTACCGCCCGTGCCCTCCACCTCGACCGGTGGCTCCCCCACCCCCTGCGGCAGGGGCTCGCGGGCATGCGACCGCTGCGGAACCGGGGCCCATCCTGGGTGGGCAGGGTGGTCGAGCCTGCCGGCGAGGCGATCGGCACCGCCGCGCTGCTCGCCGGATGCGTGATGGACGCCTGGTTCCGTCCGGTCCACGACGCCACGGTGGGACTGCTCCGCCGCGCCGGCTACCGGGTCGAGGTGCCGGCCACCCAGACCTGCTGTGGAGCGCTGGCCGCCCACGACGGCTCTGCCGCCGAGGCGCGCCGGCTGGCCAGGAGCAACGCCCGGGTGTTCGCCGGCTACGACCTCGTGGTCTCCAACGCCGCGGGATGCACGGCTCACCTCAAGGAATACGGGCATTGGGCGGGCCCGGAGGGATCCGGGGTGGCCTCGAAGGTCGAGGACGTCACCGAGACGGTCGCCAGGCTGATCGCGGAGGGCCGCCTGCCGACCCTGGACCTGGATCTCGGACCGGTCGCCGTCCAGGACCCGTGCCACCTCCGCCATGCCCAGCGGATCGTGGCCCAGCCGCGGGCCATCCTGACCGCCGCCGGGTACCGGCCTGTGGAGATCGATCCCGACGGACTCTGCTGTGGCGCCGCCGGGACGTACTCCGTGCTCCAGCCCGAGGCCTCGGACGAGCTGGGCCGGTGGAAGGCCGAGCAGGTGCGCTCCTCGCATTCGACGGTCGTGGCCTCGGCGAACCCCGGGTGCGAGATGCAGTTGCGAGCCCACCTCGATGCGGGTCACCGGGTGGCCCATCCGGTCGAACTGTATTGGGAGGCCCTCACCAGATGGGGGGCACCGTGATGACCGAACCGGTCTCCGCCGAGGCTCCGACCTGGCGGCGGATGGTCGCCGAGCTCTGGATCGGCTGGCGGGTGATGTTCGACCTCGGCCTGGCAGCCACCGGGGTTGCCCTCGTCGGCCTCGCCGCCGCCGTCCTGCTGGCGGGGTTCGGCGTCGTCGACCGGTCCGTCGCGCTCTCGACCGGGGGTCTGCTGGGATCGGCCCTCGTGATCGGGGTCGTGGGTGCCTTCGCCCTGGGTCTCGCCTCCGAGGGGGGCCTGGGTGCCTCGCCACCGCCTCCCGCTCCCCGGTGGTGGCGGTCGGCGGCGATGGCTATCGGCGGCGTCGTGGTCGGCGTCATGCTGGTCGTCGTGACCGGCTTGGCGAG
>JAWOJB010000032.1:0-18810 GCA_046484325.1 Acidimicrobiia bacterium | reverse complement strand
CGGTCGACGGCCTGCCGCTGGCCATCGAGCTCGCCGCCCGGCAGGCCCGGTCGGTGCCGCTCGCCGAGTTGCGAGCCCGTCTCGTACGGGGGGCGGACGTCTCCGACCCGGCGGCCGCCGCCGACCGCCGCCATGCCGGGATCGGGGCAACCCTCGACTGGTCGTGGGACCTCCTGGGCGAGCCTGCGAGGGATGCCTTCGCCCGATTGTCGGTGTTCCCGGCCGGCTTCACCGTGGCCGGGGCCGAACCGGTGGCCGATGCGGGCGTCGATCAGCTCGCCGAGCTGGCCGACCACTCGCTGGTGCAGCTCGAGGACGGTCGATACGTGGTGCACGAGCTCGTTCGTCAGTACGCGGCTCGCCGGCTCGCCCTCGAGCCGGGGATCGACCAGCCGACCCGGGAGGCCCACGCCCGCTGGGCCGCCGCCCACCTCGCGTCCGGCTCGCTCGAGCCCGACGTGACGACCGACGATCTTCGCACCGCCACCGGTTGGTTGCTCGAGCACGCGTCCGCGAGCGAGCTCGATTCGTACGTCGCCCGGCTGGTGGAGGTGTACCGGCACCGGGCATGGTGGGCGGAGCTGCGGGGCATCGTCGAGACCGCCCTGACCCGCACCGACCTTCCCGACCTGCTGCGGGCCGAGTGGCTGGGGGTGCTCGCCGAGGCCCACCGCGAGGTGGGGAAGGCGGCCGACGCCGTCGAGATCGCCGAATCGGCGCTGGCGGTGCTCGGCCGGCCGATCCCCGAGGGCCGGCTCGGTCAGTCGGCGTTGATGGCGGCGGGGACGGCGGTGTGGGCGCTGGCCCGCGCCCGTATCTACCGGCCGGGCCAGGTGCGCCGGCGTCGCGCCGCCGTCGCCGCCGACCTGCTCGGCCCGCTCGGGGAGACGTACTACGTCATGGAGACGACCGAGCGGGTCAAGGTGCTGTCCTGGGGCCTGCTGGTCGAGGGGGTGCTCGCCGGGGGTCCCGCCTTTGAGTCGATGAGCGAGATCATGCGGATCGCCGCGCTGACGCTGGCGGGCCGGCACGGGCGCGCCCAACCCCACATGGATCGGGTGATGGCCGAGCTTCGGAGGGGCACGATCGACCCCTACCGGCGTGCCTACGTCGGCATGTCGCTGGCCGTGTTCGTGATGGAGATCGCCCGTTGGGACGACGTTATGGAGGCGGCCGACATCGCCGTCCGCGCCGCCGAGGAGAGCGCCCGCTTTCGGCTCGGCGACCAGGCCGCCGAGATCGCCGCCCTGGCGGAGTGCTATCGCGGTGAGTACGAGCAGGGCCTCGAGCGGTCACGGTCGCTCATCGAGGCGGCGCGCCGGCGCGGCTCGACGATGACCCAGATGTGGGCGCACCTCTGTGCCGCCGAGAACGCCCTGCGAGCCGGGCGGTGGGACGAGGCGGAGGCTCTCGCAGGGGAGGGGGCGATGCTCGCCGACCGGGCCGAGCTCCGCAACGACCGGGTGCGGGCCAGGGTGGCCCTGGGACGGGCTGCGGTCGCGGCCGGCCGTCTCGACGAGGCCTTCGAGCAGGCTCTCGCCGGGCGCCGCGAGATGGGGACACGCGTTGGCGGCCAACCCTGGGCAATCGAGCCCGCCGCGGGTCCCGGTGAGATCGCCCTCGACCTGATCGAGGCAGGGTTCGGAGACCGGCGCGTCCTCGACGAGGTGATCGACGGATCGATTGGGCTGACCCGGCGGTTCACCGGTCTCGTTCCCATGGCCACTCCTCGGCTGGCCCTCCTCGAAGGTCGGGCCGCCGTGGCCGCCGGAGACGGGATGTCGGGCCGCAGGCATCTCGAGCGGGCCGTGGCCGAGGCGGAGCGGCTCGGGATGCCGTGGGAGGCGAACCAGGCGAGGCATCACCTCGCCCGGGTCACATGAGATACCAGTCGAGGAAGCGCTCGAGCCTCCGGTAGAAGTGGAGTTGCGGCCCGGTGCGGAGCAGCCCGTGGCCCTCGGTGGGGTAGGTCACGTACTCGTAGTCCTTCCCGAGTCGCTCCAGCGCCCGGACGAGCTCCTCGGACTGATGGGGATGGACTCGTTCGTCCTTCTCGCCGTGGGCGACGAGGATCGGCCGGGCCATCTGATCGACGCGGTGGATCGGTGACCCCGCCCGGTAGGCCTCGGGCTCGTCGGCGGGGTGCCCCATCATCCGTTCGAGGTCCTCGGAGCCACCTCGATCGCCCTGGGCCCATGACGTGAGGATGTCGCAGTCCCCGTACTTGGTGACTCCACAGGCGAACCGATGCCCGGGGTCGCGCACGAGCGAGCACAGGGCCAGGTACGAGCCGTAGCTGGCACCGAAGATGGCGATCCGGCGCGCATCGACCCAGTCGAGGGTGGCGAGGAAGTCGGCGGCGGCCAGGCAGTCCTCGGTGTCGGCCACGCCCCACACCCCGTGGTTGGAGCGCTCGAAGTCGCGCCCGTAGCCCGTGGAGCCGCGGAAGTTGACGGCGAACCAGGCGTACCCCTTGTCGACGAAGTATTGGGCGTGACCGTCCCACTCGTCACCGTACGCCGAGGTCGGGCCCCCGTGTGGGTAGACGACCGCCGGGACCCGACCCTCGTCGGCGTGGGCCGGTCGAAAGAGGAACCCATGGATCTCCAGGCCGTCCGGCGAGCGGTACACGATCTCCTCTGGCGTGACGTGGGGTGCCGCCGTGACGGCCGCCGGGGCGGGATCGAACAGCACCCGTCGCGATCCATCGCGGTCCACCCGCTCGATGCGGGCAGGGTTTCGGTGGTCCTCGTAGAGGGCGGCGACCGATCCGTCGGGGAGCCAGCGGGCATCGGTCCACGAGCCTCCCGCTGCGAGTGTGGTTACCTCGCCGGAGGCGGCGTCGACCACCACCAGGTCGGTGCGGCCCCTGCGGGCCCGGGAGGCGAGGAGCGAGCCCCCGTCGGGAGACCAGACCAGACCGGAGAAGTCGGCTTGGTCACGGGTGAGTCGGCGGAGGCCGGAGCCGTCGGATGCGGCGACCGAGATCTCGTACCAGCCCGGCTCCTCGAACGTGAAGGCGATCCTGTCGCCCGACGGCGACCAGGCCGGCCCCAGCGCGTGCATCCCGGGGGTCCCCGCCACGGTGACGGTGCGACCAGAGTCCAGGTCGACCACCGTCAAGTCGCTCCGGTTGCGATCGTCCGGCGGATGGGTGACGTAGGCCACCCGCCGCCCATCCGGATCGGGCACCGGCCCGATGGCATCGGCACCGGCGTCGCTGACCGGCACCGGCCACGGGTCGGCCGGGTCGAGCGTGGCGAGGCGGGTGACCTCGGTGGAGCGGGGATGGGGAGCGCCGGACCGTTGACGCAACTGGTCGATGGTCACGATCAGCCGGCCGTCGGGCAGCCACACCGGTGAGTCCGCCTCGGCGAGCGCCCGGGAGGGGCCACCCGCTACCGGCACCACGGCGACCTTGCCGTCGACGGCGTAGGCGAGGGTCGACCCGTCGGGCGACCAGGTCGGCCGGGTGTCCTCCCAGAACGGCATCGGGGGTCGGTCGACGCTCACCTGACGGGTTGCGCCGCTCTCGAGGTCGAGAACCCAGACGTCGCAGCCGAGGTCGGCCCGGTCGAGGAGGAACGAGAGGCGGGTGCCATCGGGGGACGTCTCGAGGGCGTATGGGCGGGGGGTGGCGGCCACCGCCTCGAGCCGCCACTGGCCGGGGAGTGGGAGGTCCTTGCGAACCTGGCTGTGGGCCATGCCGCCCCATGCGTCCTTGCCGACCCATGTCTCGGTCACGATGCCTCCTCGAAGCCGATCAGGAACCCGGCGACCAGGCTGCCCAGCGTAGGGAGGTGGTATCCGCCCTCCTGCACGATCACGGTGGGGACGCCGAGCGCCCCCAGGCGCCGTCCCGCCCCGGCATACCCGGCACCGGTTACCCGCAGCGGCGACTCCGGGTCGTCGGCGGCCGCGTCGACCCCCAACGACACGACCAGGGCGTCGGCTGGCCCGGCGAACTCCACGAGCCGGTCGACCGCTTCCAGCCAGCCGGCATCGCCCGTGCCGGGGGCGAGCGGCAGGTTGAGGTTGGCGCCCTCCCCCTCGCCGGCGCCGGTCTCCTCGGCGTATCCCAGGAAGTGGGGGAACCAGCCGGCTCCCGGATCCACGTGCACCGATCCGTAGCGGACGTCGGCCCGGTCGTAGAAGATCTGCTGGCTGCCGTTGCCGTGGTGGGCGTCGACGTCGGCGATCGCAACCGTCGCCGCACCCCGTTCCCGCAGCCGCCGGGCGGCGACGGCGGCGTTGTTGAGGTAGCACGACCCGCCGTAGACGGCCCGGGCGGCGTGATGGCCAGGCGGCCGGCAGAGGGCGTAGGCGGCGGGGGCTCCATCGGGGACCAGGTCGGCGGCGGTGACGGCGCACCAGACGGCCGCACGTGCCGCCTCCCAGGTTCCCGGACCGACCAGCGTCATCGTGTCCATGGCGTACAGGCCCGTCAGGGCGCCGATCGAGGCGGGGAGTCGCGGCTCGTGTCCGGCGAACATCCCCGGCAGTGGGAAAGCGTACGGGACCACCCGGTCCATCCCGGGGTCGTTCGGGTAGCCGGACGCGGCCCAGCGGTCCCAGGCCGTCGCCAGGAACTCGACGAACGATGAGTCGTGGACCGCCAGGATCGACTCGAGGCCGTGGTCCGTGGGTTCCACCACGCGCGCTCCGAGTGGCTCCAGCGCGGCTCGGATCACCTCGGCGCGTTCAGGCACCTCGGTGCCGGGAATCCTCACACCCACCCACACCTCGCCGTCGGGCCGGTGCAGGCGGTGCCGGTCGGTGGCCACCACCGGCATCTGGAGGGTCGACATCGGCGGGACGTTACGCCCCATCCCGCATCGAGTGAACCTGGAGCGCCGATAGTTGTCTTTCCAGGTTCACTCGATGGGGTGGGGGAGGGGAGGGCGCGGCATACTCCTTCCATGACCCGTCCCCGCCTTCGCGACCTCGGCATCGTCATCGGCGACCTCCCTACCGGCCCCCACAACGCCATCACCGATGTGCCCGGGGTGTGGGTGGGCCATCGCACCGTCGTCCACGACGAGCCGAGGGTGGCTCGCACCGGCGTGACGATGGTGGTCCCCCGGGAGAATCGGATCTGGGAGGATTACTGCTTCGCCGGGTGGCACTCTTTCAACGGCAACGGCGAGATGAGCGGGGTGGCTTGGCTGGACGAGTCGGGGATGCTGGGGACGCCGGTCGGCATCACCAACACCCACCAGGTCGGGGTGGTACGGGACGCCCTGGTCCGATACTCGGTGGAGGCCGGCCACGGGGACGACTGGCTGTTGCCGGTGGTGGCCGAGACCTACGACGGCTGGCTCAACGACATCGACGCCTTTCACCTCACCGAGGCCGACGCCCTCGTCGCGCTCGAGGCGGCCGGACCCGGCCCCGTGGCGGAGGGCAACGTGGGCGGTGGCACCGGGATGATCTGCCACGGGTTCAAGGGCGGCATCGGGACCTCGTCCCGTCAGGTCGACGGTCACACCGTCGGCGTACTGGTGCAGTCGAACTACGGATCCCGCCGCGACCTGCGGGTCAGCGGCGTGCCGGTGGGGCGAGTCCTGGGGTACGACGCCGTGCCTGCCCCCTGGCCGGCCCCGCCGGCCGGCGCCGACGGATCGATCATCGTGGTGGTCGCCACCGACGCCCCGCTCATCTCCACCCAGTGCTCACGTCTCGCCCGCCGGGCCACCGTCGGCCTCGCCAGGGCGGGGGGGATCGGTCACAACGGCTCCGGCGACATCTTCCTCGCCTTCGCCACCGGCAACCACCTCCCGGCGGGGCGGCAGGAGCCCTACGAGATCGAGATGCTGCCGCACGGGCGGATGGATCCGCTGTTCGAGGCGGTGGCGGATGCCACCGAGGAGGCGATCCTCAACGCCTTGTGTTCAGCAGAGACGATGGTGGGCAGAGAGGATCGGATCGCCCACGCCCTGCCCTCCGAGCGGGTCGCGGAAATCGTCGGCTCCGCTCGACCGTGACGGCTACGGTCCGGCGATGCTCGACGACGTCGTAGCTGCGGTTGCCGAGACCCATCGGGGACGCCGCTGGGTGGTGGCCTACGACGCCGCCGCCGGATCCCGGACGCTGGTCGAAGCGCTCGAGGAGTGGGGGGCGGCGGGTGTCATGGTGGTGGCTGCCACCGAGGGTGTCGGCCGGCTCCCCGAGGTCCCCGTCCACTACACGAGGACCTCCGGCGACACGGTCATGACGGGGCTGCGGGCATTCGAGCGATCGCTCGTCAACCCCGACGATGCCCTGCTCGACGCCCTCGAGCGTTTCGACCCCAGAGGCGAGGCCGGGGTGATCGCGGTCCCCTTTTCGACCTTCGAGCACCTCGCCGCCCGCCCCGTGCACGGCCAGCGCAGACCCGAGTGGCTGGCGCTCGAGGACAAGACGACCGTCGACGGGATCTGGGACGCCGCCGGGGTCGGGCGGGCGCCATCGACCGTGGTCTCCGTGGCCGACGCCCCGGCCGCCGCCGAGCGGCTGGCCGGGCCGGGCGGGACGATGTGGGCGGCCGACAACACCGAGGGCTGGCACGGGGGAGGGGAGTACGCCCGCTGGGTGCCGGATCCCTCCGGGTTTGAAGCGGCGGTTGAGTGGTTCGCCGGGCGGGCCCGGACGGTGAGGGTCATGCCGTTTCTCGACGGGCTCCCATGCTCCATCCACGGCTTCGTGGGCTCGACGAAAATCGGCGTGTTCCGGCCCGTCGAGATGCTCATCCTCCGCCGCACCGACCGGCCCGGCTTGGTCTATGCCGGGTTCTCCACGTACTGGGATCCACCCGCGGACATCCGGCAGTCGATGCGCGAGGCCGCCCGCCGGGTGGCCGTCCTCCTCCGGGACCGGGTCGGCTACCGGGGTGGGTTCAGCGTCGACGGGGTGCTCGTCGCCGAGGGGTTCCGCCCGACCGAGCTCAACCCCCGCACCAGCGCCGGGCTCGGGATGCAGGCCTTTGCCGCCGAGGTGCCCATCGGCTCGATCACCCGCTGCCTGATCGCAGGGGAGGTCGAGGTCGACGGAGCCGAACTCGAGGCCGCCATCGTTCCCGGCGCCGACGCCCGCAGGCTGGGCGGGATGGGGCTGCTCGCCCCGGATCACCGGGAAGGGGCCGAGGTCAGGGTGCGGTTCGACGCCGACCGGGCGGTGGTGGCCGGGGCGGGGGAGGAAGCCGACGGGCCGCTGGCGATCGGACCGGCTGTCAGCGGCTCCTACGTGCGGCTCGAGCTGGACCCGGGCCGGATCCAGCCGGGTCCCTCGCTGGCGCCGGTCACGGCCAAGGCCGCCAACCTGGCGATCCACCTCTGGTCGCTGTCGCTGCCTCGGGTCGAGGCGGCCCCGGACCCGTTCGCCCGGTGACGGCATTCCCCCTACGCCACCTGCGCCGCCTCTACCAGTGGGTCGAGGTCGAGCCCGGAAGGCAGGGTCCCGAACAGGTGGCCCCAGTCGCCGGCGAGCCGGGTGGAGCAGAAGGCGTCGGCCAGGGCCGGCGACCCGTACCTCACCGCCAGCGAGCCCTCCATCACCAGGGCCATCTGCTCGATGAGGCGGCGGGCGAGCCGTTCCGGGTCGGAAATCGAGGCGAGCGACCTCCGCAGCCCGTCGAGGGCCGTGTCGAGCCTCCCGTCGGCGCCGCGGGCACCCTCGGCCTCGTCCAGGAAGGCGTCGACGGTCTTCGGCTCTTTGACCATGGCCCTCACCAGGTCGAGGGCGATGACGTTGCCCGACCCCTCCCAGATCGCGTTGAGGGGTGACTCGCGGAACAGTCTCGGCATCAGCGAGTCCTCCACGTACCCGCCGCCGCCTAGGCATTCGAGGGCCTCGTGGACAACGGAGGTGCAACGCTTCGAAACCCAGTACTTGGCGACCGGCGTGGTGATCCGCTTGACCAGCGCCTCGGATACGTCGCCGTCGGCCCGGTCGAACGCCCCGGCAACCCGCATCATGAGCAGCGTGGCCGCCTCTGCTTCCACCTCCAGGTCGGCGATCACCGCACGCATCAGCGGCTTGTCGACCAGGTTGTCCCCGAAGGCCGAGCGGTGGCCGACATGGTGGGCGGCCTGGGTGACGGCCTGGCGCATGATCGCCGCCGCCCCGATGGTGCAGTCCAGTCGGGTGCCGTTGACCATCTCGATGATCGTGGCCACGCCCCGGCCCTCCTCACCGACCATCACCGCCCATGCCCCGTCGTACTCGACCTCGCTCGAGGCGTTGGAGCGATTGCCCAGCTTGTCCTTGAGACGCTGGATGTGGAAGGCGTTCACCCCGCCATCCGGTGTGAACCGCGGGAGGAGGAAGCACGACAAGCCGCCTGGTGCCTGGGCGAGGACCAGGAATGCGTCGCACTGGGGAGCCGAGGTGAACCACTTGTGACCGGTGAGCCGGTACGACCCACCCGGCCCCCCGCCGTTCTCGGGCACCGCCCAGGTGGTGTTGGAGCGGACGTCGGAGCCGCCCTGTTTCTCGGTCATCCCCATCCCCAGCAGGACGCCGGCCTTTTCCCCGGCGGGGGCGAACCTCGGGTCGTAGGCCCGGTTCAGGACCCGCGGCTCCCACGCCGCCGCCACCTCCGGCTGGTTGCGCAGTGCCGGCAGCACCGACGAGGTCATCGAGATGGGGCACCCGTGGCCCTGTTCCATCTGGCTGTCCAGGTACATGAGGGCCGTCCGGGCAGCGAAGGAGCCCTCCGGACCCCCGTTCTCGAAGGCGAACGAGTGCACGCCGTGTCGGACCGACATCTCCATGAGTGAGTGCCAGGCGGGGTGGAACTCCACCTGGTCGACCCGGTGACCGAACCGATCGTGGGTGTGAAGCACCGGACCGTGGCGGTTGGCCTGGAACCCCCACTCCCGCACCTCGTGCGTGCCCACGCTGGCCCCGAGATCCGAGAGCCGGTCCGCCGCCCAGCCCGCTCCTTCCCGTTCCACCGCCCCGGGCAGGATCGGATCGGCGAGGTACAGGTCGTACTCGGGCAGCTCGGGGGGCTGGTTGAGGACCTCGTGGGTGGCGGGCATGCTGTGACCTCCTTCCGTCGAATCTACCCACGGCGGCGATGCCACAATCCGGTGATGGACTTCAACCCGTGGGATCCGGCCGTCCGTCGGGATCCTCACGCCTTCTGGAACCGGCTTCGGCAGACGCATCCGGTGTACCCGGCGATCGGCCCACAGACCGGCCGGACCTTCTGGATGCTCACCCGGTACGACGACTGCGTCGCCGCCTTGCGGAATCCGGCACTGGGCAAGGAGTACGAGAAGCACCTTCCTCCCGAGCTGGCGGCCGAGCAGCCCTCCGACCAGGGTGCGTTCCAGGTCTTGGGTAGAAACATGCTCTTCCTCGACCCACCCGACCACACCAGGTTGCGGGGACTCGTCCGGCACGCCTTCTCGCCGAAGGCGATGGAGGCGCTGGAGCCGAGGGTGGAGAGCATCGCTCGGAGTCGGCTCGATGCGCTCGACCCCTCCGGCCCGTTCGACCTGGTCGAGACGTACGCGCTGCCCATCCCGGTGACGGTCATCGCCGAGATGCTCGGCGTGCCGGTGGCCGACCAGGATCGCTTCCGGACCTGGACGGACCTGATGCTGCGTGGCTCGACCATCGAGGCGGCGATGGCCGCAGGGATGGAGTTCATCGCCTACCTCAACGACCTCGCTGTCGAGCGGCGCCGGCGTCCCGGGGACGACCTGGTCACCTCCCTGCTGACCGCCGAGGAGGAGGGCGAGCGCCTCGACCACCAGGAGTTCCTCGCCATGGTCTTCCTCCTGCTCGTGGCAGGCCACGAGACGACCGTGAACCTCATCGCCAACGGCACCCTCGAGCTGCTCCGGCACCCCGACCAGCGACGACGGCTCGTCGAGGATCCGGGCCTCGTCCCGACGGCGGTCGAGGAGATGCTGCGTTTTCACGGCCCGGTCGAGTCGACCACGCTGCGGTGGGCGTTCGGGGACGTCCGGATCGGTGGCGTCGACATCCCGTTGGGCGATCTCGTCGTGCCGATCCTCTACGGGGCGAATCGAGATCCCGCCCAGTTCGCCGATCCGGACGTATTCGACGTCGGTCGCGATCCCAACCGGCACCTGGCCTTCGGGTCGGGTATCCACCATTGCCTGGGGGCGCCGCTGGCCCGGGTGGAGGCGCGGGTGGCTTTCCGCCTGCTGCTCGAGCGATTCCCCCGGCTCGAGCTGGCCATCGACCCTTCGGGGCTGGAATGGCCTTCCGATTTCTTCCTGCGCGGGCCCCGCCGCCTGCCGGTGGCGGCGTGAGCCCGCCCCCCGAGCACCCGACGCCCCTCGCCTCGGTGGTCAGGCGGGTGCTGGTGGCGCTCGGACTGCTCGGATATGTGGCCACCGGCTTCGTCTATGTCGCCGCCGGCCTCGTGGTCCCCGGTCCGTGGTTGGTCGTGCTCATCGTGATCTGGCTGGTCGGGTTGTGGTTCGTGGCGGTCCACACCGCCCGCCGGTCGTGGTGGGTGGTCGCCTCCGGCCCACTTGCCTTGGCGTTCTGGTGGGGCTACGTCACTCTGGGCGAGTTGCTCTTCGGCTGGACCGCCTGAGGCGTGCCGGTCGAGCCGCCCCCATCGCGGTACGTGCTGCCGGACCCGGCCAGGGCGGGGCCGGACGATGTCGTGGCGGTCGGCGGCGACCTCGAGCCGGGCACCGTGCTCCAGGCCTACCGGCGCGGTCTCTTCCCGATGCACCTGCCGGACGCGCGCCTCGCCTGGTGGTCTCCGCTGGAGCGCGGTGTGATCCCCCTCGATGGGCTCCGGCTCTCCCGTGCGCTGCGCCGCTCGATGCGGCGGTACCGGGTCACCGTCGACCGGGACTTCGGCGGGGTGATCCGGGGGTGTGCGGACCCTGGGCGGCCGCACGGGTGGATCACCCCCGAGATCCTGGCCGCCTACACCCGGCTGTACGGGCTCGGCTGGGCTCACTCGGTCGAGGCGTGGGAGGGGGACGAGCTCGCCGGGGGGCTCTACGGGGTGGCGATCGGCGGGGCGTTCTTCGGAGAGTCGATGTTCCACCGGCGACCCGATGCGTCCAAGGTGGCTCTCGTGCACCTGGTCGATCTCATGCGTCGCGCCGGGGCCGGTCTCCTCGACGTGCAGTGGGCCACCGACCATCTGAGGTCGCTGGGGGCGGTGGCGATCTCCCGGATCGAGTATCTCGAGCGGTTGCGGAAGGCGATCGCTCAGCCGCTTCCCCCACACTGGTCGGGCGTTTCCTGAAGGCCGTTCGAGTCGCGGACCCCGGCCGTTCACCGGGCGTTCACCGAACTAGGGTGACGGCCCGCCCAGGGAGTTCCCGCTGATGATGTTCCCGTCGCCTATCAGCCAGATTTCGGTCGGCGCGCAGGTCGGGGCCGGCTCCGAGCTCGACATGGCCGTGCTGATCATCACCTTCCTCGGGGGCCTCGCTCTGTTCCTCCTGGGTATGGAGATCATGAGCGATGCCCTCAAGTTGGTCGCCGGGGATCGCCTGCGAACCATCCTTCAGCGGCTCACCTCGAACCGGTTCATGGGTGTGGTCACCGGAGCGGGCGTCACGGCCGTCATCCAGTCGTCCTCGGTCACGACCGTGCTGGTCGTCGGGTTCATCACCTCGGGTCTGATGACCCTGCAGCAATCGATCCCGGTGATCATGGGCGCCAAGGTCGGCACGACGATCACGGCCCAGATCATCGCCTTCCAGGTGACCGAGTACGCCCTGGCACTTGTGGCGGTCGGTTTCGCCGGGACCCTCGCCAAGTCGCCTGATCGGAAGGCCTGGGGCAACGTGACCATGGGCCTCGGCCTCATCTTCTTCGGCATGGCGGTGATGTCGAGTGCCATGAGCCCACTGAGGGATTACGAGCCGTTCATCGACGCGATGCTCGCCCTCGAGAGCCCGATACTCGGGATCCTGGTCGGGGCGCTGTTCACCGCCCTCGTCCAGTCGTCATCGGCCACCACCGGCATCGTGATCGTCATGGCGAGCCAGGGCTTGATCAGCCTCGAGGCAGGCATCGCCCTGATCATCGGCGCCAATGTCGGCACATCGGTGACCGCCATCCTGGCGGCGATCGGCAAGCCGAGAGAGGCACAGCGGGCGGCACTCGTACACGTGCTCTTCGCCGTGGGCGGCGCCCTCCTCTGGGTGTGGTTCATCGGCCCGCTGGCGTCGTTCCTCGACTCGAGGGGCGGCGACGTCGGTCGGCAGATCGCCAACGCTCACACCATCTTCAACGTCACCAACATGCTCATCTTCATCTGGTTCACCCCCCAAATCGCCGCGCTGGTGACGTGGATGCTGCCCGACCGGCCCGAGCGGGAGGACGCCATCGTTGCCAAGTACCTCGACGACGAGCTCCTCAAGACCCCTTCGCTGGCCCTCGACCGTGCCCGGCTCGAGATGCTCAGGATGGCCGACCGGGTGCGCACGATGCTGGCCGAGGCGCTGTCGGCGGTGCTCTCGGGTTCCCGGGCCGATCTCGTGCGGCTGCAGGTGATGGACGACGAGGTGGACGTCCTGTACGGCCACGTCATCACCTACCTCGGCCGGATCGGCCAGGCCGAGCTCGGCGAACGGGAGAGTGACGAGCTCGTCGGGCTCATGGAGGCGACCAACAACCTCGAATCGATAGGCGACATCATCGAGACGAACATGACGGCGCTCGGCTTTGCCCGGATCGAGCAGAGTGTGAGCGTCAGCCCGAGCACCCGGGTGCTGCTCGAGGACTTCCATCGTGCCGTCTCCTCGGCGGTGGATCAGGCGATGGTGGCCGTCACCCAGCGCAACCGTGAGGCGGCCGTCAGGGTCGGGGCGATGAAGGATGAGATCAACAGCATGGAGCGGCACATATCGATCCATCAGGCCGAGCGCCTCGTTGCCGACGAACCTCGCCGCCTCGAGGCCTACCGGCTGGAGATGGACATCATCGCCAACCTGAAGCGCGTCTACTACTTCGCCAAGCGGACTGCCCGGGCGGCGGTGCCGGTGGAGGAGCGCGTCGCCGACTGAGCAGCAGTTCACCGGCGCGTCATCGTGCGTTTACCATCGGGTAGCGTCCCGACGCTGCGACCGCCGCCACTCTGCCCGACCGCCGCCGGGATGTTCCCAAGGTCGTGCGCGTGACGGCGACGGTGGTGCTCCTTTACCTGTTCCTGGTGGGGGTGAAGGCTCTCGAGACCGGGATCAAGGCCTTCGGGTAATTTCGCCGAAGGTTTGCTCGCCGCGGTGTCGCATCCGAGCGCGGTATGCGCCGGCATCCTCGCCTTGCTGGCCTCGCTCGCCACCGACCGCGCGGAGGCGCTGACGGTGGCCCTCGTCCACTCGCTCTTCAACGTGTTCGGTACCCTCGTCTTCTACCCGGTACCCCAGATGCGGGCGATCCCGCTCCGCTTGGCCACGGGCCTGGCGACGGTGCCCCAGCGCCGGAAGCGGTGGGTGGCTATCTACGTGGTCGGGGTGTTCATCGTCCCCCCTGTGGCCGGGGTATTGCTGCTGCATTGATCGACAAGCGAGGTGAGCCCGATGTTGTTCGAGTTGTTCCGGGGCAAGGGTGGGAGCCAGGTCGAGACGATCGAGGCTCAGATCGGGGAGATGTTCGCCACCACCAACGGACATTCGGGATGGCGATCGATGCCCTGATGCGCCGGGTCGCGCCCGAGGAGATCGGCAAGCCGCTGCGAAAGGCGGACACCTGGCCGCCCATCGGGGTCGACGTCGGGGCCTATCCCTACGGAGACGAGGTCCCGGCGCACGCCGAGGTGGTGTCGACCCTGAGCGACGACACGGCCCGGATCTTCGCCGAGTGCGATGCCGACGCCGCCGTGGCCCCCCTCAACCAGACCGATGAGCTGAAGGACCGGTACGAGGAGCTGATGCTCTCCCAACTCACGTCAGGCGCCTCCGCCCGCGAGGCGGTGGCCCTGGCGCTGTTGTACTGCTACATCCACCGGATCATTGCTCACTTCATGAACGTGATGACCGCGGTCGTCATGCCGCTCGACCGACTCGACTACTGGGACGAGGACAAGGCCGACCGGGACTGACGGCCCGGCCGGGTGTGCGGTCGGGGGTCGGTAGGGTGCCCGCCGTGAGCCGGATCATCGGGAGGGCCGCCCTGGTGCTGCTGGGAGCGGCGGTGGTGGCCATCGTCTGGATGGTCTGGCCCGAGCGGGCACGCCACCGGTGCAGATGGTGGAGCGGGCGTTCCGGCTGGCGGCACGATCCCTGCTGGAGACCAAGGGCCGGGTGGATCCGCCCTGGGATGGGGTGAACCGTCTCGTGCGAGGTGACCTCGACCTCGGTTTGGCAGGAGGGCCCGACCTGCTCCACGCCATCTACGGCGAACCGAGTCCGGGTCGGTTCGAGGGCATCGCCGGGGACACCTACATCCTCCTGGCGCGCTGGGACGCCACGGGTCGGGTCGTGTCATGGTCGATCCACCAGTTCGGGGCGGCCACACTCGACCCGTCTTCCCCGCACTACGCCGACCAGGCCCCGCTGTTCGTCCGGCGCGAGCTGAAGCCGGTGTGGTTCCTCGAGGCGGACGTCATCGCCGACACGGTTCGCGAATACAAGCCCGGCGAGGGCCGGTAGAGTCCCGGCGCCGGCGAACGGGAGGAGAGGTGCGCCGGGTCCTGGCCGCAGTCGACCTCAGACCCGTCTCGCGTCGCGTCGTCGACCGCGCACGCGTCGTAGCCGAACAGACGGGCGCCGAGCTCACGCTGCTGCATGCCCTGGAACCCCTGGCAGACACGTTCGTGCCGGGGCCGATAGCAGCGCGGCTACGCGAGCATCGCGCCGAGGAGGCCCGTGAGCTGTACGACTGGGTGCAGGCGCGCACCGAGGTCCCTCTCGATCTGGCGGTCAAGAAGGGCTCCCCCGACTGGGAGATCGTCCATGAGGCAAAGCGGTCCGACCTGGTGGTGGTGGGAGCGTCCTCGAGGGACATCAACCGGATCGGGCCGGTTGCCCTGCGTGTGGTGTCGATGGCGCGCTGCGACGTCCTGGTCGTGCGCCGCCAGCCCCGGGTCGCCTATCGGAGGGTGGTGGCAGCTGTCGACTTCTCGGAGGCGTCGGTGCTGGCCGTCGAGGCCGCCTTCCGGCTCGCACCCGACGCCGAGGTGACCATCGTCTATGCGCTACCGACCCGCTTCGACGCCCAGCTGGTCGCCTCCGGATGGTTCCCCGAAGAGCTCGACGACATCAGGCGGAACCGGCAGCACAACGCCCACGAGGCGATGGAGGCCTTCGCCTCTCGCTGGCCAGGGCGGGTCAGGACCGTCGTGTCGGACGGCCCCGCCAAGGAGGTCGTGGAGGAGGTCGCACGCCGGCGCGGCGCCGACCTGGTCACCGTCTCCAACCGCGGGGCGGGCGCCACGCGGATGGTGCTGCTCGGCACCGTTGCCGACCGGGTGATGGGCGCCGTCCCATGTGACGTGGTGGTGGCCCGGGTCCCCGGGGAGTTCCGGCGCCCCTGAGTCAGCGACGAGCCGGGTTCGGGGCTCCCTTCGCCCCTGCCTCCTCGACCACCGTGTGCAGGTCCGAGGCCCGGGGGTTCGGGGGCCCCTCCTCGGGGTGGACAGGACGCTGGTACAGACCGGGCAATCTCATCCACAGGGCGATGACGATCGCCACGGCGACCAGGATCAGGATCCCGACGAGGATGCCGACACCAGCAGACACGAGCGGTCACCTCCGGAGGGTCGCTCGACTCCACTGTGGAGCGGTCCCACCGGCTGCGGCCAGGGCCCTTCGCCCCGTCTCGACCCTCGTCAGCCCGCCCCCTCGCCGGCCGATGCGGCCTCGAGCACCCGGGTGGCGGCCGCCGCCACCTCCGAGTCGGGTTTCCCATGCCAGATCTCCCGGGCCCAGTCGCCGACGAACAGCCCGACGACGATCGGATGACCGACCGCCTCGGTGGCATCGAGCCACTCCGAGACCCTGCCCGGTCCATCAAAGATTCGCATGTAGCCGGACGGCGAGATCGGCCACCAGCGCCGCCGGAACCGGAGGGCGACCTTTTCGACTCGACCTGTCGTGAGCCATTCCAGCGCTCGTCGGTGGCGCCCCGGGAGTGGTGGATCGAACGCCACGCCTCCAGCCCGGAGCACGGCCGCCGGGATGGTGACGACCGCCGCCCCGGCCGTGAGGCGTCTTCGCCGACCGCTCACCTCGGCGGCATCGCCGTCGACGGTGATGCGCTCGACCGGCCACGACAGCCGGATGTCGAGGCCCCGGGCGAGATGTTCGAGGATCTGGCGATAGCCCCCGACGATCCAGCGGTCGCCTTTGCCCACCCCCGGCTCGATGCCGTGGCGGGCCGAGATGTCCTCGAGTGGGGCGCCGGCATCGAGGAACACCTCGCCGTCGATCACCCGGTGGATCGAGGCAGAGTCCCATGGCCCGGGATCCCTCACCCATGCCGCAATCACGTCAGCCAAGGAGCGGTCGGGCCCTTCGAACGAGGCCACCCGACGGTGCAGCTCCTCGACGATGCCCGTCTCCGTTGGTCGATCTACGGTCTTGGTGGGCCCGAGGTCGAGGGGAGAAAGGAAGTCCGTCTCGATCAGCCGCAGCGCCATCCGCTCGGCGATCGGCCCCAACGAGTTTCGTTCACCTTGCTGGAGCCAATTGGCTCCCATTTCGACGACCCGATCGTCCAGGTCGATCGAGTGGATCCTGCCACCGACCCGATCCCGTGCCTCGAGCACGGTGACCTCGACTCCCTGGTCGGCGAGCCGGCGGGCGGCGCCGAGCCCGGCGGCTCCCGCACCGACCACGATCACCCGTTCGTGGCCCCGGTCGAGACACCAGCCGGCAGCTCGCAGCCCCTCCTCGTAGGCACCGTGGGCCATCCCCGATTGCTCGGGGTGGGTAGCCTCCCCGGCGAGCACCAGTCGATCGCCGATTGGCTCTCCCAGGCTCCGCCGGGTGTCGGGAGAGGCGCCGACCCGCAGCAGGCTCCAACCGCCTCGCGACCACGGCTCGTCCCACCACCGGGAGACGGCCCAGGCGAGCGGAGCAGGGGTCATGGGCGGCTCGAGGGAGGTCCCGGTCATGGGGGTGCCGACGGTAGCCAGCGATGCTCGACCCGTATGCTGATCCGTGATCGAGGGGCCCGTAGCTCAATCAGGTCAGAGCAGCGGACTCATAATCCGTTGGTTGCAGGTTCGAGCCCTGCCGGGCCCACTCGAATACTCCCTGGTCAGGGACGTGCGGGGGGTTCTCCGGGTGGTCGTTGGCCGGTCGAGCGGCCGGTCTTGTCCGTCTCTTGTCCGTCTGAGAATCACGGAGCATCTCGTCGAGCCGTTCGGCGATCGTGTCCTCCTCGGAGGGGAGCAGGTGGCCGTAGAGGTCCATGGTGACCGTGATCGAGCTGTGCCCGAGGTGACGCTTGATGTGCTCGGGGTGCGCCCCGGCGGCGATCATCAGAGCGGCACAGGTGTGGCGCAGATCGTGGATTCTCAGGTCGGTGGGCAGACCCGCAGCCTCGAGGGCGGGTCGCCAGATCTTCTTGGTGAAGTTCGAGTTCCGGAGTGGAGTCCCGGCTCTGATCGTCTTGGTCTTGTAGGTACGGCCGGTCGAGGTGAAGACCAGGGCGTCCGGGTCTGGCCCGACGTGCTCGGTGAGATGGCTGTTGAGCATGTCTCTGAGGTGGCGGGGGAGGGTGATGAGTCGCGCCCGGTAACTCTTGGTAGGCCCGAAGACCAGTTCTCCGCTGACCTCGGCGACGGACTCGGCGACCTCGATTCTGGCCCTCAAGACGTCGATGCGACGTCGCCGGAGTGCAGCCGCCTCACCCCAGCGAAGCCCTCCGTATCCCAGGACGTAGACCAGGGTCCCGTAGGGCTCGGGCACGGCCCGAGCCAGGTCGTCGAGTTGGACGGCGGTGAGGAAGCGTTGCTCCGTGCGGGTGGGGCGCGGCAGGCTGGCGCCGGCGGCCGGGTTGGAGGCGAGGTATCGGTTCTTCACCGCCGCCTTGAGGATGGCGCTGAGCATCTGGTGGGCCTGGCGGGTCCTTGATGGCGAGAGCCCGGCGCGCGTCATCTCGGCGATCCAGGACTCGACGGCGATGGGGTCGATCCGGTCGAGGCGGGAGTTGCCGAAGGCGGGGAGGATCCAGACGCGGAGCAGGGACTCGTATCCGGCCCGGGTCTTGGGTTTGAGATGCGACCTGGTCTCCATCCAGTGAGTCGCCCACTCCCCAAGCTTGGTGGCGGACCGGGCGGGATCGATCCACTCTGCCCGTTGCTTCTGCGCCTCGACTTGGACCAGATACCGCTCGGCGTCGGCCTTTCGACGGAATGTCCTGGAGCGTTCCCGTCCGGTGGGGTCGATGTAGCGGACCTGCCACTTGGTGTTGTCGACGGGGTGACGTCGAATATGGGCCATGTCAGATCTCGTCGGCGATCCGTTGCGCGATCCAGGTCTGAACGTCGCGCCAGCGGAAGCGGAGGTGCTTTCCCACCTTGAACCCCTGGGGACCGGTGTTGTGGTGTCGCCAGGTGTAGATGGTCTTCACCGGGACCTCGAGGTAGTCGGCGAGCTCCCCGACCGACAGTAACCGGTCATCGGTCGGGGGCGACTTCGATGGCTCGCCGAATGGCAGGGTGGGGTGGGCGGCCGGCGCCATGGTCTTCTGGAGCATATCAGGTCGTTTATTACTAGACAATCGTTAATCAACCTAAGGTCCGATCCGAGTCGAGGTGGCAGTTCTTGTACTTCTTCCCCGAGCTGCACCAGCAAGCCTCGTTGCGACCGGGTCTGGACAGAGACCCGAGCGGTGTCCGGGTCTGCGACGTCGTCGCCAAGACGTCGA
>JAWOJB010000074.1:0-35123 GCA_046484325.1 Acidimicrobiia bacterium | reverse complement strand
CGGTAAGGCCCCTGGCAGATGACCAGGTTGATAGGCCGGAGGTGTACGCGCAGTAATGCGTTCAGCCGACCGGTACTAATCGGCCGAGGGCTTGGATTCGAATCCAGACACGTGCTCGCTATGGAGTACTCGGGGTGCCGAGTGACTCACCAGTTGTCCGGTGGCGACAGCGGCGGGGAACCACCCGTTCCCTTTCCGAACACGGAAGTGAAACCTGCCAGCGCCGATGGTACTTGGGCTGCAAGGCCCTGGGAGAGTAGGTCACCGCCGGACGTAAACGTGGAGAGGGCCACCGCCACCGGTGGCCCTCTCGTCGCGTTCAGGAGATGAACATGAGCGAACGACATCGAGAACGCGACCGCGACCCTGCCCCTCGGCCGGGCCGTCGTCGTTCGATCACGGCCGTCCGGGGCGATCAGCTCCCGACCTGGGTGCGCGATGAGATCGTGAGGAGCACCACCAAACCCCGCAGGGATGCCGCCCTCCAGCTTCTTCGAGATGGGATCGCCGCATACGCCGACGGCCGTTTCCGGGCCGCCCTCCGGCCGTTGCGCGAGGCGAAGGAACTCTCGCCCAGGGCGGCCACGATTCGCGAGCTGCTGGGGCTGAGCGCCTACCAGGCCGAGGTTTGGGAGGAAGGTCTGCGTGAGCTGCGGACGTTCCGCCGGATCACCGGTGAGACGATCCACATGCCGGTCGAGATGGACTGCCAGCGTGCTCTGGGCCGGCCGGCCGACGTCGCCCGCACCTGGGAACTCTTTCAGGAACTGGGTGGCGACCGGGACACCGACGACGAGGCCAGGGTCGTGTACGCCTCGCACCTGCTCGACGAGAGCAGGCCTCGTGACGCCTGGGAGGTGGTCAAGCCGGGACGCCTAGTCGCCAATGCGGCGTCGGGCGTCCATCGCCGCTGGTTCGTGGCGGCCCGGGCCGCCCTCGCCTGTGGCGACCGCGAGACCGCCGCCCGGTTGGAACGGGCCATCCGTGAGCAGGATCCCGACCTCCCCGGGCTCGACGACCTGGCCTCCCAGGTCCGCTCCGCCCACTGACGGTTCTCGTCACACCCTCCACCTACGTTCGATCGACACCGCCTTCCCCGAACGGGGAGAGGAGCCATGTGATGGATCTGAACGTCGTCGTGCTCTGTGGGGCACTGGCCGCACCTCCCGAGGAGCGGGTGTTCGATTCGGGGAGCCGCATGGTGCGGTATCTCGTGACGGTCCGCTCCGAACGGCCCCAACGTCGGGTAGACGTCCTCCCGGTGACGCTGTGGGATCCCCCGGATGATCTGCTGTCGGAAGACCCTGAACCCGGTCGGCGGGTATGGGTGGCGGGCTCGCTTCAGCGACGTTTCTGGGACGGCGAGGGCGGACGCCGGAGCCGCCTCGAGGTCATCGCCGGTCAGGTCACGCTCCGGAGCCCGGCAGATCGTCCCGTCGGAGCGCCCGGGTAGCCTGTTCGGCCATGTCCCGAGTCGCAGTCGCCGCTCCCTCGCGCCTCGCCGCCGATGCCGGCGCCGAGATCGCGGCCGCCGGCGGAAACGCGGTCGATACCGCGTTGGGAGCGGTGATGACCGCGATGGTGACCGAACCCGGCATCTGCGCCCCGGGAGCGGGAGGCTTCATCACCGTTGGCCGCCCGACCGGACCCGTCGTCGTCTACGACGGCTACATGGAGATGCCGGGACGAGGACCCATGGCGCCCCGCTTCGGAGACGGCATCACCGAGGTCACCACCGACTATGGCGGCGGGATGACGACGCTCATCGGCCCCGGCTCGATCGCCACCCCTGGTGCCTGGGCGGCGATGGAGGATGCGTGGTCCGAGCACGGACGGCTTCCATGGGCGACGGTGATGAGCCCGGCCATCCGGACCACGCGGGAAGGGTTTCCACTCGGGGCGGCCGCCCACTCGTACCTCGTGCTCATGCACCCGTGGTTCGCACGTGATCCAGCGGCGCGGGCGACGCTCGAACCCGAGGGGACCCCGCTGCACGTGGGTGACACGGTCCACATCTCCGGGCTCGCCGACAGCCTGCAGGAGATCGCCGACCAGGGAGCAGCCGCCCTCCACGGCGGCGCCCTCGGTGCCCGCATCGCCGGCGACGTGGCCCTCCGGGGCGGCCTCCTGCGTCTCGAGGATCTCGCCGGATATCGCTGCGTCAGACGCGAGGCGGTGATCAGCCGGGTGGGGGAGTGGGAGGTCGCCAGCAATCCGGCTCCCGCCGTCGGCGGTGTGGCGCTGATGGCCATGCTGCGACTGATCTCAGCCGTCGGTCGGGTGGAGGACGCCGACCTCGTCGCAGCCCAGCGGGCCGTTCTGGAATACCGGCGCGACCGCATCGACACCGCTCGCGACACCGCCGAGGCGATCGCCGGTCTGCTCGCTGCCTTCCCCGACGGGGTGCGGCGCCCCCTCGGGTCACCTTCCACCGTCCACGTCTCGGCGGTCGACCAGGATGGCCTGGCGTGTGCGGTGACCATGTCCGCGGGGTACGGCTCGGGCGTCGTACCGGAGGGAACCGGATTCTGGATGAACAACTCGCTGGGTGAGATCGAGTTGACGAGGGCCGGGCCGGCCACCCTCACCCCGGGGACCCGCCTTCTCTCGAACATGGCCCCCACCATTGCCCGCCGGGCCGACGGCGAGGTCGTGGCGGTCGGCAGCCCGGGTGCGGACCGCATCCCGACGGCCCTGCTCATCACGCTGGTGGCACTCCTGCTGGAGGGCCGGGGCCTCGATGCGGCCGTCCATCGACCGCGTCTCCACGTCGAGTTCACGGACGAGGGCCCTCGGGTTGCCCACGAGCCCGGAGTCGACGTGCACGACGTAGGGCTACCCACCCGGCCCTTCGATGCACTGCACATGTTCTTCGGCGGCGTGGCAGCGGCCGCCCGCCTGCCGGATGGGCGGCTCGAGGCGGTCGCCGATCCGAGACGGCAGGGGGGAGCCCGGGTCGGATGAGCCCCCGGTCGACGACTCGGTTTCCCGGCGTCATCATCCGATAATGGCTTCCATGACCCGCCTCGTTCGGAGCCCGGCCTGGCTCGCCGCCCATTTGCTGGTGATCACGGTGATCGCGATGTTCGTCACGCTAGGCACATGGCAACTCCGGCGACTGGACGAGCGGCGGCTGGAGAACGCCGTCGGCTTCGCCCGATCCACCGCCGACCCGGTTGACCTCGCCGTCGCCCTCGACGCGGCCGGCGCCGACGTCGCCAGCCTCGAGCACCGGCGGGTCTTCGTTGCCGGCCGGTTCGACCCCGATCACGAGGCCCTCGTCCGTTCCCAGGTCCTCGACGGCAGGGCGGGCTTTCACGTGCTGACACCGCTCGTGCTCGCCGACGGCAGGGCGCTCATCGTGAACCGCGGCTGGATTCCGCTCGAGCTGGACCGCGTGCCCGTGGCCGCGGCCCCACCTCCCGCCGGCGAACTGATGGTTGAGGGTGTGGTCGGGTTGAGCCGTTCCCGGGGATCGCTCGGCCCCCAGGACGCCCCCGGGGCGACCACCGTCTCCCGTATCGATCTCACCCACCTCGACTCGGTGGTACCGGCTTCGCTGATGCCCGTGTGGGTCCAGCTCGAGCAACCCGCCTCGAGCCTCCCCGTGCCCCTCGAGCCACCTTCGTTCGAAGACGACGGCCCCCACCTCGCCTATGCCCTGCAGTGGTTCTCCTTTGGCGTGATCACGCTGGTCGGGTACGGAGCGCTACTCCGTCGGGCGACTAGGAGTGGTCCGTGATCAGGCGCCCGATCACGGCGGGGATGCTCGCGCTCGTGGTGGTCGCCTGTGCTCCGGGTGGCACCGTCCTCCCCTCGTCGACCACATCCACCTCGTCGACCACCACGGCTCCGCCGCCCCCGCCGATCGTGCTCGAGGTGCAGCCGTGTCCCTCTGCCCCACCCGTCACCTGGCAGCCCTTGTGTCGCGGATTCGCGATCGTCGACCGCTGGTACGTGGACCCGGTCGATCCGCCCTCGCTGGCGGCAGCGGCCGCCCTCGGGGTGGCTCAGGCTCCGATGCCTGAGTTTCGCAGCGCGGGTCGATCCGCCCGCTGCCTCCTCCCGCACGAGTCGTTCGTCTCGGTCTGCGACGCCATCGCCGCCCGATTGAGGCCTGGCGAGGACCCGTCCTCCTATGTCGATGCCGCGGTCGACGGAATGTTCGTATACGGCCTCGATCCGTTCTCCTGGTACCTGCCTGCCGAACTGGCGGCCCAACTCGGCTCGGGGGAGGCGGGAGCGGTCGTGTCGATGGGCATGGTGGTGGCCGCAGTCGACGAGAGAGGCGAGCCATGCTCGCCGATCGGCGGGATGTGCGTGCTCGAGGTCATCGGCGTGTGGCCGGCAGGACCGGCGGAACAGGCGGCTCTCGTCGTCGGTGACGAGCTTGCCGCCATCGACGGCCGCGGACTGGCCGGCACATCGGTACCGGAGGCCACCGCCCTCCTCGAGGGCGATCGGGGCGAGCCGGCCGTGCTCACCGTCGTGCGCGATGGTTCCCGGTCCCACCGCACGGTGATGCGGAACCCGGTCGCCCCCGCAGCCGTCGAGTACGGCGTCCTCGCCGGGGAGATCATCTATCTGAAGATCAACGAGTTCACACTCGAGGCTGCGCAGGCGGTGGGCGAGGTCCTCCAGGCAGAGGGTGGCCCGACCGAAGCCCGCGGGGTGCTCCTCGATCTTCGCGACAACCCCGGGGGGTTGGTGGGATCGGCCGTCGGAGTCGCCAGTCAGTTCCTCTCCGGCGGGGAGGTGGTCCGCCAGGAGGACCGGACGGGGGTGACGGCGCTGCCGGTCGTGGAAGGTGGGCTGGCGATCGACCCCGGGGTGCAGGTCGTCGTGATCGTGAACCGCGCCAGCAGTTCGGCAGCCGAGATCGTGGCAGCCGTCCTCCAGGAGCGGGGTAGGGCGACCGTCGTCGGCGAGCGGACCTTCGGCAAGCACCTGGTGCAGCAGACCTACGAGTTGGGAGACGATGCCGAGATCCGCCTCACGGTCGCCCGCTGGACTACCCCTGGCGGCCGGTCGGTCGCCGGAACGGGCGTGGCACCCGATGTGACCGTGTCGCCGATTGGCGACGGAGACGCCGCCCTCGACGAGGCGCTACGACGGCTGCGGGAGTGACGGGTTGACGGGCCGGAGCCGTTGAGAGCCCGCCCGGCGCCCAGGATGTCGGCGGGCTCGCGGAGTTGCGCGCAGCCCACGGTGCCGCCGTGCTCAGGAAGCGACGCCGAGGACACGATCCGCCTCCCGGATCGCGGCTCGCATCTCGTTCAGGTACGGCCAGTAGTCGACCTGGATGGTGTGACGCCGGGATGCCACATAGCGGGACTCCGTGGTGAGGCGGTCGTTCTCGATAGATGCCCGCATGGCCTCCCGAGGAGGCGGCGGAGCACCCCGTGCCAATCGTGCCACCCAGCCGGCCTGTGCCTCGGCGAGGGGCATGATCGCGCCGAGCGGCTGGATGAGGCCCACGAAGTAGAGGCCCGGCAACTCCGGATGGACCACCCGGCGGAACAGCCCGAGCTCGTTGTCGCGGACCTCCAGCACCTCCCTGTCGAGGAAGGGGAACGAGATCTCATACCCGGTGGCGGTGACGAGCACGTCGACGAGATCGCTCCGCCCATCCACGAAGACCACCCGGTCTCCGTCGAGCCGTTCGACGTCGGGGCGCACCGCGATCCGGCCTCCGCGAACCAGGGGGAGGAGCTCCTGGGAGACCGTGGGGTGCTCCTCGAGCAGGCGGTTGGGTGGCACCGGTATCCCCGACCCCCGTTGACGCCCTCGAGACAGCCAGAGCAGTGCCCGGTAGGGAACCCGCTGGAGGGGAAGCGGCAGCCAGGAGCCGGCGGGGCTCGTCCATTGGTCGGTTGCCCGCCCCAGGATGTAACGCGGGATCACGTGGGCTCCGCGCCTGGTCGAGAGCGAGACTGACGCCGCATGGCCCACCGCCTCCGACGCGATATCGGCCCCGGAGTTGCCGATGCCGACCACGAGGACCCGGCGGCCTTCGAAGACGTCGGGGGTTCGATATGAGGAGGCGTGCATCCGGGTTCCGGTGAACTCGCCGGGCCAGCCCGGTTCGATCGGCTTCCAGTGGTGACCGCTGGCGACCACGACAGTCCGGTATCGGGTCGTCCGAGAAGAGCCATCCACCCGGGATCGCACGGCGATCAGCCAGTCGCCACCTTCGGGGACCACGTTCGTGACCTCGCTCCGAAAGGTGCAATGACCGACCAGCCCGAATCGCCCGGCGTACTGCTCGAGGTAGTGCAGGACCTCGGAGTGATGCAGATAGGTGGGCCAGTCGTCCGGGATCGGGAGGTCGGCGAACGCCATCCGGTCCTTCGAGGTGTCGACCTGGAGCGAGGCGTAGGCCGGCGAGCGGCCGTTGTCGTTACCGTACCGCCAGTTCCCGCCGATCCCCGATCCCAGCTCGAACCAGTCGAAGGAGACACCCTGATCGAGCAGCGCCTTCGCCGAGGCCAAACCGGAGGCACCGGCCCCGATGATGCAGGCGTCCTTCACGGGCGCCGATCGTACCGATGCCGGTGTCTCATTCCGCCGGGCTCGCCAGACCCTCGATCACACGTGCCGCGGGCAGCGCGGCGAGGACCGCCGGCGCCAGCCGGATCTTTGCCGACCGTGAGCCCGCCCCGACGACGACCACCGGCCGCACCATCACCGCCGAGTCCACGAACACCGGCAGGTCGGCAGGCAGCCCGAAGGGGGTGACACCACCGATCTCCATGCCGGTCGTCGCCAGGGTGAGCTCGGCGTCGGCGAACGACGCCTTGCGCACCTCCAACAGGCTGCACACGGCCCGGTTGACGTCGAGTCGGGTGGTGGCGAGGACGACGCACGCCGCCAACCTTCCCGGCGGCCGCCTGCTCGCCACCAGGATCGTGTTGGCGGAGTCGTTCGGGGACACCCCGTAGTGCTCGCAGAAAGCCGCCGTGTCGGCGTAGGCGGGGTCGCAAGGCATCACCTCGTACGGCAGGCCGATGGCCTCGAGCACGTCCAGGACCCGGGGGTCGGCGTTCATGGCGATACCGTAGACCGGACGGGCGACCGCCACCCAGTCCGAAACGGCAGGCGATCCCGGCCGGATCGTGCGAGCATGGTCGGCGAGATGGACGGCTATCGCCCGGAGACCTATGGCGACCACGTCGCCGCCGTGTACGACATCTGGTACCCGAGTGTCGATGCCAACCTGGTCGAACGGCTCGTCGAGCTCGCCGGGCCGGGACCGGTGCTCGAGTTGGCCATCGGTACCGGGCGCGTCGCCCCTGCCCCTGGTCGAGGCGAGTCTCGAGGTGCACGGCGTGGACGCCTCGCCGGCCATGATCGCCCAGCTGCGCGCAAAACCCGGCGGTGACCGAATCCCGGTCGCCATCGGCAACTTTGTGGACCCGCCGGTGACGGGGCCGTTCTCGATGGTGTACGTGGTGTTCAACACCTTCTTTGCGCTCACCAGCCAGCAGGAGACCTGCTCCTGCTTCGACGCGGTCGGCCGCCTCCTCGGCGATGCGGGCAGGTTCGTCATCGAGGCCTTCGTCCCCGATGTGACCCGCTTCGACCGCGGGCAGCGGGTCGCCGTGACGAGGCTCACGGCGGCCACGGCCAACCTCGAGCTCTCCCGTCATGATCCGGTCCATCAGACCGTCGCGTCACATCACGTCGACCTCGAAGGGACCGGGCCGGTCCTGCGACCGGTGTACCTCCGATACGCGTGGCCGTCGGAACTGGATCTGATGGCCCGGCTCGCGGGCCTCGACCTCGAGCACCGGTGGGGTGGTTGGGCAGGACAGCCCTTCGACGCCACCAGTGTGACCCACGTGTCGGTCTACCGCCGCGACTGACGTCTGGCCCCTGCTCGGCTACGACACCGACCGAAGGGCGCCGTCGATGTCTTCGATGATGTCGTCGATGTGCTCGATCCCCACCGAGACCCGGACCAGGTCGGGGGTCACACCGGCCGCCCGCTGCTCGTCCTCCGACAGCTGCTGATGGGTCGTCGAGGCCGGGTGGATGACGAGGGTCTTGGCATCCCCGACATTCGCCAGGTGGCTGGCGAGCACCGTCCGGTCGATGAAGCGCTTTCCCGCCTCATACCCGCCGGCGATCCCGAAGGAGAGCACGCCACCGAACCCGTGCTGCAGGTACTTGATGGCGTTGGCATGGTACGGGTGCGACTCGAGCCCGGGGTAGCTCACCCAGGTCACCGAGGGGTGCTGCTCGAGCCAGCGGGCCAGGGCGAGGGCGTTGTCGACGTGGCGCTGCACCCGCAGGCTCAACGTCTCCAGGCCCTGCAGGAAGAGGAAGGCGTTGAAGGGGGAGAGCGCCGCACCCAGGTCGCGCAGACCTTCCACCCGCGCCCGGATCGCGAAGGCGATGTTGCCGAGCTCCGACTCGGGGTTGAACACGTCGGTGAACACGAGCCCGTGATACCCGGGTGCCGGCTCGGTGAAGATCGGGAACTTCCCGTTGCGCCAATCGAAGCGTCCGCCGTCGACGATCACCCCGCCGATCGAGGTGCCGTGGCCGCCGATCCACTTCGTGGCGGACTGGACGACGATGTCGGCGCCCCACTCGATCGGCCGGCAGAGGTACCCGGCCGCACCGAAGGTGTTGTCGACCACGAGCGGGATCCCATGGCGGTGGGCGACGTCGGCCAGGGCCTCGAGATCCGGGACGTTGTACTTGGGGTTGCCGATGGTCTCGAGAAAGAGCGCCTTGGTCCGGTCGGTGATCGCCGCCTCGAAGTCGGCCGGATCGTCCCCGTCGACGAACGACACGTCGAAACCGAGCCGCGGGAACGCCACTTTGAACTGGTTGTAGGTGCCTCCGTAGAGATAGCTGGTCGAGACGATGTGGTCGCCCGCCTGGAGCAGGGTGGTGAAGGTGAGGAGCTGGGCCGCCTGCCCGGAGGCCGTGGCCACCGCCGCCACCCCGCCTTCGAGGGCGGCCACCCGGCGCTCGAAGACGTCGGTCGTCGGATTCATGATCCGGGTGTAGATGTTCCCGAACTCCTGGAGACCGAACAGGCGGGCGGCATGGTCGGAGTCTTCGAACGTATAGGAGGTGGTCTGGTAGATCGGAACCGCCCGGGCGTACGTCCCCGGGGCGGGATCCTGGCCGGCGTGCACCTGCAGCGTCTCGAAGTGATAGGGCCTCTCGGACATTGGGGTCTCCTCTCGAATCCGAATCGGTACCTGGGGGTCACGGCTCCGCCGCATCACCTCCCGGGTGGTGGCGGAGCCTCAGGACAGGCAGGCCACCCGGGAGCCCGGCATGCAACAGCACACGGGTTGCGGGGTGATCATCGGGCCCTGGCCTCTCGTCACGGTCGTCCTCGCTCGTGTCTCGTGCGCTCGGTCTGCGCCTCGAGCGGGGGTCCGCTTCTGGCGACTCATCGGTCAGGCATTGGCACCGTCTTCGTCGTCGACGATCGGTTGCCGCGGCTTCGTCGGGCCTGTCCCTCCACCGCTCCGGATGAGCGCGTTGCTCGTCGAGGCGGAGGAGTATGTCGACCCGCCTCTCCGGTGTCAAGAACGGGCCCGTCCCCGTGCCGGCGTCGTGGAGTAGTCTGAATCGAGTCGTGGAACAGCACCGGCCTACAGACGCGGAGATCATCCGGAGCTCCCGGCGCGAGCCCGAGGTGTTCGAGGATATCTACCGGCGCCACGCCGATGCCGTGTACCGGTTCGCGATGGGGCGGGTGGGGCCGGTGGAGGCCCAGGACGTCGTCGCCGACACCTTCGTGCGGGCCTTCGGGCTCCGCCATCGATACCGGGACGATCGTCCACATGCGCTCCCGTGGCTGTTCGGTGTCGCCGCCAATGTGATGCGGGAGCGGAATCGCCGCATTCTCCGGGCGACCCGTGCCCATCGCCGGCTGGCCGGGCAGCGGGCGATCGAGGTGGCTTCGTTCGACGAGATCGCCGCCCGCGTCGATGCCGAGTCGAACGGAGCGTCGCTCCACGCCGTGCTCGCCATGCTGTCCGACGACGACTACCGCACGCTGATGCTCGTCTGGGTGGCGGGCTTGACCTATGCCGAGACCGCCGAGGTCCTCGACATCCCGATCGGAACCGTGCGCTCCCGATTGTCGCGAATCCGGACACGGTTGCGGGAACAACTGGAGGCAGATCGGCCAACCTCTTTCGGTTGAGCAAGACGATGTTCGACGACCTCCCCCAACCCTTCGAGGCGTTGCCGCCTGGTGCGCACGAGACCGCGATCGCCAGGCTCCGGCAGGCCACCGCCGTGGCACGCCGCCGCCGTCGCCGCTCGCACCGGGTGGCGGCCGTGACCGGGGCGACGGTCGTCTTCAGCCTCGGGTTCGCACTCCTCCCGCAGACCCCGCCCGACCACGTCGTCCCGTTGCTGGGCCTGGCGGTCGCCGTGGAGACGCTGCCCCAGGTGAACCCCCCGCCCGGCGCCCAGCTGCACTCCACCATCCATCGGCGGGATCTCCTCGAGGTGCCGGTCGGGAACGACGGGAAGACCGTGACGATGCAGGTGACCTCGACCCTCGAACTCTGGATGGCCTCCGACGGCAGCATTCGGGCGATGACGACCATCGACCCGGTGCCGATCGTCGCACGTGACGGCGACGGTGGGGCCGGGATGACCGGCTCGAGCGTGCCGCAAGCCGATCCCGAGGTTATCGAGGCGATGGCCGCCTCCCTCTTGGACCGAACACCGGCCCCGACCTCGGATCTGGGCCTCGCCGGCGGCTACTGGCCGGCCTCGGAACAGGAACTCATCCAGGCGATGCGCCGGCACGTGGCGAGCTCGGTGAGCGGCGAGAGCGAGGAGGCCCGGATGCTGTCACTGGCGGCCTCGCTCATCCGCGGCAATCCGTCCGCCCCCGAACGCCGGAGCCGGCTCCTCCGGGTGGTGGCGGGAATCCCCGGCCTCGAGGTGGAGACGGTAGGGAAGGGGCTCGAGGTGTCCATCGCGTTCATCGAGCAAGACGTACCCCTGCGACTCTCGTATCTCCTCGACGGTGAGACCGGGGACGTGCTCGCCGAGCGCCTCGAGATGTTCGACACCGCCGCCGGGCCCCTGGTGATGAGCCTGTCCGAGTTCACGCCATGGCAAGTCGTCGTGCCCGGGGACCCGGATTGAGCGCGAACCGGACGCGGCCCTGCGGTCAATACCGGGTGAATCGCGAGCAGCGGATGGGTCGGGTGACCGGGTCACCTGCACGCCGAATCTCCGGTTCCTCCCAAACAACACGGCCGGCCCCCGGGGGGCCGGCCGTGGCGCGTCCCGAGGATGGAGGGCGTGGATGGAGAACGGGGCCGGTCCGCAGGACCGGCCCCGTCACGAGCAGGCGTCGGATGGGGGAGGGGAGGAGGGGAGGGCTCCCGGCGTCTGCTCGAATATGTCAGCCCTCGTGCTCGGACTCGTGCTCGGCGATCTGCCGGCGCACATCGTCCATGTCGAGCTCGCGCACCTGCCCGATGAGATCTTCCAGGGCCGGCGCCGGCAAGGCTCCCGGCTGGGAGTAGAGCAGGACCTGCTCCCTGAACACCATGAGCGTGGGGATCGACCGGATCCCGAAGGCCGCCGCCAGGTCCTGCTCAGCCTCGGTGTCCACCTTCCCGAACACGATGTCGGGATTTGCCTCGGAGGCCGCCTCGAAGGTCGGGGCGAACGACCGGCACGGTCCGCACCACTCGGCCCAGAAGTCGACGACCACGGTGCCGTTGGCGGCAACCGTGTCGTTGAAGTTGTCCTTGGTCAGCTCGATGGCGGCCATCCCACGCTCCGTCGTCAGGTTGTCGGATTGGATCACCTGGCCCAACCCATGCAGGCGATTGCATATTCCCGACGGCCGCTCACCGTCCCTCGATCTCGGTGATGATGCGGGCGCCGCGACGGAACGTCAGGTAGTTCCACGCCCAGGACACGAAGACGAGCAGCCGGTTGCGGACCCCGATCAGGAAGTAGATGTGGACCGCCATCCAGGCCAGCCAGGCCGGCAGACCCGAGAACCGGAGGCCGGGGAGGGCGGCCACCGCCCGAGCCCGTCCGATCGTGGCGAGCATCCCCTTGTTCCGGTACCGGAAGGGGGTGCGAGGCCTTCCCGCCAGGTCTGCGCGGATCTGCCGGGCGACGTGGCGGCCCTGCTGGATGGCGGCCGGGGCGACACCGGGCACCTGCCTCCCTCGCCCATCGATCACGAGGGCCCCGTCACCGACCACGAACACCTCGGGATGTCCAGGGAGGGACAGGTCCGACGCGACGCGCACCCGACCGGCCCCGTCGACCTCGCCACCCAGGGTGGCCAGGAGCGGCGCGGCCCGGATCCCGGCCGCCCAGAGGATGGTCGCCGCCGAGATGCGGCGGCCGTCCGAGAGCTCGACGCCCGAGCCGTCGACGCTGCGCACCGAGACCCCGGTCACCACCTCCACGCCGAGCTCCTCCAGCTGGCCCCGGGCCGAGGCCGACAGCCTCGGTGGGTAGGCGGGCAGGACCCGGTCACCCGCCTCGATCAGGATCACCTCGGCCGTCGCCGGATCGATCCGATCGAACTCCTGTTCGAGGGCGTGCACGGCGATCTCCGCCACCGCGCCAGCCAACTCCACACCGGTCGGGCCGCCGCCGATCACGACGAAGGTGAGGTCTCCCTCGGCCGGCGAGGAGCGGCGCTCCGCCAGTTCGAATGCCTCGAGCACCCGGCGCCGGATCACCAGGGCGTCCTCGACGGTCTTCAGCCCGGGAGCATGCTCGGCCCACTCGTCGTGCCCGAAGTAGGCGTGGCCGGCGCCCGGCGCCAGCACGAGCACGTCGTACTCGAGCCTCTCGCCACCGTCGAGCCGCACCGTCCGACCCACCGCGTCCACCGACTCGACCTCTCCGAGCAGGATCCACTCGACGTTCGGCTGCCCCCGGAACACCGTCCGGATCGGAAAGGCGATGTCACTCGGGTTCAGGGCCGCCGTGGCGACCTGGTAGAGCAGAGGTTGAAAGAGGTGGAAGTTCCGCCGGTCAACGATGGCCACCCGGACGGTGCAGCCGTCCAGACCGCGAGCAGCGGCCAGCCCGGCGAAGCCGGCGCCGACCACGACGACCCGGGGAAGTGGGGTCTCGGCATGCCCGGAGTTCACGTCCAACCTCTGGTACCATTTCCGTCACTGTGACGTATTCGGATCGGAGAACCTGTCGCTGGTGCGGGGTGGTGGTGCCCGACCCGGGAGGACCGGGACGGCCACCCGAGTACTGCCGCCGAAGCCATCGACAACGAGCCTACGAAGCCAGGCGCCTTGCCGCACATCACCGACTCCGGCCGGACGACGTCCTGATCTCGCGGTCGACGTGGGAGGCGCTCCGCGACGCGGTCTACCTGATCGAGGCCGCCCTCGAGGACGTCGACCACGACCTCGCCGGCGCGGAGACTGTGGACCACCGAGAGGCCCTCTGGCATCTGTACCGGTCGGCCGCAGACCTGCGGCGCGTGAGCCTGGAGCCCAGGGCCCTCGGTCGCTAGCACCACCACACAGTGCCCATAATCAGGGTTATGTCAAGTTGCTGGAGATGTCGAGTTGATGGGAGGTTGAGGGTTGATGGGAGGTTGAGGTCGGTTCGGCCCCCGGAAGGCGTCTCCCCCTCGTCAGGAACCCTGGTGCAGCGGTAACTCGCACTCGGAGGCGACGGCCCCGTCATCGGATGCATACGGGACGGGGCCCCCGAGCGCGGTACCGGTGTCGTCGGTCAGGAAGAATCGGACGAGGGCCCGGTAGAGGGCCTCGGCATAGGCATGGCGCACCTCCGCCCGGGTCAGCAAGGCCTCCTCGTCCGGATTGGTGAGGTACAGCCCCTCGGCGATGACTGCCGGCCCCTTCGAGAGACGCAGCAGGCCGTAGAAGTCGGCGCCGGTCTCCGCGTCCACCCTCGCCATCGGTCCGGGCACGGCTCCCTGCCAGTCCGCATCGAACGGTCGGAAGCTCCGCACCAGCTCCTCGTGCACGAGCCCGGCCAGCCGGCCGGATTCGGCATCGCCCACGCGGTAGAAGACCTCCGAGCCCGGCTCGGCGAGCGGTCCCCGATGATTGGCGTTGTTGTGGATCGACACCAGGGCATGGGCGCCCGCCCCCCCGGCCACGGCGGCACGGTGGGCCAGACCCAGCTCGTGGTCGCCACCTTCGGGACCGCCGATCGAACGCGTGAGGATCACACGGCCGAACGCCGGTACCGAGGTCCCTGGCCCCACCGCACCGGCCTCCCAGTCGACTGTGTGCGAGTCGGTCAGGAGGACGCGGGCGCGCTCGGCGATGTCGAGGTTGACGACGGCCTCGACCAGCCCGGAGGGCCCGATGGCACCGGGAACGGCTCCGCCGTGGCCCGGATCGAGCACGACCACGAGCGAGCCCGGATCCGGCCGGTCGTCCTCGAGCGGCGCCGCCCGTGGGGTGATGTCCACCGAGGCCGTCGAGATCCACGCCGCCTCGTCGCATGGGGTCACCACCCGGAGCAGGTCTCCCTCCCGGGCGTCGAAGCCCATCACCAACCCTGCGGCCAGCCTCGGACCGGGCGGGGCTCCGGGCGCGTCGAAGATCGACCCTCCACCCTTGCGCACCGTGACCACCCCCGCCGTCACCGGGGGCGACGTGGTGGACGCGGTCGCCGCCGCCGCCGCTCCCCCGACGTCCTCCTCCCCCCGGCCGAGGGCGACCGCGGCGACCAGGACGGTGAACAGGGCGAACACGACCAGCACGAAGGATCGACGGCTGTGGTCGGGCATCGGTGACCTGGATGGCGGACGCTGAGCTCGATTATCCCATGGCCCGGATGCCAGAAGATCGGGGCACCCCGGGGGCCCTGTGCCTCTCCCCCGGCTACCACTCCCCCACGGCCAACCGTAGACTCGCCGTCACGATGTTCGGCCCCCTCAACGGCGTCCGCACGGCCCTCGTCACCGCCGCCGCCCTCGCCGCGCTCCTCGCCGGAGTCCTCGGGCAGTGGATCGTGGCGGTCGTCCTCTTGCTCGGCGTGGCCGTCCATGGGCTCGGATGGCTCTACCTCTACCGGCGCCGGCCCTATGGCGAGGGCTGACTCACAGCATCCGGCCGGGGATGTCCTTGCGACTCGGGACCAGGGACCCGCTCAGCGGGCGCACCCGCACCCGGGCGTCGACCACGAGCGCCCCCTGGCCGGGTTCCAGGACCTTCACGGGATTCAGGTCCATCTCGACGATCTCGGGCATTCGTTCGACGAGTAGCGACACCCGCAGGATGAGCTCCCGTAGCGCATCGATGTCGCCCTTCGGCATCCCCCGGTAGCCGAACAGCGCCCGGGCCGACTTCACCTCGGTGAGCATCTGGTCCACGTCGAGGTCGGTGAGCGGATTGATGCGGAAGGTCACGTCCTGGGTCAGCTCGACGAAGATCCCACCCAGGCCGAACAAGATGAGCGGACCGAACAGCGGATCCTCCGACATGCCCACGATGACCTCGTGGCCGGCCCCGACGAACGGCTGGACCAGGGCTCCGGTGGCATCGGGTACGACCGCGGTGACCGCACGGAAGGCCTCGCGCACGGCCTCCTCTCCTTCCACGTCGAGGATGACCCCACCGACGTCGGACTTGTGGGTGGCCGACTCGGCGATCACCTTCAGCACCACCGGGCCCGCCATCTCCGATGCAGCCGAGACGGCTTCGTCCTCCGAGGCGGCCTCGACCCCGCCGATCCAGTCGATGCCGTAGGCACCGAGGATCCCTGCGATCTCGGTGGGCTCCAGCCAGCCCCCCTCCTCCCCCACTCGCGCCAGTCCGCGCTTGAGCATCCTGATCGCCTCGGCGTGATCCACCTCGAATTCGACCAGCGTTCCCTCGGGGCGGCTCCGCCACTCTCCGTAGCGCACGGCCGCGGTGAGTGCGCGCGCAGCCGGTTCGGGATACGAGAACACCGGCACCCGGCGGGTTCCGGCCTCGAGCGCCCCACCCTGATGCTCGGATCCCATGAGCACGGCCAGGAGCGGTGTCTGCGACTCCGCCTCGGCGGCCGCCGCTGCGATCGCTGCCGCCGCCGGGCCAGAGGTACCTGGCGCCGTCGGGATGTGCACGACGATCACCGACTCCACCTCGCCCGACTCGAGGAGCAGCCGCAGGCACTGGCGGTAGGTCTCGGGCTCGGCCGAGGCGATCATGTCGACCGGGTTGCGGGTGGCGGCAGCCTCGGCCACGTGCATCCGGAGCCTGGTCTGGAGCTCTTCGGACAACTCCGGGAGCTCGAGCCCGTTCGCCTCGAGGGCGTCGGCGGCGAGGATCGCCGGGCCGCCGGCATTGGAGAGCACCGCCACCCGGCGGCCGCCCGGGATCGGCTGGTTGGCGAGCAGCGAGGCGACGTCGAACATCTCGGTGAGGGCCTCGGTTCGGATGACCCCGGACTGGTGGAAGAGGGCGTCCACGGCGACGTCGGACGATGCCAGCGAGCCCGTATGGCTGGCGACCGCCGAGGCTCCCACCGGGGAACGGCCCGCCTTCACGACCACGATCGGCTTTTCGCGGGAGATCCGCTTCGCCAGCCGGCCGAAGCGGCGGGCGCTCCCGAACGACTCCATGTAGAGGAGGATCACGTCGGTGGCGGGGTCGCCCTCCCAGTAGATGAGCGCATCGTTGACGGTGACGTCGGCGGTGTTTCCGAGCGAGACGAATGACGAGAGCCCGATCCCGAGCCGGGATGCCTCGTCGAGGATGGCCAGGCCGAGGGCACCGCTCTGACTGGACATGCCGACGTTACCGGGGGGCGGAAATCCCGGCCCGAACTGGCCGTTGAGACGGACGGCAACATCGGTGTTGAGCACGCCCATGCAATTGGGGCCGACCATCCGCATTCCCGCCCGTCGCACGATGCGGACGAGCTCGAGCTCGGCGGCCCTTCCCGCCTCTCCGGTCTCGCCGAACCCCGCCGAGATCACGACCAGCGAACGCACCCCCTTCTGGCCGGCCTGACGGGCGGTCTCCAGCACGTACTCGGCTGGGACGGCCACGAACGCCAGGTCGACCTCGTCGGGCACGTCGAGCAGGGATGGATAGGCCTTCACGGACCGGACGAAGGGAGCGTTCGGATTCACCGGGTAGACGGCCCCGGTGTAGCCACTCATGACCAGGTTGCGAAGCAGCCGCCCCCCGATCGAGCGGTCGTCCCGCCCGGCCCCGACCACGGCCACCGCCCGTGGGTAGAAGATCGGGGTCATCGAGGCCGTCACGGACTTGCGCTCGTGCTCCCAGTCGGCCGCCCGGGCCTCGGGCGAGTACTCGGTGGGGAACTGGATCGAGTAGATGCCTTCGTCGAGCTCACGTCGGACCTCGTAACCCGAGTTGCGGAACAGCCGCATCATGCCGAAGTTGTCGGCGAGCACGTAGGCCTCGAACCCGGTGATCCCCTTGAGGCGGGCATAGGTCGTCAGGTGCTGGAGGAGGTGGCTCCCCACCCCCTGGCCCTGATAGGCATCCTCGACCAGGAACGCGACCTCGGCGACGCGCTCCGCGTCCTCCCCCTGGTCGACCCGGACGTCGTACCGTCCGACGGCGATGATCTCGCCCTCGTGGATGGCCACGAACGCCATCCGGTCGTCGTAGTCCACGTTGGTGAAGTAGCGGAGCTCCTCGGGGGACAGTTCCTTCTTGACCCGGAAGAACCGCTGGTACGCCGATTCCGGGCCCACCCGGGTGAAGAACCGGGCCTCCCGCTCGGCGTCGTCGGGCCGGATCGGGCGGAGCTGGATGACCTCGCCACCCTTGAGGATGACGTCGAACTCGAACTCGCTCGGATAGGAGGACATGGCGCTCCCTGGCTGCAGGTTCCGAGCGTACCCAGACCGGTGACCGACTCGGTCGGCACCGGACCGGAATCCGGGGACCTTGGTCCTATGGTTCGCGCGGACTGTCGGCTGGACTCAGCGCTCGTGCGGGCGGGCCTCCAGCCGGCGGCCGCTCACGAGCCCGTCGAGGCGCTCGAGAGTCTTCTTCATCGCCGCCCGGTTGCGCTCCGGGAACCCGGACGCCTCGATCGCTGCTGGGGAGCGGGCCGTCGACCAGTCGAAGCTCTCGATCACCCGCGTGCCCCCGTCGTGCGGCACCAGCTCGTACCGCCAGCGGTGTCCGCCGGGGTGACACCAGGCGATCCGCCGACCCTCCTCGAACTCGACAACCCGATTGCGGATGCGGTACGGCAGCCCCAGCTTCATCGACATCCCGAAGCGACTCCCCAGCTCGAGGCGCCGGGGGGCGCGACGCACGCCGCGCACGGAGCCAGAGCCGTCGATCACCGAGTGCCGGGATGGATCGGCGAGCACAGCGAACACGACCGCGGGGGGAACCGGGATGAACCGCTCGACGGAGACGCATCGGTCGTGCACGGCTCTGATACGGAGCCGGGGGCGGCCCGGATGACCGAACCTCCACGGCGTGCAATCCTGTCGCCATGGATTGGATCACCCACGAGACGCCGACCGTCCTCTCCCGGCTCCTCCCGAGGGTCGAATCGGTGTTCGACGGCCACCCCAGACGTCTCCGGCACTTCGCAGACCGGCTGGAGCACGGCTTCGAGGACCTGTTCCGGCTGATGCACTCGCTCTACGGGTGGCGCTACGACTTCCACTTCCACCTCGAGGAGGCCGTGCTCGCCGCCGCCCGGGCGGCGGCGGAGCGTCCCGCGTGGCTCAGGCGGAGAGACGCCACCGGCCACCCACGCGCGTGGATGGACGATCACCGAACGCTGTGGGCCATGGCCTACACGGAGCGGTTCGCCGGCGACCTCGGCGGTGTGCGCCGTCACATCGACCATCTCGGCAAGCTGGGGGTCACCCACCTCCACCTGATGCCCCTCTATGCGGTCCCCGAGGGCCCCAACGACGGCGGCTACGCCGTGAGCGATTACCGGACGGTTCGGCCCGACCTCGGCACCAGTGACGACCTCCGCTCCCTCGCCCGATCCCTCGACGAGGCCGGCATCAGTCTGGTGCTCGACTTCGTGGCGAACCACACCGCCGACGACCACCCCTGGGCCGAGGCGGCCAAGGCGGGTGATGAGCGCCATCGCCGGTTCTATCTCGTGTACGACGACCGGGACGAGCCAGATCGATTCGCCTCCCACCTCCGAGAGATCTTCCCGGATCGAGGAGGAGATGCGTTCACCTGGCGGACCGACGTGGCCGGGCCCGCAGGGGGAGCCTGGGTCTGGACGACCTTCTATCCGTTCCAGTGGGACCTCGACTACCGCAACCCCGAGGTCCTGACGGCGGCTCTCGGCGAACTCCTCTACCTCGCCAATCTCGGCGCCACCGTGATCCGCATGGACGCCACCCCGTTCCTCTGGAAGGAGGAAGGGACGAGTTGTGAGAACCTGCCTCAGGCCCACGTGGTGCTCCAGATCGTCCGCGTGCTCGCAGAGATGGCGGCGCCGTCGGTGACCTTCCTCTCGGAGGCCATCGTGCATCCCGACGACGTGGCCTCCTACGTCCGCGTCGACGAGTGTCCGGTTGGCTACAACCCGCTCGTGATGTCGACCTGCTGGGAGGCTCTCGCCACCCGCGACACCCGCCTGCTCCGCCACGCGCTCGCCCACCGGATGGCGCTCCCCTCGGGCACCCAGTGGCTGACCTATCTCCGCTGCCACGACGACATCGGCTGGGGATTCGCCGATGAGGACGCGCTCGTTCTCGGGATCGACCCCGTCGGCCACCGCCGGTTCCTCAACGACTTCTACGACGGCAGCTTCCCGGGGAGCTTCTCGATCGGCTTCCGCTTTCAGGACAATCCCCGCACCGGCGACGCCCGGATGTCGGGCACCCTGGCGTCGCTCGCCGGCCTCGAGCGGGCATCGATCGACGATGACGGGCCGGCCGTGGACGCGGCGGTGGCGAGGATCCTGGCACTTCACACGGTCATGCTCACGGTGGGGGGACTCCCGCTCATCTACCTCGGGGACGAGATCGCCCAGCTCAACGACCACGGATACCGGGCCGATCCGCTCCACGAGCACGACAACCGGTGGGTCCACCGGCCGTTCTACGACTGGGGGCGGCTGGCCGAATCGGAGAACGGCATCGGAGCCCATGGACGCGTCTGGCACGGGATCCGCCGCCTGCTCGGATTGCGAAGGCGACACCCCGCGCTGGTGACCACCGACCCGGTCGTGCTCCAGGTCTCCGCGCCCGAGATCCTGGCCTACGAGAAGCGAGCCGGTGACGACCGCGCCCTGGTGGCGGTCAACTTCTCCGAACGATCGGTCGAGATCATGCCGGGCGAGCTCCCGCCGGGACGGTGGGGAGTGGACGGCCACCCGGCGCTCGAGCGGGTGACGCTCCACCCCTACGAGACCGTCATCTGGACCGAGGGCCGGGGTCAGAACAGCGAGGGCTGATCTCCGATGCGAACCGTGCGTCGTACACCCGGCCAGGTGAGCCCATCCATGAAGGCCCACGACCGGCGATGGATCGCACTCGGCCCCCAACCGTGGAGTGCCGCCTTGTGGATGGGGCACGGGTATCCCTTGTTGGCCTCGAATGCGTACATCGGATAGTCCTCGGCGGCCCTGCGCATGATCCGGTCCCGGCTCACCTTGGCGAGCACCGAGGCGGCGGCGATGGACAGGGAGCTCCGGTCTCCCCGCACGATCCTCTGGGTGTTCCCGGTCCCGACGAAGTCCCAGTTGCCATCGATCAGCACGTGATCGGGCGTCAGTCCCAAGCGCTCGAGGGCGCGCCTTGCGGCCAGGCGCTGCGCCTCCGACATGCCGAGATCATCGCATTCCTCCGGACTCGCATGCCCGACGGCCCAGGCCTCGCACCACCCGGCGACCCGGTCGAACAGCGCCTCTCTCTCGGCTTCGGTCAGCAGCTTCGAGTCCCGCACCTTGTATACCCGCCGGTCTCGAGGCACCACCGCCACGCCGATCGTCAAAGGCCCCGCCCAGGCGCCCCTCCCCACTTCGTCGATGCCAACGACGATGCCCCCGGTCTCCTCCCAGAGCCCGCGCTCGACACTCAGACCCGGCGCATGCCTGCGAAGGGCGGGACGGAGTCGGGGGACGGCGACGGTCACGGCGCCGAGAGTACCGCCCGCCGGCAGCCGCCCCGGCGATTCAGTTCATGCTGGGGTCGGGCGGCATCAGCGACACCAGCGCCAGGCGGCCCCCCTGCCTGCGAAGCACCCACCGCCAGAGGCCGGCCGGGTCGGTGCTGAAAGGATCGGCCGGCTCGGCGTCGACGACGATCCACGAGCCCTCCTCGAGCTCTCCCTCCAGCTGACCGGCCCCCCACCCGGCATAGCCCGAGAAGACCCTCACCCGATCGAGCAGCCCGGGCGATCCGGAGAGGTCGACCAGGGCGATCCCGGGCACCGGGGTGGGCTCACCCGAGCCGGGCTCGGCGGTCAAGCCGATCGCCACCGCCGGTTCCACCGGACCACCCACGAAGACCACCGCCGGGTCGACCAGCGCTCCCGACCAGGCGGGGAGGTGGGCGGTGACCGGCTCCTCGGACGGCCGGTTGAGCACGACCCCCACGGCTCCCTCGTCATCGTGGTGGAGGAGGTAGATCACGGCCCTCACGAAGTTGGGGTCGAGCAACAGCGGGGATGCGACCAGCAGGCTGCCGGCGAGGGAACCGCCCGTCATGCCCCCATGCTGCCACGCCCGGGTCGGCTAGGTTCCGAGCATGCGATGGGATCCGGTGGCCTACCTCCGTCACGCCGGTCCCCGTCTGTGTCCGGGCATCGATTTGCTGGCCCGAATCGAGCTCGAGGACCCACGCCGTGTGGTCGACCTCGGGTGCGGGGCGGGCGATCTCACCGCATTGCTGGCCGAACGGTGGCCGGGTGCCACGGTCGTCGGGCTCGACGCATCACCGGAGATGCTGGCGTCGGCCGGGGCCCGCCACCCCACACTCGACTGGATCCAGGCCGATCTCGCCGAGTGGAGGTCGGCGACACCGGTCGACCTCGTGTTCTCGAACGCCGCCCTCCACTGGGTCGATGGTCACGAGCGGCTGTTGCCCGACCTGGTAGCCCAGCTCGCCCTCGGCGGCGTCCTCGCCGTCCAGATGCCGCGCAACTTCGGGGCTCCCTCGCACAGGGCGATCGCCGAGGCCGTGGAGGTGGGGCCCTGGCGTGACCGGCTGCGGCCGCTGATCCGGGAGGAGCCGGTCTGGTCACCCGAGCACTACCACCGCTTGCTCCAACCGGTCTCGGCTCGCGTCGAGGTGTGGGAGATCGAGTATCTGCACGCGCTGGAGGGGGCGGACCCGGTGTTCGAGTGGGTGTCCGGGACCGCGCTGCGGCCCTTCCTCTCGGCCCTCGACAATCCGGAGCGGGCGTCCTTCGCCGACGACGTGCGCCGGCGCCTCGCAGCGGCCTACCCCCCGGAGGCCGACGGAACCACCCTGTTTCCGTTCCGGCGCCTCTTCTTGATGGCCACCCGCTGACCCTCGAACCGTGGGCCGGTGACCACGATCTTCGTGTTCCCCAACCCTGGGTTGGTGGACACACGGGTCGTGTTCCGGGGCCCACGGTTGGGGAGGTAGCGTGGTGAGGGTGACACCGCTGCCGTCCGTCCTCCTCCACGACCACCTCGACGGGGGGCTCCGCCCACGGACGGTCCTCGAGCTCGCCGAGTCGGGCGGCTACCACGGCCTCCCCGTCGGCGACGTGGACAGGCTCGCCGACTGGTTCGACCAGGGACCGTCGGGCTCGTTGGAGCGGTACCTGGGTGCCTTCGAGCACACGATCGCAGTCATGCAGAGCCCCGAGGCGCTCTCCCGGGTCGCAGAGGAGGCGCTCGTCGACCTCGCCGCCGACGGCGTGGTGTACACCGAGCAGCGGTTCGCCCCGTTGCTCCACACCAGGAGGGGCCTCACCCCCGTCGCGGTCATCGACGCCGTGATCGCCGGGATGGCCAGAGGGGCTGCGGCCACCGGAGTCGGTTGGGGGATCATCGTGGACGCCATCCGCAGCGAGCCGGACTCCTTCCTCGCCGCCGAGGCCGCCGCCGAGCGGGCCGGGGCCGGCGTGGTCGGCTTCGATCTGGCCGGGCCCGAGCGGGAGTTCCCTCCCCACGAACACCTCGCCGCCATCGGCATCGCTCGCGAGGCGGGGCTGCGCATCACCCTTCACGCCGGAGAGGCGGCCGGGCCTGCCTCGATCGCCTCCGCCGTGCTCCGCTGTGCCACCGAGCGGATCGGCCACGGGGTCGAGGTCATCGAGGACTGCGTCGTCGACGACGGCCGGATCGTCGAGCTGGGAGCGGTCGCCTCCACGGTGCGCGACCGCCGGATCCCTCTCGAGCTCTGCCCCACCTCCAACCTCCACACCAAGCACTGGACTGCCGACCGCCACCCCATCGGCATGCTGTACCGGGCGGGATTCGCGGTGACGATCAACACCGACAACCGGCTGATGAGCCGGACATCGATGTCCGACGAGTTCGATCTCGTGAGAACCCATCACGGGTTCACCGTCGATGACCTGGCGACGGTGACGCGGACGGCTCTCGACGCGGCATTCTGCTCACATCCCGAGCGACGCCGGCTCTGGGAGGACCGGATCGCCCCTGCCTACCGGGCCGCTGGGGCCGAGCTCACCCCGCTGTTCCTCTGAGCCGCCCTTCGATCCACTCGATCACCTCGCCGACCACCTGTGACCGCTCCGGCTCGTTGTGGCACTCGTGCCGGAGCTTGGGGTAGAGGCGTCGCTCGACCATCGGATGCCCGGACAGCGGAAGGCTGGCGTCCGGCTGCACGAGCACGTCGGAGCCGCCGTGGATCACGAGCGTGGGCACGTCGAGCGTGGCGATCGCCGCCCTCGTCCGGTCCATCGCCTCAAAGAGCCCGGCGCCGAACCTGGTCGTCGCCTTGGTGAGGACGAGGGGGTCGCCGAAGTAGGCATCGCCCACCGAGGGGTCACGTGATAGCTGTTCGCCGGTGATCGCGTTGGGTATGGCCAAGGTGGGGGCGAGCCGACCGAGCACCGGAGCGATGGTGCGCTGCCACACAGCCCCACCCTTGAGGGCCGGCGCGCTGAGGACGAGCAGATCGGGGCGGGGTCGCTCGGACAGGGTGTACTCCAGGGCGATCAAACCGCCCAGTGAATGGCCGTATAGGACGACGGGGAGCCCGGATTTCCGCGCCTCCTCGACGTGGACCTGGACCTGGTCGAGGAACCGGGACCAATCGTCGATGTCGGCGCGCCTGCCGCCGGTCGATCCGTGGCCGATGAGATCGAAGGAGAGGACCTCGATACCGGCGGCAGAAGCCGGGCCGGCGACCGGCTCGTACCGACCCGAGTGCTCCCCGAGACCGTGGACGACGACGAGCACGGCCCACGGCTCCCCCGCAGCCGGCCACGTGCGAACGAGCTCACCGGTGCCATCTGGAAGTGTCGAGGGTCGGGCGCTGCTGGTGGTCACGGAGGCTCCTGGTCGACTTCCGACATCCTATGGCGATCCCGAGCTCGTTCGGCCCTCACGAGCACCTCGATCACCTCCGCCACCTCCCTCGGTCGCGTAGATGGCCATCGCCAATCGCCGTCGAACACGACGCATCCGGGCCAGCCGGGGACGGGAGGCTCCGGAACCGACGCCTCCGCCACCCGCCTGGCAACAGCGGCCGGCTCCACCTCCACGAGGGCAGGCAGGCGGCGACCGTGACCGCCGGAGGGCACGGTGCATCCGGGAGCGGACAGGAGGTGTCGGGCAAGGGCGTCCACCACGTCGCCACTCCGCCGGGCGGCCTCGTCGAGGGTCATCCCGGCCGCCTCCATCTCTACATATGGCTCGATCAGCACTCGGGCGTGCGACAGATGCTGCCAGGGCGAACGGCGCCAGTCGAGGGCATCGGTGACCCACACGATCTCCACGTCGGGAGCCCACGGTGGGACGGATTCGATCATCCCGAGGCGGTTGGGGCACCCGACCACCAGGGTGCCCGCCGGCGGTCGGCGCGGCCAAACCGTCCGTCCCCCAAGCAGGGCCAACCTGGTCGTGGAACCCGATGTCGGAACCGCCCATCCGGGGACGCCGTCGGAAACCCACCACTCCCTCATGGCCATGAGGGCGGAGCTCCCGACGATCCGCTGTCCCAACCCGTGGGCGAGCTCGTCGGCGCCACCGGCGGGGACCGGCGTCGTCACCCGCGTCGATAGAAGGGGAGCTCGACGCGCTCGGCCTCGACCCAGCGATCCCGGATCTCCACCTCGATCGGGCCGTCGGCCCACGCCGGAACGTACCCCAGCCCGATTCCGCGCTCGAGCATCGGGCTGAAGTTCCCCGAGGTCACCACACCATCGAGCCCACCGCATCGCAGACGCTGCCCGTGCCGGGGGATCTGGCGACCCTCGGTGGCGAACGCGACCAGTCTCGACCCGGTTCCCCCGCTCCGATGCGATTCGAGTGCCGCCTTCCCCACGAACTCGTGCTCCCAGGCGACGGCGAACTCGAGGCCGGCCTCGAGGGGCGTACGGTCCTCGTCGAGCTCCTGTCCCCACAGCGGGAGCCCGGCCTCGAGCCGCAGGGTGTCCCTCGAGCCCAGTCCGCAGGGCCGGCATCCGGCGTCGGCCAGCGCCTCGGCGAAGGCTCGGGCTGCAGCGGCACCCACGACCACCTCACCACCCGGCTCGCCGGTGTATCCGGTCCCCGCCCCCCACACCGGCTCACCGTCGAACGCCGCCCGGAACGTCCGGAACCGTTTCGGCGTGGTCCCCACCACCCGTTCGAGAGCGCCCGGTGCATCCGGCCCCTGGACCGCCAACGCCACGGTCGCCGGCCGCAGATCTTCGAGCTCTACCTGAGGGTGAGTGTTACGAAAAGCCTCCATGACTCGTTGATGGTTGCCGGCGTTTGGCAGCACCCAGTAGGACTCGGCACCCCATCGCCAGACGATGAGGTCGTCGACGACGCCTCCCCGATCGTTGAGCATCATGGAGTATTGGGTGCGTCCGGGCTCGATCCGCTCGACGTCGTTGCAGAGCAGATGGCGGAGCGTCGCCGTCGCCCCCTCGCCCTCCCATCGGAACCGTCCCAGGTGGGAGACGTCGAACCACCCTGCCGAGCCCCGTACCGCCCGATGCTCGGTGAGCACGGACTCGTACTGCATGGGCATCTCCCATCCCGAGAATTCGGTGAAACGCGCCCCCAATGAGGCGTGGAGGTCGTGCAGCGGCGAGCGGGCCGTCATGGCGTCCCTTCGACGGTGCCCCGGTCGCCCAGCCTGGTCACCTGTGGCGGCCCGGGCATCCTCGTGGGCACCGCCCCCACCAGATGGTCGGGCTCCTCCAACCCGTACTTGACCACGAGGTGCAGGTAGTCACGCTGGTACAGCACCTTGCAGCGAACCGCCGGGTAGAGCTGTCGGAGCCGGCGGACCTTGCCGTTCTTCTTCGTCACCAGCTTCTGCCGCATCGTGGTGATCTCGAGGTACAGATCCTCGTCCGGCAGGTAGAAGTCGGGAGTGAAGTACTGGGCGGGATTCCCGTCCCGATCCCAGGCGATCGGGTACGGATGAGGCTCGTATTCCCAGGCGATCCCGTAGAAGTCGAGCAGAAGGGCGAATTGGCGCTCGCTGGCGTGGGCGAATTCGACATCCCTGGCGGAACGCTCCGCCGTGGATTGCAGGTTCCCGCTCAGGTCGCCTCCGCCCGCACCGATGGCGGTTCGGAGGTCGGAAAGAGCTCGTGGACCGCCCCGGCCACCTCTTCCTCGACCGGGCCAACGGCGATACCGAACACGCCCTGACCTCGCCGGAACACATCCACCACCTCGTCGGGGCTGTGGGCGGCGTAGATCGTCTGGCCATCCGACAACAGCGTCACGTTCGCCAGGGGTTGATCCGAGTCGAGCTGTTCCCTAAGGATCTCCACCGCCGTCCGGATCCGCTTGAGGCTCATGCCTGCATCGAGCAGCCGCTTGATGACCTTGAGCTGGACCAGGTCCGAGAAGCTGTAGAGGCGCTGACTTCCCGAGCCACTCGCCTGCTGGAGCGAGGGCCGGAGCAGGTCGGTGCGTGCCCAGTAGTCGAGCTGCCGGTAGGTGATCCCCACCAGCGAGCACACCTGAGGTGCGCGATAACCGAGCTCTTGCGACACGTCCGACCTCCGCCGCTTACATCGTCGTAATTCCGCACTTGGAAGCTAGCCGGTCGGGTCGATCGATGTCAACGATCCCCTGGTCCCGACACGGGCCGGATCAGGATTCGCCGGAGCCCTCGAAGTCCTCAGGCGTGACTTCCTCGAGGAACTCCCGGAAGCGTTCGATCTCCTCCTCGGCGGTCTCGTCCTCGAGCTCGATGGCCGCCTCGGCCAGGACTTCGGGGGCCGCGAAGACGGGGGCACCGGTCCGCACCGCCAGGGCGATCGCGTCCGACGGACGAGAGGACACGACCACTTCCCCCCCTTCGGTCTCGAACACGAGATCGGCGAAGAAGACGCTGTCACGCAACTCGGTCACGACCACCCGTGAGACGGTGGCACCCAGCGCCTCGATGGTCGACTTCAGGAGATCGTGGGTGAGCGGTCGCGGAGGCACGACGTTCTCCATGGCCGAGGCGATTGCGGTGGCCTCGACGGCACCGACCCAGATCGGCAGGAAACGGGCGCCGTTCTGCTCCCTCAGCAAGACGATCGGCGTATTCGATGGGAGCTCCACCCTGACGCCCGTGACCGTCATCAGGACCGCATCAGTCATGCGGGCAGGTTATCACCGGCCTGGAACAGCACACCGGGCCCGCCGGCGAAGGCTGCCAGATCGAGGACCGCCCACACACCGGGGAGGTTGCGATGGTGCCCCTCCCAGTCGAGCCCGTAGCCGATCAGGAACTCGTCACCCACCTCGAACCCGCGATACTCGAGCGGGGTGTCGACGAGCCTTCGGCTGACCTTGTCGAGCAGCGCGGCGGTGGCCAGCGACGCAGGCTGGCGCTCACGGAGGAGCCGATGGAGCGCCATGAGGGACAGCCCGGTGTCGACGATGTCCTCGACGACGATCACGTGACGCTCCGCCAGCGACTGGTAGGTGTCCATGGCGATCCTGATCCGCCCGCCCTCACCGAACCGGTTGAGTGCCAGGAAGTCCACCTCGACCTCGATGTCGATCGCCCTGACCAGGTCGGCGAGGAACCACAGGGCGCCGTTGAGGACGGCCACGAGCACCGGCCGCTTGCCTGCGTAATCCTGGGAGATGGCCGTTCCCAACTCGGCGATCCGGTGTGCCAACTCGGTCTCGCCGATCACCTCGGCGACGACGTTCTGAGGCTCAGCCATCGCCGGTCAGCAGCCTCCAGTAACGGCGGGGCCAGTCCACCGCCTCGGCCAGACCCGGAAGGGCCGCCCCTTGGGGCCGCCCGAGCTCCACGACGACCTGCTCGTCGGCCGGACCGGTCGCCGTGAGGACGGCTCGATCGGAATCCACCGCCAGCGATGGCGGATCGAGCAGACCCACCCCGGCCAGGTGGACGAGCACCTCGACCGAGGCGACGGCCTCGAGCCTCTCGGCGACCACCGATGTCCGCAGGGTGGCATAGGGCTCACCGGCCGCGATCACCGGGACCACCCCGAACGCATCGAACCCGTAGTCGAGGAGGGCGGCGGCGTCGTCGAAGTGCCCGCCACGACCGCCCGAGCCCATGACCACCGCGTACAGACGGCGCCCGTCCCTCTCGGCGGCGGCCACCATCACGAGCGCCGCCCGGGACGTGAACCCGGTCTTGACCCCGATCGCCCCTTCGTAGCTCTCGAGCAGACGGTTCGTCGACGTCGCCACCCGCCGGACACCGGTCGGAGCGTCCCGGATGGCGATCTTCCTGCTCCCGACGTATCGGGCGAACTCGGGGTGCTCCATCGCCACACGGGTCAGAGCGAGCAGGTCGGCGGCGCTCGAGTAGTGCCCGGGAGCATCGAGACCGTGCGGATTGGCGAAGCTGGTGTTGTCGAGGCCCAACTCGGCGGCCCGTTCGTTCATGAGCGCCACGAACCCCTCGAGCGATCCCGCCACGGCCTCGGCCACCGCCACGGCGGCGTCATTCCCGGATCGGACGAGCAGGGCCGCCACCAGGGCCCGGAGCGGCACCCGCTCACCGGCGACGAGGCCGATCGAGGCCTCCCCCACCGATGCCGCCCGGCTGCTCACCGTCACCAGCTCGTCGAGGCCGCCGTGCTCGATGGCCAGCAGGGCGGTCATGATCTTGGTCGTCGAGGCGAGGGCCCTGCGCTCATCCGGGGAGCGGGAGCCGAGGACCATGCCGTAGGTGTCGTCGTAGAGGATCCACGTCTGAGCACCGACTTCGGGGGGCGGGGACACCGGGAACCCGTCGACGGGCGGCGGCGGCGGCAGCGACCTCGCGGCCGCGGGCAGGGGCACGGCCACGAGCAGGCACAGCGAGAGGAGGGTGAAGAGCCTGCGCACGATCAGCCCCGCACGACGTCCTGCAACACACCGATCAGCACCGCCCGATGCATCGCCTCCAGCGACTCGGCGACCGCCGCCACGGTGTCGTGGGCGCGACGGCGGGCATCCGGGTTGTGCATGCTGAGAAGGGCCGCGGCGTGGCGCTCGACCAGGGCGGCCTCCTGCTCGGCGGCGCGGCGGATCACCCGGAGGTGGCGGGCCTCGAGTCCCATCTCCATGAGCCGGTGGGCCTCGATCGCGATCTGGAGGTCGGTGGGTCGGTACGGATGATCGTCACGCCGCTCGATGATGCCGTGATCTTCGAGCTCGAGGAGATCCTGCTCGCTCAGCCGGCTCTTGCGGAGCAGGTCGTCTCTCGGAATGCCATCGTCGCCGGTCGCGAGGACATCGGTCCTGCTCATCGGGGGCTCGGCACCTTCGATGTCCTCGCCTCGTTCCCACAGCGTGAGCCGGGATTTGATGACCTTGAGGGGGAGGAAGTGATCGCGCTGTTGCTTGAGCACGAACCGGAGGCGCTCCACGTCCTCGGTGCCGAACAGGCGGTAGCCCGAGTCCGATCGGCCAGGCGTGAGAAGCCCCTGAGACTCGAGAAACCGCACCTTCGACACCGAGATGTCGGGGAAGTCGTCCCGGAGCAGGTTGATGACCTCCCCGATGGTGAGGGTGCCGCTCTCAGACATCGCCGTGGGCGACGATCAGATGGAACCTCCCGATCAAGACCTCGTCACCCGCCTCCAGCCGGCCCTTGTCGACCCGGGCGCCGTTCACGTAGGTTCCGTTGGTCGAGCCGGAGTCCTCGATCACGATTGATGCGTCCTCGCAGACGAAACGGCAGTGGTGGCGCGACACGGTGATGTCGTCGAGGAAGATGTCGCTCTCGGGGTGCCGGCCAACGGTGGTCGTGCCGTCCTGGAGGAGGAAGGTCATGCCCGCCTGTGGCCCCTTCTCGACCACGAGGGCCCATCCGCGGATCCCCTCGACGGCGGACGCCTCGTCCTTCGTGAGCGCCGGGTGGTTGGCCTGGATGGGCACGTAGGCGACCGTCGGGTCGCTCTCGACCACCCAGCCACACGTCGGGCACTCATGGGAACCCTCGGGTATGACGGTGTCACAGTTGGGACACTGCATCGGCCGCATGGTAGCCGGGGGCGGCCGGCGGCCCGGCCGTCGAAGGCGAGCGCGGTCCCTACGCTGGGCGGGTGCAGGACACCGATCGGGCGGCAACCCGGGGAGGCGCCGGGCCCGGCTTGCGGGGAGCGACCCTGCTCGTCGCCTCGACGGTGGCGGTGGTGGCCGTCACCCTGCTCCTGGCAGCCGTTCTCGTCCCCACCGAGCCGGGAGCCATCGTGATCGAGGGTCGCGAGCTGCGGCCCAATCAGCTGATCGTGGCGGGCTCCACGGCTGATGGCACCTCTCTCGAACGCGATCTGGTGTTCGCACCCGTGCGGCTCTCGTTCTTCGGCGATGGCCCGGCATCGGTCACCGACGAAGAGGGGACGATCGAACTCGAGGCGACGTGGCCCGGTTCCACCGGCCACACCATCCAGGTGAGCGGGCGCATACCGCTCGATGCGCAGGTGGCCACCGGGGACGGGGTATCGCTGGTGCTCTCGTTCGGGACGTTGAGCTTCTTCTCGAATCGGGGCGAGTGCTCGCTCCTCACGACGTCTGGGGGCTTGGACTACGAGATCGAACTCCGGTGCGCAGATCTGACGGCCATACGGGACGCCGCCACGGTCTCGGCGGTCGGCAGGCTCGTGTTCCCCGAGCCCGAGCGCGGGTGATCACCGGCGGCCAGCGGCCCGCAACCGGGGGTCGAAGACCTCCCGGAGCCCCACCCCCAGCGAATAGAAGGCGGCCGCCAGCAGTGAGATCCCCATGGCACCCGCGATCAGGACCCCCCACGGGGCCTCGCCTGCGAACAGCCCCTGGAAGGTGATCCCCGAATACACCATCGCCCCGAAGCTGGTCTCGGCGCCCACGCCGCTGAAAAACTGCAGGAAGGCGTAGGTGATGATCGCCCCGGTCACCCCGATGCTCATCTGCACCGTGACATGGGGTACCAGATGGGGCACGACATGGCGGCCCAGGATCCAGCGGGCGCCACCGCCGGCGGCGTGGGCGGCCTCCACGAATGGCTTGGCCAGCACCGTGAACGCGGCCGCCCGCACGGCTGCCGTGGCCGGCCCCAGTCCGAACATGATCCCGTAGACGATGCCGATCACCACCGGTCCGAGACTCCGGCCGGCGCCGATAATGAAGATGGCGAGTGGCGGAGGCAGCAAGACGAGCGCGTCGCCCAGATGGGTCACCGTTCCGTCGACCGCGCCCCGCCAGTAGGCGGCTCCCGCCCCGGCCGCGAGCGACACGAGTCCGATGACGAACGCCGTGACCAGCCCGAGCAGAACGGTGGGACCGGCCGCGAAGGTGAACATGCTCACCACGTCCCGACCGAGGGAGTCGGTCCCGAGCCAGTGGGTCGCCGATAGGCCCGAGGGGTGCTGGATGGCCACGTCGAATCCGGTCTTCGGATGGAACACCGCCCTGGCGTCGGCCCAGATCGTCGCCTGGAACAGCGGATGGGCGATCGCTGCGAACACGAAAAAGGCCAGCAGGAGCAGCCCGATCGCCACCTTCCGGTTACGGAGGGCGGGTCGCCAGATGCCCGAGGGTCGGTGTCGGATTGCCGTGGCTGGGATGGAGGGAGCTTCGACCGTGGTCATGTCATGCCGCTCCTCACCCTGGGGTCGAGCGCGGCGATCAGGACGTCGACCACCAGTCGGAGGAACACCCCCATCAGTCCGAGCACGATCAGCACGCCCAGCACCAGCGGGATGTCGGCATCCTCGACCGCGCTGAAGAACACCCGGGACAGACCACCGATCTGCAGCTCGTTCTCGATGATGATCATCCCGGCGAGGACGTAGGGCACGGCCGCCAACGTCGCTGCCAGGGCGGGTGCGGTGGCGTTGCGGGCGACGTGGTGATCCCGTACGACTCGGCTCGAGAGGCCCTTGGCACGTGCCGTCAGGACATAGTCCTCGCCCTTCTCCCCCGCCACCCCCACTCGCATCACGAACATCGCCTCGCCGAACGAGATGAGCACGAACGCCAGGAGTGCCAGGGCCAGACTCCCCCGCCCGATCGCGGCGGTGCGGCCCGCCCGGAACATCAGGTCGAGGGCGTGGATGCCGTACCCGGACCGGGCGATGGCGAACACCGCAGCCCCCAGCAGGACCGGCAGGGCCAGCGCCGACACCACGGGGAGCCCCCATCGCCGGGCATAGCCGCGGACCAGGACGGCGAGCGCCACCGCCGCCAGCACCGACACCGCCACGAACAGGAGGATGTCGGGCTCGGAGAAGTACTGGCCGGCCCACAGGGAGGTGCTGTCGAGCGGGAGGCCCAGCGCCAGCCGAGCCTGGTAGAGAGGCCGGCCGAAGAGACGCACGAGCAGGTAAACGAGAAAAGGAGGGAACATCGCCGAGGTCAGAACTCCCACGGTGGCCGCTGCGCCCCCCACCGCGCCTCGACGGTGCCAGGCCGCGTAGCGGCCGAGGGCATCGCCCAGCAGGTATGCGAGGACCGAGCCCACGGCGAACACGAACAGAGTGGGCGGCAGCGCAACCCCGATGATCTCGGACACCGGGCGACCGGTGAAGGAGTCGCCCAGGTCCAACCGGACGATGTTGCTCATGTAGTCGAGGTACTGGACGGGCAGCGGGCGATCGAGTCCGAGTGCCTCACGCAGGGCGTAGTAGGCACTCAGGGACCCCTGAGCGGCCGGTGTGGCGAAGTTGAAGGGGATCCAAACCTGGAGGAAGACGAAGACAACGGTGACGAACAGGAGCACCGTCACGACCGCCCACACCAGTCGCCTCGCCAAGAACGAGACCATGACCGGCAGCCGGAGCCGGCCGGCAACGCGGCTGGCCTCGACCGTCAATCCTCGATGAGCGCTCGGTAGGCGGCGGCATCGAGCATGCCCGAAGCGCCGGTCTCGTCAGCCGGTCGGAACTCCACGATCCAGCCTGCACCGTACGGCTCGGAGTTGATGAGCTCGGGCCGGTCGCGCAGATCCTCGTTGATGGCCGTGATCTCACCCGCCAGCGGTGCGTAGACCTCACCCACCGACTTGGTCGACTCCACCTCGGCGAGCACATCGCCGGCACCGACCTCGGTTCCCACCTCGGGTAGTTCGACGAAGACGATGTCGCCCAACTGGTCCTGGGCGTAGTCGGTGATGCCGAGGCGATACGAGCCGTCGCGCATCTCCAGCCACTCGTGCTCCTCGGTGTACCGGAGGTGCTCCGGAACCTGCATGCGACCTTCCTTCACGGGGACCCGGGGACTCTACCCGGACGGCCGGCCCCGCAGGTCGCCCAGGTACAGCGAGGCCACCCAGTAGTAGAGGATCAGGCCGACGACACCGACCAACCACGCCGCCGGGGCGAAGAGCCAGGCAGCGAGTCCGGCGGCCGTCAGGTAGAAGGACGGCAGTGCTCCGTAGAGCAGGAAGGTGGCGGTCTTGCCGAGGTAGCGCACCTCGATCGTCCCGCCCCGTCCGGCGTAGACGAGCGCCCCCAGGCCGACCGCCACCTCGCGGAGGATCAGCGGGATGCCGATGACGGGCGGCAACACCCCGGCGATCATGCCGGCCACGATCGCCGAGGCGATCATCAGACGGTCGGCCAGCGGGTCGAGAAAGGCACCCACCTTCGACACCTGGTCGAGGCGGCGGGCCAGGTATCCGTCGACCCAGTCGGTCCCACCGATCACGAAGATGAGAACCGCCGCCAGGCCCACGTTCTCCTGGACGAGCAGGACGTACCAGAAGTACGGTACCGCCAGCAGCCGTACGAACGACACGGCGTTCGGGACGGTGAGGGCATCGCTGAGCATGGGGAGAAGCTACCCGCGATCCGCCGTCTGCACTCCGCAATCCGCATCCGCCCTCAGGCGCATTGCGCACCGCGCATCGCGCACTGCGGCTAGGCCGCGCCCTTCTGGACCAGGTGGCAGGCGACCAAGTGCCCGCTGCCCTTGTCCTCGAGGGGCGGATGATCGGAGCCGTGGCAGACCTCGGTGGCGAACGGGCACCGCTCGATGAACCGGCATACCGGAGGAGGGTTGATCGCCTTGGTGATGCCCCCCTTGATCTGCACCTCGGGTCGCTTGTACGAGGGGTCTGGCACCGGGACGGCAGACAGCAGCGCTCGGGTGTAGGGGTGCAGCGGGTTGGCGAGGATCTCCTCGGTGTCCCCGATCTCGACGATCTTGCCGAGGTACATCACGGCGATCCGGTCGCACATGTAGCGGGCGACGGCGAGGTCGTGGGTGATATACAGATAGGAAACATCGAGCTCGTCGGCCAGCTTGAGCATGAGATCCATGATCGAGATGCGGATGCTGACGTCGAGCATCGAGGTCGGCTCGTCGGCGACGACGAAGGTCGGGTCGAGCACGAGTGCCCTGGCCACCGCCACCCGCTGGCGCTGACCGCCCGAGAGTTCGTGGGGGTAGCGGAACAGGAAGGCCTCCGGTGGCGTGATGCCGACCAGCCGCAGGAGCTCGGCCACCTGCTCCTCGCGCTCGGGCACCGATCCGATTCCCTGCACCGTGAGCGGCTCGGCCACCGTGTCATAGACGGTCCGGCGCGGGTTCATCGACTCGTACGGGTCCTGGAAGATCATCTGGACTCGTTTGCGATA
>JAWOJB010000052.1:0-25504 GCA_046484325.1 Acidimicrobiia bacterium | reverse complement strand
CGCCCTCGACATCCCCGACGGCTCGTACGTGAACCTGGGAATCGGCATCCCGGAGCTGGTGGCGCGGTTCATTCCCGAAGGCCGGGAGGTGATCTACCACACCGAGAACGGCCTGTTGGGGATGAACCGCGCCACCAGCTCCGGGATGCCGATTCCCAGGTTCACGTACGAGCCGTCGGGGATGTCGAGGGCGGCCCTCCGGGCCATCTCCTCTCGCGTCCAGCCGACGATGGGGGGCGCCGAGGTCATGGGTACCTCGCTCCCTGGGCGACGAGCTCGGACTCGTGGGCCGGGTTCGCGACCGTCACCACCCTCTCGACGAAGATGCCGGGGGTCACGACCTCCTCGGGGTCGAGGCCTCCCGGGGCGACGATCTCCCTGGCCTGGGCGATCGTGACGGCGGCGGCCATGGCCATGATCGGCCCGAAGTTCCTGGCCGTCTTGCGGTAGACGAGGCTCCCGTAGGTGTCGGCCCTGTGGCACTTGACGAGGGCGTAGTCGGCCCGGAGGGCGTGCTCGAGCACCAACTCCCGCCCGTCGAAGACCCGATGCTCCTTGCCCTCGGCGAGGGGGGTGCCGACCGAGGTCGGGGTGAAGAAGGCGGGGATGCCGGCGCCTCCGGCCCGGATCCGCTCGGCCAGGGTGCCCTGGGGCACGAGCTCGAGCTCGATGCGTCCCTCCCGGTACAGCTCGGGGAACACCACCGAGTTGGCCGTTCGGGGGAACGAGCAGATCATCTTCGCCACCCGACCGGCCCTGATCAGGGCGGCCAGGCCCACCTCCCCGCTCCCGGTGTTGTTGCTCACGACCGTGAGCCCGCTCGCCCCCTGATCGATCAGGGCGTGGATGAGCTCGATCGGGCTCCCGGCCTCGCCGAAGCCTCCGATCATCACCGTGGCGCCGTCGAAGACGTCGGCCACCGCCTCTGCGGGGGAGGCGACCCGCTTGTCGATCACCCGGTCATCACTCCTCTCCGTCGACGGCGACGGCGGCACGGGGGCGGGGCTCGCGGACCCGGCGGTAGTCGTACAGCCCGGCCTCGTCGAAGATCACCCGGTCCTCGTAGTCGGTGAACCAGAGCGCCTGCGGGTTGCGGCCGACGATGCACACCTTGCCCCGGTCGGGTGCGTCGAGGGCCGACCGGAGCAGCTTAAAGATGAGCACGCCGTGCTCCGATTCGGACACGCCGGGTATCGGTTGGGTGGTGACCGCCGCCACCTCGGTCTTGCCCTTGTAGTGGGTGATCGACAGGCGGGCGTGGGTCTCGACCCCCGAGAGGCCCTTCTGTGACTCGTTGAGGAGGTTCCAGGCGGTCTCGATCGGGACGTTGAACGCCCGGTAGGCGACGATGTCCCGTCCGCAGAAGAAGTAGTGGTTCTCGACCCCGACCCGCTTGAGTGCCCGCTGCATGATGCGAAGGGCGTCGGCGTCGTCGTTGATCCCCCGGATGATCGGCGCCTGGTTCTCCACGCTCATCCATCCGCGCGAGACCACCGCCTCCATCGCCCGCCAGGTGCGCGGGTGCCACATCGGGCTCCCGTTCGGATTCTGGCGGTACCCCCCGTCGGGCTCGGTGAGCAGGAACTCGTGGGGGTGGTTGAAGTGGAGCATGAGCCGGAAGCCGACGTCGGGATAGGTGGCGTGGAAGGCGTCCATCATCGCCAGGAAGGCCGGGTCGAAGCGGTCGGGGTGGAACGCCATCTCCTTGGTTCCGAGGCGGATCGCCTCGACCCCGGCCTCGGCGAGCGCGGCCAGCCAGGCGGCGATCTTGGAGTTGGGGAGCACCATCGGGTCGCCACCGGACAGCAGGACCTCGCGCAGCTTCTCCCGGCCGGTCTCGGGATGGACGCCGCCGTTGGCCTCGACGAGCCGGTTGTGCTCGCGGACGTAGGCGACCACCTCGGGAATCTTGGCCAGCCCCTTGGCGGCCACCGTCCCGTCGGCCCGCTCGACCTCCTTGCGGGCGATGAGCTCCTCGCGGTAGCAGAACCGGCAGTGGGCCGAGCAGGTCGACACCGCATACAGCAGGCCCATCTCGTACTTGTGGATCATGCCCTCCACCGGGCTGTAGTCCATCTGGAAGCCCGGATCCTCGGACCCGGCGAGGTCGAGGGTCTCGTCGGGGCTCGCCTTGATCAGCCGCTGCAGATTGGGGCTGTGGCGGGCCAGCTCGAAGTAGTGCCGGGTGATCTTCACCGGCATCCGGGTCTCGACGTCGCGCTCGGTCCCTCGCAACGCCCTCAGGACCTCGAGCTCCTCGGGGGTGTAGAAACCCTGCATCTCGACGGGAGCCCGGTCCTCGAAGAACACGTCGAGCCCGTTGAGGATGTTCCGCTCGTACCTCGGGTTCTCGACGGTGTCGAGGAAGGACTGCTCCCGGGCCGTGGGGGCGTGGCGAATGGCGGGGGCGATGGTCATACCGACTCCCGTGTCGGGGTGCACATAACCTTCACTGTAATGAACTGCACAGTGTCCCTCAACCTCTGTACCATGGTGCACAGCCATGTCACCGCCGTCCGTCGGCGACCTCATCGCCGCCGCCGCCCCTCGTCTCACCCCCACCGAGCGCCGCGTCGCCGAGGTGGTCGGAGCAGACCCGACCCTGCTCGCCTTCGGCACCGTCTCCGACCTCGCCACCCGGGTGGGGACGAGCCGGCCCTCGATCGTCCGCTTCGCCGCCAAGCTCGGCTTCGCCGGCTACGCCGAGCTCCAGGACCACGTTCGCCGCGTGCTCTCCCACGAGCTGAAGCGCCCCACCGAGAGGATCCGTCGCGAGGGCGAGACCGGAGGCGACGACCTCGACGAACTCGAGGATTCGCTGGCGGCGGTGCTCGACGCCGCCGGTGGGGAGCAGGTCGCCACGGCCGGAGACCGGCTCGCCTCCGCCTCCGCCGTCTGGGTGGTCTCGGGCGAGACCTCACGAGCCGGCGCCATGACCCTGGTGAGCGGGCTCTCGATGCTCCGGGACGGGGTCACCCTCCTCGAGGAGCACACCCTGCCCCGCGAACTCGCCCGGGTCGATCGGCACGACGCCGCGGTGGCCTTCGGCTTCTATCGGTACCGCAGGTGGGCGGTGCAGGCGACCGAGCTCCTGGCCCGGCGTGGCGCCTGGATCGTGGCCGTCACCGACGGCCCCCTCTCCCCGCTCGCCGCCCTGGCGGATGTCCGGTGCGAGGTGAGGGTCCCGGCGATGGGGCCCTTCGACAGCTCCGTCACCGCCGTTGCGCTGGCCGAGCTGCTCGTCGCCCGGGTGGCGAGAACGCTCGAGGGCGAGGCGATGCGGCGGATCGACCTGATCGAGGAGAGCTGGGAGGAGGCCGCCACCTTCCTCCCCGATTGACCGAGGACGCGTCGCACACGTCGCACGTCTTCGGGTGGCGAGGGCGGGGGCGGCGGTACACTCGGGTCGTCCCGCTCCCGTAGCTCAGGGGATAGAGCGCTGGCCTCCGGAGCCAGGTGCGCAGGTTCGAATCCTGCCGGGAGCGCCTCAGCCTGCCTTGCGGGCGCCCTTCGTCGCCTCCACCGACGCCTTGAGCGCCTCGAGCAGATCGACCACCTTCGTCGGCTCTGGTGCCGCGGGGGCGACGATCTCCTCGCCCTCCAGCTTCTTCTGGACCAGCGCCTCGACCGCCTCCCGGGTGGCATCCCGGTATTCCGCAGCCTCGAACGGGCGGGTCAGGTTGTCGATGATCATCTCGGCCATCCTGACCTCTTCCGGGCGCACCTCGACCTCGGACTCCAACGCCTCGAAGGCCGGCTCCCGGATCTCGTCGGGCCAGAACATCGTCTCGAGTACGAGCACCCCGTCCTTGGCCCGCAGCGTCGCCAGGTGCTGCTTCTCTCGGAGCGCCACCTTGGCGATGCCCACCTTGCCCTTCTCGCTGAGCGCCTCGGTGAGGATCCGGTAGGCCTTGAGCCCCGTCTGCTCGGGCGCCAGGTAGTAGGAGGACTTGTAGGCGATCGGGTCGATCTCGGACTCGTCGACGAACTGGACGACGTCGACGAGCTTGGTGCCGCCGCCGGAGGCCGCCCCGGCGAGCTCGTCGTCGGTGAACACGACGTAGCCACCCTGGTCCACCTCGAAGCCACGCACGATCTCGTCCCAGGTGACCTCCTCGCCGTCGGCCTCCGCTACCCGCTTGTAGCGGATCGGGCTCCCGTCGGACCGGCGCAGCATCTTGAACTTCGGGGTGCGGTCCTCGGTGGCGCTGAACAATGCCACCGGGATGGTGACCAGACCGAAGGAGACGGCACCCTTCCAGATCGAGCGCATGGCGGAAACGCTAGCGATGAACGGCGACGGGAGGGGGCCTCCGGGCGCGGGAGCGGGGCCCGAGGGCCCCGCCCACCGGCTCGCCGGAGGAGGAGTCGATCGGACTCGGCGAGCCTTCGTCCACCATTGATGGCCGGGGCCAGGCGCTAGTGGTAATCGGCCGCGCGCCGTCAGGCCGGTTCGAGTTCCTCGCTCACGATTCGGCCGACCAGCCCACCGTCGAGCTCGCCGCGACGCCGCTGCATGAGGAGCCCGGTGACCCGGCCGGCCGACTTGGGATCGCCGGCGACGTCCAGCTCGGCGATGGCCTCCCTGACGAGCGTCCGGGTCTCATCCCCACTCAGGAGCCGGGGCAGCCAGCGGGCGAGGTAGTCGACCTCGTACCGGAGCTTCTCCGCCATCACCGCCCCACGCTCCCCCAGGCCCTCGTACTCCTCGATCGACTTTCGCATCTTCTTCGAGTAGGCCGCCATGACCGACCGGTACAGCTCGTCGTCGACCTCGCCTGAGAACCCGGGGGCCGAACGGGCCATCGTCACCTCGGTCTCGATCTGGCGGATGACGTTGCGTCGGGGAGCGTCGCCCGACCGCATGGCGTCCTTCAACTCGGCGGAGAGCTCGTCCTTGATGGTCATCAGTCCTCCAGGGCTCGACGCATGGCGGCCGGGTCGTCGGTGACGATGCCGTCGGCACCCGCCTCGACCAGCCGCCGGGCCTCGACCGGGTCGTTGACGGTCCACACTCCGACGGCGAGACCCGCGTCGTGCGCCACGGCGATGCGCTCGAGGTTCCCTCTCAACAGCCGCTTGTCTGGGAAGAGCGCACGGTGCCCGTGCCGGACGGCGTGATCGACGGCGGTGCCGAAGGGCACCGAGACCGCCACCAGCAGTCCGGTCGCCACCTCGGGATGGTGGTCGCGGATCGCGTCCAGATTCGGCCACCAGAACGAGGACACGATGTCCCGGCTGCGGGCAACGGCCGCCACCTCGAGGGCGATCCGGTGATCGGCCTCGAACCCCGGCTCGTTCGGCAGGTTCTTCACCTCCCAGTCAACGGCGGCGGTGGGGAGCGCCGCCAACACCTCGTCCACCGACGCAGGCCCGTGCCCATCGCCGAGGTCGAGGCCGGCGAGCACCTCCCACGCCGTCGACGCCACCACGTGGCCATCGAGGTCCGGATCGTGGCTGAGCACGAGTCGCCCGTCGGCGGCCCGGCGGACGTCCAGTTCGACCGCCCCGACCTCGGCGGCGGCGCTGCGGAGCGCAGCGAGGGTGTTCGCGGGGAATCGGGCCCGGTCGCCGCGATGTCCCACGATCACCGAAGAACGGGAAAAAAACCCCAAAGGACCGTTGCCAGAGCCGCTGCCGACCATTAGCGTTCGCTCCAGAAACCCCATCTGCTCGCGTTCGCACGCACGCGAGCAGGCTCGTGAACGCAATCACGAGCTGACCGGCGACCAGAGGACGAGACCGACCCGTGTTCACCACCACCACCACCGCGACCATCACCGACTGGCGGCAGCTCGCCGCCTGTCGCGATTCCGAGCCCAACCTCTTCTTCCCGGTGGGCTCGACCGGACCTGCGATCGACCAGATCGGCGAGGCGAAGCGGATCTGCGCGATGTGCCACGTCCAGGAAAACTGTCTCCAGTACGCCCTCGAGTCCAACCAGGAGGCCGGGGTCTGGGGCGGGTACGCCGAGGACGAGCGCAGGCGCCTGCGCAAGCGTTGGCTGGCCGAGCGCCGCCGTCGCGCCGGCTGAGCTCACCACGTCCGAACCGTCGCCGGTGGCTTCACGCGCCCGGGCCGAAGCCCACCGCCGCCCGATCCGTTTCGGTCTCGATCTCGACGAAGGCGACCCGCTGCCGGGGCACCCCGATGCGGCGCCGCTTGGCGTCCTCGAACCAGAGCAGAGCCGAGTCGCCCGCGAAGGCGGTTTCGATCTCGCGCTCGTAGGCGGCGGGGTCCTCGACGTCGAGCTCGATCACCCGATCCGAATCGGCGATCCCGATCCGCACTTTCATGTCCCGGCTCCTGTCTCGGCGATCGCATCGTAGACCCCTGGACCCGGGGGCTCGCACACCGTAGGTTCGGGCTGCATGAAGGGACGGTCACGCGCCGCGCCGGGGCTCCTGGTGGTCATCGGGGTTTCCTCCGGCTGTGCCGTCGCCCTCCAGCGACTGGGGTCGCGGATGTGGCTACGGGTCGACTGGTCGGACCCGGCGGGATGGCTGACGACGGTCCCGGCCGTCGACGGCCTCGCCGCCGCTCTCCGGATCGCCGGACTGGGCCTCGCCCTGTGGGTGACTGCCACCACCGCCCTCCACCTCGTGGCGGTCGCCACGGGTACGGCCCGGGCGATCCGGCTGACCGGGCTTCTCGTGCTCCCCCCTCTGCGGCCCCTCGTCAACGCCGCTGCCGCCGGCACGGTCGCCGTCGCCTCGTTCCAACCCGTGGCCCTCGCCGTCACCACACCCGAGCCCCCTCGGCCGGTGACGGTTGCGACGGACGGGCTCGACGCCCAGGACTCCGGGCGCGATGGCCGGCCCGACCCCGCGTGGTCGGCCCTGCGCCCCCGGGCCGCCATCCCACCGGCCTCCGACCCGGCGGGCACCCTCCCTCAAGGCGCCGTCGAGGTGACGGTTGTTCCAGGCGACAATCTCTGGAGCCTCGCCGAGCACCGGTTGAGCGAGGTTCGGGGGCGGCCGCCCGGCGTCGGCGAGGTGGCGCCCTACTGGGTCGAGGTGATCGCCGCCAACCGTCACCGCATCCGCTCGGGCGACCCCGACCTCATCTTCCCGGGTGAGGTGATCGTCCTGCCGCCGGTGGGACCCGACGCCCCCTGACCGGATTCTCAACCCGGCACGAAGCTGAATCGGACCTGGCGGAGGGGATTGTCGCGGTTCGGATCCACGAGAACCACCGACTGCCAGACGCCGAGTGCGAGCCGGCCATCGATGACGGGGATCGTCACTCCCGACGCTACGAAGGCGGGGAGCACGTGGTCGGCACCGTGACCGCGGGAACCGTGGCGGTGCGACCAGCGATCGTCTCTCGGCAGGATCATGTCGATGGCGGCCAGCAGATCCCGGTCGCTGCCGGCCCCCGTCTCGATGATGGCCACCCCGGCGGTGGCGTGGGGAACGAACACGTTGACGAGCCCGTCGCCCCTTCCTGCGCAGAACGACGTCAGCCGGGACGTGAGGTCGACCACCGCCGGCTCGAGCCCGGTGCGAACCTCGACGACCGTGGTGTCCACGCCTGCGCCGGCTCGTCAGGCGTTGTCGCCGAGGAATATCTCGCTGACCGAGCTGTCCATGAAGATCGCCTGGAGTGCCTCGGCCACGATCGGGGCGATCGAGAGCACGGTCACGTTGGGGAGCTCGAGCACCTCCTCGGGCACCGGGAGGGTGTTGGTCAGGATGACCTCGGCGACCGGGGCGTTCTTCAACCGGTCGAGGGCGGGCTCGGAGAGCACCGGATGGGTGGCGGCGATCCGCACGCTCAGCGCCCCGGCGGCCAGCACGAGCTCGGCGGCATTGGCGATGGTGCCGGCGGTGTCGATCATGTCGTCGACGATGACGGCGTGGCGGCCCTCGACGTTGCCCGAGACCTCGAGTGCGGCCGACTCGTTGTGGAGTTCCGGCTCGCGCCGTTTGTAGACGAACGCCACCGTCGCATCTCCCATGCGGCGGGAATACTTCTCGGCCCGCTTCACACCGCCGGCATCCGGCGAGACCATGGCGACCGGCCCGTCGACCCGCTCGTGCAGGTAATCGATGATGATCGGCAGCGCGGTCAGGTGATCGAACGGCGCCTTCACGAAGCCCTGGAGCTGGCCGGTGTGGAGGTCGACCGACACGAGCCGATCGGCTCCTGCGGTCATGAACAGATCACCGACCAGACGGGCGGTGATCGGCTCCCGGGGGAGGACCTTCTTGTCCTGCCGGGAGTACCCGAAGAACGGCATGACGGCCGTGATCCGGCGCGCCGAGGCCCTCGTGAGGGCGTCGATGATGATCAGCTGCTCCATGATCGCGTCGTTGATCGGCTGGCAGTGGCTCTGGATCACGAAGCAGTCGGTGCCGCGCACACTCTCGGTGGGACGGGCGTAGATCTCCCCGTTGGCGAAGCTCGAGAGGTGGAGGCCGCCGAGCGAGACCCCGAGCAGGTCGGCCACGTCCTCGGCCAGCGGTCGGTTGTACCGACCGGAGAAGAGCATCAACCGCTTACGGCTGACGATGTCCATCAGTCTTCCTCCACCCGTCGCCGGCGCTCTTCACGGTAGCGAGCGGCCCGGCGGCTCGCGTAGTCCGGGATCACCCGCTGGTCCGCCCGCTCGACGCCGAGCGCACCGTCGGGGACGTCCTTCGTGATGGTGGAGCCGGCCCCGGTCACGGCACCCTCGCCGATGGTCACCGGAGCGACCAGCATCGTGTCCGAGCCGATGAAGGCCCTCGCCCCGATGCGGGTCGGATGCTTCTCGTACCCGTCGTAGTTGCAGGTGATCGTGCCCGCCCCCACGTTGGCCGACTCGCCCACGTCGGCGTCCCCGAGATAGGCGAGGTGGGGCACCTTCGCCCCCTCGCCCACCCTCGTCTGCTTCATCTCGACGAACGTCCCAGCCTTGGCGTTGCGCTCGAGGACGGTCCCCGGGCGGAGCGACGCATAGGGCCCGACCTCTGCCCCGGGGCCCACCACCGCCCGACGGAGCACCGAGTACCAGACACGGGCACCCTCGCCGATCTCGGAGTCGACGGCGAAGCACGACGGGCCCACGGTTGCTCCGGCACCGACGACGGTGTCGCCCTCGAGGTGGACGTCGGGGTACAGCCGCGCTCCCGGCGCCAGCCGGACGGTGGCATCGAGGTACACGGCGTCGGGATCCTGCATCCACACGCCCTCGGACATCCACCACGACACGAGCTGGGAACGGCGAGCTGCGGCGGCCGCCGCCAGCTGGGCGTGGTCGTTGACGCCCGCCACCACCTCCTCGGGCATGATCCTGGCGACCACCGGCTCGCCGGCTTCGACCGCCAGGGCGACCAAGTCGGTGAGGTAGTACTCACCCTGGGCGTTGTCGTTGGAGATGCGCTCGAGACCGGAAGCGAGCAGCCCGGCGGCGAAGACGTACATGCCGGCGTTCACCTCGCGAACCGCCAGCTGCTCGGCGGTGGCGTCCTTCTGCTCGATCACGGCCGCCACCGATCCGTCGGCGGCCCGGACCACCCGGCCGTAGCCGGTCGGATCGTCGACCTCGGCGGTCAGCATGGTGACGGCGGCACCGGCGTCGCGATGGAGCTCGAGCAGACCGTCGAGCACCTCGGCGGTGAGCATCGGCGTGTCGCCGGGTACAACCAGCACCGGCTGGTCGTACGTCAACGCGCCCAGGGCTGCCAGCGCGACCAAGGTGGCGTGGGCCGTGCCCAGCTGATCCTCCTGCACGGCGATCTCCACCCCGTCGGGGAGAACCTGGCGAACGTCCTCGGCGCCGTGACCGACCACCACGACCGTGCGGTGGGGCCCGGTCGGCGTCACCGCCTCCAGCACCCAGCGCACCATGGGCCATCCCGCCACGGGGTGCAGGACCTTGGGAAACTCCGACTTCATCCGTGTGCCCTTGCCGGCGGCGAGGACGACGGCCACGTGTCCCATCACACCTCCTCGGTGGCCCGACAGGTGCGGTCCTGCCGGGTGGCTGGGGGGACAGGACTCGAACCCGTACTCACGGAACCAAAATCCGCCGTGCTACCAGTTACACCACCCCCCAGGGGGTCGGGGCGGGCGGTCGGGCTGCGCCGCCCGGGCACGAGCTTACCGGTCGAGGCGGCCGGGGCCCGTGCGCCTGAGCTCGGCCGCGGCCACCGAGCGATGCGCCAGGGCTATCGACGACGCGGCCCCTGTCGCCTCGTCGAGGTCGGCGAAGAAGGCGAACGTGGCGGGACCGCTGCCCGACATCGCCACCGGCCGCCCCCACACCGTTCCGAGTTCGTCCATCCAGTCGGCGAGCTCGGGCGCGAGCGACGTCGCCGCCGGGGTGAGGTCGTTCCGGAGTGGACCCAGATCGCGCAAGGCCGGGGGAAGGGCCGTCGCCCTCACCTCGTCGCCAACCGGCCCGCCCAGATCGTCCCAGCGCCGGAACACGGCCGGCGTCGCCAGCTCCATCGGCGGGACGACGACGGCCACGGCGAAGCCGGCGAGCGGCGGAAGCCGGGTCAGGCGCTCGCCTCGACCCTCCATCCAGGCCGTCCCTCCCAGGAGGGCGAAAGGGACGTCGGCCCCGACCTCCCCGGCGGCACCGGTGATCGCCTCGTCCTCGAGGCCCAGCAGATCGCCGGTGGCTCGCAGCATCGCGGCAGCATCGGCCGAGCCCCCGGCCAGGCCGGCTGCCACCGGGATGTGCTTCGTGAGGTGGACGTGCAGCCGCGGTCGCCGGCGCCGGCTGCGGCGTTCCAGCGCCGCCACCGCCTGCCACACCAGGTTGTCGCCGGTCTCGGGTAGATCGGCCCCGGCGACCTCGAGGTGGTCGTCGTCACCCTCGTCGACGACCAGCCGGTCGCACCACTCGATGGTCTGGGCGAGCGACCGTAAGGGGTGGTACCCCGAACGATCGACGGGGGCCACGAGCAGGCTCAGGTTGATCTTGGCAGGTGCCTCCCATTCAGCCACGGGAGGCCTCCGCCAGCCGGAGGAAGTCCTCGGGCTCGAGATCCTCGGGGCGCGCCGTCTCGTCGATCCCGGCAGCCGCCAGCACCGCGCCCGGGTCGGAGAGGATCCCGCCCAACGATCTGCGCAGCATCTTGCGCCGGCCTGCGAAGGCCGCCGCCGCCAGGTCGAGCGCCCGCCCCACCTCGGGATGGGCCGGTCGCCGGTCCAGGGAGACCACCGCCGAGCCCACCCGTGGCGGAGGCACGAACACCTGGGGCGGGACGGTGAACTCGAGCCTGGGGACGGCGTGGAGGCGGGCGACCACGGTCGGCATCCCATACACGCGGCTGCCGGCGGTGGCGGTCAAACGCCGGGCCACCTCGAGTTGGACCATGACCACCGCCCGGACGACCGCCGGCACGAACCGGAGCACGTCGAGCAGGATCGGCGTGCCGACCGAGTACGGCAGGTTGGCGACCAGGAGCCAGGAGCCGCCGTCCACGGCCCCGGCCAGGTCGGCCTCGGCCGCGTCCTCGAAACGGAGATCGACCTCGAGCCCGGCCAGGACCTCGTCGAGAACCGATCGGAGACCCCCGTCGACTTCGTAGGCCAGCACCCGGGCGCCGGTCTCGGCCAAGGCCCGGGTGAGGGTCCCGGTGCCGGCGCCGATCTCCAACACCCGGTCGCCGGGATGGACACCGGCGACCTCGACGATCTTCCGCACGATGTTGGGATCGGCCAGGAAATGCTGTCCGAGCGCCTTGACCGGATGCCGGCCGTGCCGGGTGAGCAGGTCCAGCACCTCCGAGCGGGTCTGGGCCGTCATGCCGGCGGCCCGCCAAACACCCGGGCGGCGCACTCGGAGGTGAGTCGGGCCACCTCGGCGACGGGCAGCGACCACACCCCGGCCAGAGCGGCTCCGTTCAGAGCCACGTGGGCGGGCTCGTTGGGCTCTCCCCGGTGGGGCGGCGGTGCCAGATAAGGGGTGTCGGTCTCCACCAGACACCGCTCCGGGTCTGCGTGCTCGGCGCCGAGACGGATGGTCTCCCCGGTCTCGAAGGCGATCGGCCCGGCGAAGGAGAACGCGGCGCCGAGTTCGAGAAACCGCCGGGTCCAGCGAGGTCCTCCGGTCCAGCAGTGGAGCACCGCCTGCGGCCCGGCCCCCGACGCCTCCAGGATGTCGTGGGCGTCGGCGAAGGCGTCGCGGACGTGGACGACGAGCGGCAGCCCGAGCTCGAGCGCCAGCTCGACCTGGGCGGAGAAGGCCTCCCGCTGGATGCCGCGTGGCGAGAGATCGCGGTAGTAGTCGAGTCCGCACTCGCCCACCGCCGCCGCCGATTTCGCGAGCTCGGAGATGGCATCGCCCTCATCCGGCCAGCGGGCGGCGTCGTGCGGGTGGAGCCCGGCGGTCCAGAGCAGACGGCCCGGGTGCCGGGCGGTGAGCCGCCGCGCCGCATCCGAACTGGCCGTGTCGATCCCCGGGACGACCAGCCAGTCGACCGCCTCGGCGCGCGCCAGCAGATCGGCGGCCGGGAGGTCGTCGAGCTGCAGGTGGCAATGGGTGTCGACCCAAGTCATGTCTGGTTCAATCTAGGAAGGCACCGGGCACCTACCGGAACGGCCGACGAGCGGGCCCGTTCCCCCGACGCGCCGCGATGGGGCTCGGTAGGGTGCAACGGAGGCTCGCCGGGCTGCCAGGAGTCGCGGATGGAATCGGGAATCGCCAGGAAGATCGACGACCTCGGCCGCATCGTGATCCCGGCCGAGACCCGGCGGTTGTTCAACATCCGCGAGGGAGATCAGCTCACCATCTCGGTCGAGGGGCCCAACATCGTCCTCCGCAAGATGGAGGACACCTGTGTCTTCTGTGGGGCCACCGACCGCGTCACGTCGTTCAAGGGCAAGGGCATTTGCGCCACCTGTCGCAACGAGATGTGGTGAGGGGTCAGTCGTCCTCGGTGATGGCGGCCTGGTAGAGCGAACGCCGGCGAACCCCGGTGGCATCGGCCACCCGGCGTACTGCCTCCGACGCCGGGACACCCTCCTCGACGAGCCGCCGGACCTCCGCCACTCCGGCGTCGAGCGACACCTCGCGGTCGGCGGTGCCTGCCAGCACCAACGTGAACTCGCCCTGGGGCGAACGCCGCCCCCACTCGTCGGCAGCCGCTCCGAGCGTGCCCCACCAGGCCTCCTCGTGGAGCTTGGTGAGCTCCCGGCCGATGAACACCTGCCGCTCGGGACCCGAGGTCCTGGCGAGGTCGGCGAGATCCGTCTCGACCCGGTGGGGGCTCGAGAAGAGCACGACGGTGCGAGATTCCACGGCGATCTCGGCGAGCCGCCGGGACCGGTCGCCGCCCGATCGCGACAGAAAGCCCTCGAACACGAATCGGTCTGCGGGCATGCCCGAGAGGGCGAGGGCCACGGTCACCGCCGACGGCCCCGGGACCACCGTGACCGTCGCCCCGGCGGCCCTGGCCGCAGCCACCGCCGACACGCCGGGATCGCTGACGGCCGGCATCCCGGCGTCGGTGACGAGCGCCACCACCTCGCCCCGTTCGAGCCGGTCTCGCAATTCACGCGATCGCGCCCGTTCGTTGCCGACGAAATACGAGCGGATCGGGCGGTCGACGCCGAGGGCCGACAACAGGACTCGGCTCCGCCGGGTGTCCTCGGCGTAGACGACGGCCGCCGACGACAGTGCCTCGGCAACTCGGGGGGCGGCATCACCCAGGTTCCCGATCGGGGTGCCGCACAGGATCAGGGTTCCGGCCACCATGCGAGGGTAGAGACCGTGAGACGGCGACCCACCTCCGGCGGCACCCGCTGAAGGGGGAGTTCGAGCATCCACCGGCCTCCACGCACCGTCACGACCCCGCCCGGGGCGAGCTCGGTGACCATCAGGACCTCCCGGCCGGCGCCCAGGGCGACGGCCCGGATGGCCCGATCCAGCCCGAACCCATGGACCGATCGCACCGGGAGGAGCACCCCGAAACCCTCCGGCACTCCGTGGATGCCCCGAAGCCGCCCGCGGAACCCGATGGCCTCGCCTACCGGCCCCGACGACCAACCCGGGTGTCGGAGCTCGAGGATGCGCACCGGCCCACCATGCCGGATGGCGGCCGGAGCCGCCAGGGGTCAGGAGCCGGCGATCTGGGCGGTCAGCTCGCGGCCCACGGCCGGGTCGGAGGCGGCCACGAACCACACCTCGTCCCCGTCGAGGGCCACCCAGGCATAGGTGACACGCTCGAACACCGTGCCGGTGGCCGTCACCGTGCCGTTGCCCGCCAACATCGCCGCGACCACGTACGCCTCGAGGGCGGCGGCGAGCTCGACCGCGTCCCGGGGCGTGTCCCCGACGTAGCGGAGCGCCAGGGCAGCGGACTCCTGCCCGTCGAACCACTGGGCGTAGGCGTCGCCGCCCCATCCGCCGGCAGCCTGCCGGGTGGTGGCGTCATCGAGCACCTGACCGAACATGAGCTCGAACCCGAGCTGGCCCCATACCGACTCGAACACCCGCTCGTAACCGGCGGGGTCGGCGAGGGACGGGAGCGCCACCGGCAGCGGCTCTTCCCGCCCGAACGCGGCCGGGTCGAGGATCTGCTCGGTCGAGGCGGGTCCGTTCGCGTACGTGGCGTTGACCTCTTCCCAGCCTCCCCGGCCGTAGATGGTCTGGGTGAAGCGAACGCCCTGGGTGTAGGGGAACAACAGCGACTGCTGGAGGAACGGGGGCGCCCCCTCGAAGACATCACTCGTGAAAGCGGCCGAGTCGGAGATGATCGCCAGCTGCTCGCTCGTCGGCAGCCCGCGCAGGTACTCGATCTCGGCCAGCGTGGCATCCCCCTCGATCAGCGCCAGGTAGGCGCTGGCCCTGTCGAAATCCTGGCCGTCGATCATCTCCTGCCACACCCCGTGGAAACCGAAGTGCTGATCGGTGAGCGCGTGCACGAGCTCGTGCACCAAGGTCAGGCCCTCCAGCGCGGTGAGCTCGGTGCCGGTGGCCGGGATCACCATCTCGCCGCTCTCGCCGTCATAGAACCCGGCGACCTGTTCGCCGTACAGGTCGGCGTAGAGGGCGAGCAGGTCGGTGCCGGGTTCGATCAGGCCGAGGAGCTCGAACAGCGCCTCGTCGGCCGGAACGTCCTCGGCCTCCTCGAGGATGAGGCTGCGGACCCGCTCCTCGAAGGCGACCGGGTCGAGCACCGTGATCGTGGGGAGCTCGAGAAACTCGAGGTCGCGGGCCTGCTCGGTCGCCCGGATCAGCTCGGCGATCTGGCGGCGGGTGGCCTCGGGCAGACCTTCGGTGCCGGGAGGCAGGGAGAGGGGACCGGCCGTGGTGGTCGTCGTCTCGGGCGCCTGGCTGGTCGTGGTGGTCGAATCGGCCCCCGAGGTGGCGGTGGCCGACGCTGTGGTCGTGGTCTCGGGTGCCTGCTGGAGCGTGGTGCAGGCGGCGGTCAGGAGCGCGGCGGCGAGCGTCAGGGCGAGGAGTCGGGAGCGCACGGCAATCAGGCTAGGAGAAAGGGCCACCTAGTCCGGCGATCCGATCGAGCACCCCCTCGAGAAGATCGGAGGCCGGCGCGTCCAGGCCCGGCACTCCCCTCTGCGGTTCAGGGTGGGTGGTGGCGGGGTGGGAGGAATCTGCGTCGGAATGCCGGGCTGTCCGGGTCGAGGCGGTAGCCCAGTGGGTGGACGACGAGGTGATGGTGGTGCCAGCAGAGGGTGGCGAGGTTGTCGGGGTCGATTCGGCCGCCTTGCGACCAGGGGATGACGTGGTGAGCTTGGAGCCGGTAGCGGCTGACACAGCCGTCGGCGACACAGCCCCCGTCCCGGAAGAGGACGAACCGGCGGAGCCGTGGGGGGATGGCCCGGCTGCGCCGCCCATAGGCGAGAGGGGTGCCGTCGGCGGTGATGCCGGTGACCTCGACGGTGCCGTCACAGGTCAAGGCGGCGAGGGCGGCCGGGTCGAGGGCCGGTCCGGCGGCCACCGCGGCGGTGGGGGACACAGCTCCGCTTCTGGTTTGTTCCCCACGAAGTGGGGGAAGGGGCCCCCGCAGCGACAGCCGGGGGGTGGGGGGACCGCTCGCGGGGGACGAGGCGGTGGGTGGCGGGGTGGTGGCGTCGACGAAGACGGTGACCAGCGGCTCCCGGGAGAACCCACCGGATCCACCGGTGAGGTCGTCGGCGTCGGCACAGACGCTGACCAGGGCGTCGGCCCGGCGGGCAGAGACCGGCTCTCGGGTGCCGTCGGGAAGCGGCGGGAACGACTCGGCCCGGTCGCCGAGCACCCTGTCCACCACCGCCCCGGCATCCCCGGCGAGCCGACCCCACAGCCTCCAGCGGGACAGATCCAGGCTGGGCTGGACCACCAGATACCGATCCGAGGCAGCCTGTGACAGAAACCGATGCTCGATGAGACACGGCCGATGGGACACGGGCATCCGCCACATGGGCGAGACCCCCGATCGAGGTCGCTGATCTCATCGAGGCGCACCCACAACCGCATGACGCCGCCCGCCGTGCGTGCCGAGCGCGACTCCGCCTCCGGCACGCGTGAGCCCCCGCCGCAGCAGGGGGCTCATCGTGGAGGTGACGGGATTTGAACCCGTGACCCCTTCGTTGCGAACGAAGTGCTCTGCCGAACTGAGCTACACCCCCGGGGACGGCCGGATTGTAATCGCACTCAGGCGCCGGAACCTCCGGCGAGATCGCGACGGAGGCGCTCCTGGACGGCCGTGGCGGTGAGGTCCGACCGCGATCGCTCGGTCAGCGATCGGGCCACGTCGGTGGTGCGGCGCAGGCCGGAGGTCATGCCGTCGGGGTAGTCGAGGTCGGCCAGCAGGTCGACGATGGCGTCCATCGCCGTGAGCAGTCGCTCCCCCTCGACGAGGTCGCCGGACCGCAGGGTGTCGAGGAGGCGGCGACGCATCTCCCCCACCACCTCGCCCAGCCCGTTGAGGTACGGAACCGGATCGATGCCCACCTCGGCCGGGCCAGGGATCGGGAGTCGGCGGAACACGGCTGCGGTGATCCTCGCCTCGGCGTACTCCTTGGCGGCGTCGGCCACGAACCCGGCGTGCAGCACATCGGGATGTCGGGCCAGGCCGGCGTAGACACCCTCCAGCGCCCGGCCCGCCTCGGCCAAGAGGGCATCGGCCTCGTCCTGCTCGTTGCGGTGGAGGCTCCGGATCGCCTTGGCCGACGACCTGATGACCAGCCGGGAGTCGGCCAGGCCGCGCTCTCGCGCGGCGAAACGGTCGTCGAGGATCGGGCGAACACCTCGCTCGACGGCGGAGAGGTCGAGCCCCTCCACCGATCAACCGCCGGCGACGATGCGCACGTTCTGGTCGTCACCCTCGCGGGGGACATCGACGACGTGGGCGGCGACCTTCGTGGCCACCTGGCGGTTCTTCAACTGGGAGAGCATGGCCACGTACCAGGCGATGATGGCGTCGACGGCGATGTGGGCGAGCAGCCAGTTCACCGACGACTGGACGAACGCCAAGACGAGGGTGGCGACGGCCACCACCCCGAGCACGGCCAGGGTGCGGCGGCGGCGGGCACGGATGACGTCGCGAACCGACGACCGGCGGGCGCTGTAAGGGCGACGCTGCACGTCGGCCATCAGGTGGGTCCAGCGGTCGAACTCCTCCGTCGAGTTGAGCGGGGCGTCGCGGCGGGCGCCGAAGATGCTGGGAAAGAGATAGGCCCCCCAGATCCCGGCCAGCACCAGCGCGGCGATGAGAAACGGTGCCTCTGTCATGGCATTCCGATGGTAGCTAGCCGGTGGACGGCGGGCCAACACCGGGCGACCGTTGCTCCGGGTCTTCGGTACCCGCCCGGTACCACGCTCCCGACCTCCCGCCGCGCTTGTGCAGGAGGCGGATCCCTTCGATCTCCGCCCCTCTGTCGATGCCCTTGATCATGTCGTAGAGGGCGAGAGCGGCCACTGCCACCGCGGTCATGGCCTCCATCTCCACCCCCGTGGAGGCATGGGTCCGCACCCGGGCCGTGATCCGGGCCCCGGTGTCGACCTCATCGACCTGCACCTCGACCCCCGTGAGCGGGAGTGGATGGCAGAGCGGCACGAGGAACGCCGTCTGCTTGGCGCCCATGATGCCGGCCAGGCGGACGGAGGCCAGGGCATCGCCCTTCGGCAGCTCACCGGCGAACAGGCGCCGTCGAGCTTCGGGGTCGAGGCGCACCAGACCCTGGGCGATGGCCTCCCGGTCGGTCGGTTCCTTCGACGACACGTCGACCATGCGCACGTGACCGGCGGTGTCGAGATGCCCCAGGCCGGAGCCGATCAAGGCGTCGACGACTCCCTCGACCAGCACCTCCCGCTCGGTGTCTCCCAGATCGGGGTGGTCCACGTCGAGGATCCAGCGAGCGACCTCCCGAACCCGGGTCCGCGCCTCGTCGGTCCCGGCGTCCTCGCTCGACGCCGTGGAAAGCTCGGCCCGGACCCGGGCCGTCAGCTCCTCGAGAAGGGCGCCCTCAGCCATCGAGCGCCTCCTCGGCGCCGCGGGTCTCGGGAGCGAGCAGCAGCTCCAGGTCGAGCGGCTCTCCCTCCGCCACCGTCCCGGTGCCGGCCGGCACCACCGCCAGGGCATCGGCCGCCGCCGCCGCCGAGAGCACGTTCGACGACTGGTCGCCAGCCGACCGGGCCACCCACCGCCCGCCTTCGAGGGAGGTGACCACCCGCAGGAACACCGTCTTGGTCGGATCGGTGGCGAAGGTCTCACCGGCCACCCCGGGCACCCGCGGCCGGAACAACCGGAGGGCCCCCGACATCGCCAGCAGCGCCGGGCGAACGAACTGCTCGAAGGCCACGAGCACCGACACCGGGTTGCCGGGGAGACCGAAGACCGGCACCCCGTCGACGAGCCCGAACGCGAACGGCTTGGCCGGCTGCATCGCCACCTGCCAGAGCGCAACATCCCCGAGCTGTGAGAGCACCTGCTTCAGCAGGTCGTGGACACCGACCGACACCCCGCCGGAGGTGACGACCGCATCGGACTCGGTCACCGCCCGGCGCAGGGCCGTGCGGAGCATGGCCGGGTCGTCGCCCACGATGCCGATGTCGACCACCTCGGCGCCGAGTTCGCCCAGCAGCCCGGCCAGCAGCGGGCGGTTGGCGTCGCGGATCCAGCCGGGCCGAAGCTCGGGCACCGTCACGGGCTGGACCTCGTCGCCGGTTGAGAGGATGGCGACCCGCCAGCGGCGGGCGACCCGGGGCGAGGTCACCCCGAGGGTGGCCAGAACCCCCAGATGGGCGGGTCCGAGCCGGGTGCCCTGGGTCATCACGACGGTGCCGGCGGCAACGTCGCCTCCCGCCCGGCGCACGGCGGTCCCGGCCTCGGTGGGGACGAGGATCCTCACGGTGCCCGGACGACGGCCGATCTCGGTGTCTTCCACCCGCACCACGGTGTCGGCACCCTCGGGCATCGGAGCCCCCGTCATGATGCGGATCGCCGAGCCGGCGGCGACGGCGGTCGAGGGGACGTGGCCGGCGGCCACGTCCTCCACGACGTCGAGGTCGACCGGAGCGGAGGCGACATCCGATCCGCGGACGGCGAACCCGTCCATGGCCGAGTTGTCGAAGGGGGGAACATCGTGGGGTGCCACCACGTCGGCGGCCAGCACCAGCCCCAACGCCCGAGCGAGCGACACCCGGCTCTCGGGGAGCGGGGGCACCGCCGCCAGGACCTCCCGCTGGGCGTCGACCAGGGGCTTCACGAGCCCAGCTCGTCCAAGAGGTGGCGCCGGAACTCGTCACCGAACCTCGCCAGGCCCAGCACCACCGACGCATCGAGCAGCCCGAGCGGGTTGCCGATGTCGAGGAGTTCACGATCGGCCACGACCCCCCGCAGCCGCCCCCGGCGACCGAGAGCGTCGATGGCGTCGGTCAGCTGGATCTCGCCGCCCACACCGGGTTCGAGCCCGGCGAGCAACTCGAAGACCTCGGGCGTGAACAGGTAACGCCCGAGGATCCCCAGCCGGGACGGTGCTCGCTCGGGGCCGGGCTTCTCGACCGCTCCGGCCAGCTCGACCACCTCGCCGTACTCGTCGGAGGCGGGTACCACGACACCTTTGGAGGACAGCTGGTCTTCGGTGAGGCGCTGAAGGCAGATGACCGAGATGTCGTCGGTGCCGGCCGCCTCGGCCAGGCCGGAGAGGACGTCGTGGTCCGGGTGGACGATGTCGTCGGCCAGGACGCAGAAGAACGGGCGGTCCCCCACCATCTCCCTGGCTTCGAGCACCGCGTGCCCGAGGCCGAGCGGCTCTTCCTGAACGACCGGGCGAACCCGGACGTGCTCGAGCCCGGGGAGCCGGTCGTCGCCCATGAAGTGCCTCTGCACCAGGTGTCCGGCGTCGAGATCGACCACCAGGATGGCCTCGGTGGCGCCGGCCCGGGCCGCCTCCTCCACTGCGTACTGGATGGCCGGGCGGTCGACGACGGTCAGCAGCGCCTTGGGGACGACCCGCGTGGCCGGTCGCATCCGGGTGCCGCGCCCGGCGGCGGGGATGACGGCGACGTCGACCTGGGTCATGCGGACACCTCGTGCTCGGTTCCCCGGATCATGCGCCGGATGTTGGGGATGTGGCGAATCACCACCAGCCCGCACATCGCGAGCAGCCACCACAGGCCGGGCAGGGTCACCCCTTGCCAGATGGCGAGGGGAACCGCCGCCACCGCCACCGTCAGTGAGGCGATCGCCGCAACCCGCGTGAGCTTGACGACGATCGCCCACAACCCCGCCGCCACGAGACCGGCGATCGGGACCACGAAGAGGAGCACTCCTCCGCTCGTGGCAACCCCCCGCCCACCCCGGAACCGATGGAACACCGGGTAGCAGTGGCCGAGCACGGCCAGGAAGCCGGCGGCCAGAGCCAGCGGCTCGTCGACCGGATCGGGTGCCCCCGCCCCAGCCATCCACCCCATGGCGGCGGCGATCACCCCTTTGAGGAGGTCACCGACGAGCACCGTTGCCGCAGCCCCCCGCCCGATGCTCCGGGCCACGTTGCTGGCCCCTGGGTTGCCCGAGCCGACGGCGTGGATGTCGACCCCCTTGGCTCTGGCGACGATCACGGCGAAGTCCACCGAGCCGATCAGATAGGCGGAGGCCAGGGCGAGCCACGCAGGCATGGGCGACGAGTGTACGGTCGCCGTCCCTCGACCGACCAGATCCCCTCTTCCCCTATACTTCCGGCTGGTTCCCCGTCCACCGCGGAGAGGTCATGCCCACCTACGAATATCGCTGCAAGGCCTGCGGCGCGCAGCTCGAGGTGGTGCAGTCGTTCAAAGACAAGCCGCTCCGCCGTCACGACGAGTGCGGAGGCGAGCTCCAGAAGATCTTCCACGCCCGGGGCGTGGTGTTCAAGGGCTCCGGCTTCTACGTCACCGATTCGCGGTCGGCCTCGAAAGCCTCGACGCCGTCGCCGAGCTCCACCTCGAAGGCCTCGACGCCGTCGCCGAGCTCCACCTCGAAGGCCTCGGCGTCCACGTCCGACGACTGACGCCGACCCCCTTCCCGCCGGCACGGGCCCCCGATAGCGTGGCGCCGTGTACTGGCTCGCCCGACCGCCCTACCTGCGGTGGGCGGCGATCGTCACGGTCGTGACCGCCTCCCTGTGGGCCGACTTCGGTCCCCGACCCACCGTCGAGCACCCCTTCGCCGTTCGCGACCTGGAGGCGGGCGAGCAGCCCGCCGAGGCCGACCTCGAGTGGCGGTCGATCCCCCGTGGGATCCTCGAATCGGTCGAGCTGCCAGCCGTCCTCTCCGCTCCCGTCGCCGCCGGCGAGCCTCTCCTCCCCGGCCGGTTCCGACCCGCCGGGGCGGTCGTGCCCGCCGGTTGGTGGCTGGTGGAGATGGACATCCCCGCCACGGCCCGGCCAGGGAGCGAGGTCCGCCTGGCACTCGTCGACCCCGCCACCGGCACGGGCAGCCTGGTGCCCGGCATCCTGGTTGCCCTGAGCGACGAAGACGACTTCTCGGCCGGCCCCCGGGGGATGGTGGCGGTGCCCGGGGAGTGGCTCGCCCAGGTTGCGACCGCCCGGGCCGAGGGTCGGCTGACGGTGGCGCTGGGCGGCTGAACCGCCTCGGTAACGTGCCGTGGTGATCGAAGTCGTCATCTGGGGCCTCGTCCAGGGCCTCACCGAGTTCCTCCCCGTCTCGTCGAGCGGCCACCTCGTGCTCGTGCCGGCCTTTCTCCAGGCGCTCGGCTTCGACGTCTCCGTGCCCGATCTGGCCGTCTCGGCGGTGCTCCACCTCGGCACCCTGCTGGCGGTGATCGTCTATTACCGCCGCGACCTTGCCAGGCTCGCCCATCTCGGCACCGATCCCGAGGCCCGCCGGGTGCTGGGGCTCCTGGCGCTGGGCACCGTGCCCGCCGTGATCGGACTGCCGCTGGCCAATGCCCTCGACGCCTTCCAGGACGACCCCCGGCGGGTGGCGGGTGCCGTCCTGGTCACGTCGGCCGTGCTCTACATCGGGACGTTCCTCACGGTCGGCTCGCGCCGCCTCGAGGAGGGGAGGATCCCCGACGCCGTCGTCGTCGGTGTGGCACAGGCGATGGCCCTCGTGCCGGGGATCTCACGCTCGGGGATGACGATCACCGCCGGCATCGGGCGCAGGTTCCGGCGGGAGGAAGCGGCCAGGTATGCCTTCCTCCTGGCCATCCCGACCATCGCCGGAGGAGGCCTGATCTCGCTCCTCGACGTGGCGGGCACCGACGCCGACCTCTCCCTGCTCGCCGTCGGGATGGCGGTGGCGGCCCTCTCCGGCCACGCCGCCATCGGCATCGTGCTCCGGGCGCTCGCCACGGTCGGGTTCCTGCCGTTCGCGATCTACACGACCGTCGTGGGGATCCTCGGGCTGGTCGTCCTCTGAGTCACTGTGCGTAGTTCGACGACGCCCGCATCGTCTCGGCCAGGTGGACGTTGACGAGGGCCGGGCGCCCCGACGACCTGGCCCGCTCGAGGGCAGGTCGGATCTCGGCAGGGTCCTCGACCAGCTCGCCGTGACCGCCGAGGGCGGCGACCACATCGTGGTAGGGACGCACGCCGAGGTCCGAGGCCACCAGCCGGTCGGGGAAGAACATGCGGTGGAGGGTCTTGATGTTCGACCAGACGCCGTCGTTGCCGACCACCGCCACGATCGGCAGACCCAACCGGACCATCGTGTCGAACTCCATGGCGTTGAACCCGAACGCCCCGTCCCCATAGACGATCCCCACGAGCTTGTCGGGGAAGGCGACCTTGGCGGCGATGGCATACGGAGAGCCGGTACCGAGCGTCCCGAACGGGCCGGGATCGAGCACGTGACCGGGCGTCGACACCTGCAACCACTTGGCGGTCGTCGACACGATGTCCCCCCCGTCCACGGCCACGATGGCGTCGGGCCCGAAGAACCCGGCGACCTCCCGAGCGAAGCGCTGGGGCATCACCGGGCGGTCGGAGGCTTCGGCCTCGAGTTCGGCGGCCGCCTGCCGCTCGGCTTCGGCCTCCATCACGTCGGCCGTCCACGCCCCGGTGGTGTCCGGGGCGAACCGGTTGGCCTGATCGGCGAGCTGGCCGGCGACGGTGATCGGGTCGGCCACGATCCCCAGGTGGGCGGGGCGGTTCCAGCCGATCTTGGTCGGATCGAGGTCGAGCTGAACGACGACGGCATCGGGGTTGATCCGCTCCCCGTAGTTGGTCCGGAAGTCCCAATCCACGCCGAGCGCGAGGACCAGGTCGCACTCGGCGAAGGCCTTCGAACGGGCATGCACCCCCAGCAGCGGATGCCCGTGGGGCAGCGAGCCGCGGGCCCGGCTGTTCAGATAGGTAGGTGCCTGGAGCGACTCGGCCAGTTCGCGCAGCCGGTTGCCCCCCGGGCTGCGGGACCCGGCGCCGGCGAAGATCATGGGCCGCTCCGAGCGGTTCAATGCCTCGATGATCCGGTCCAGGGTCGCCGGGTCCACGCCAGGCGGCTCCTGGGCCCGATAGTGAGTGGGCACCGGCACGGCGGTCTCCTCGACCATGTCGAACTGGACGTCCATCGGGACGTCGAGGAACACCGGCGCCCCCCGACCGGCGAAGGCGTGCCGGGCGGCGGTGGCGACGTAGTCGGCCAGCCGATCGACCTTCCAGGCGGTCCCGGCCCAGGCGGTGATCCCCTCGAAGAGCTTGGGATGGTCCATCTCCTGCAGCCCGCCCTTCAGCTCCTGGCGCAGCAGGTGGCGGCCCCCGATCAGGAGCATCGGGGTGTTGGCGAACCAGGCGTTGGCAACCCCGGTGATGGCGTCGGTCACCCCGGGCCCCGCCGTGACGGCCGCCACCCCCAGCCTCCCCGTGAGCCGACCGTAGGCCTCGGCGGCGTGGGCGGCGGCCTGCTCGTGCCGCACGTCCACCACCCGGATCCCCTCCTGCACGCACCCGTCGAGGATGGGCAGGATGTGACCGCCGGTCAGGGTGAAGATCGTGTCCACCCCCTCGGCCCGGAGGCCCCGGGCGATCACCTGTCCGCCGTGGATCTGCGCCATGCCGGTCTCCTTGTGCCGGTCGATGAGCTGGTCGGGCGAGGTTATCCCGCCCGATCCGCCCCCGGGCTCACGGTATGCGGGGTCCGGGTCTAGCTTTCGATCATGATGGGTCATCTCTCCTGGCTCGCCGGGCTCGATCGGACATTGACCCGGTGGATGGCTGAGCGGGGCGTCCTCCTCCTGAGAATCAGCGTGGGGGCCGTGTTCCTGTGGTTCGGGGTCCTCAAGTTCTGGCCCGGCCTGAGCCCCGCAGACGAGCTCGCCGCGGCCACGATCGAGCGGCTGAGCTTCGGGATCATCCCCACGGGGCCTGCCCTCGTCGCCCTCGCCGCCCTCGAGACCGCCATCGGCCTCGGACTGGTGTTCGGCCGTGCGATGCGCCTCACGCTCCTGCTGCTGTTCGGCCAGATGCTCGGGACCATCACCCCGCTCGTGCTGTTCCCCGACCTCACCTGGTCGGCGGCGCTCGTGCCGACCCTCGAGGGCCAGTACATCATCAAGAACCTGGTGCTGGTGAGCGCCGGTCTCGTGATCGGCGCCACGGTTCGGGGCGGCGGCATGGTCGACGACGCCGAGGCGCTGGAGGCCGGACGGCGGCTCGCCTCCGCCTCCTCTCGCTGACCGCCGCCCGGCAACCGTCAGTCGTTGATGTCGCGCAGGCTGCCCGCCTTGGCCAGGGTTTCCCCCAAGGCCTCGTCGAACACCTGCAGCGAGGTGGCGACGTCCTCGTCGGTGTGGGCGGCGCAGATGAACCAGGGCTCCCGTCCGTCCGGGCAGGGCATGACCCCCCGCTCGATCATCCCCATGACCGTGTTGTCGTAGACACGGGCGTCGTGGTGGACGGTGTCCCGGTACTCCCGGGGGGCCTCCTCGCCGAGGAAGACCGAGAACATGGAGGGATGGCCGACGACGTGGCCGGCCAGGCCCCGGTCGGCCAGGATCTGCTCGATCCCCCGCATGAGCGCCGTGCCGGTCCGCTTGATGCGGTCCATCGGCTCGCCCGTCTCCAGCCGCTCGATCACCGCCTTGGCGGCGGCAGCGGACACCCCGTTGCCGGAGTAGG